>CAKZXL010000643.1 GCA_937883885.1 uncultured Aquincola sp. | reverse complement strand
GTGATGAACGAGAAATGGCCCGCGCCCGGCACCACCCGGCTGTCGACGCGCCGCGCATCGGCCACGCCCTGACGAATGATCTCGCCCTGGCTCAGCGGCGTGATGTCGTCGTGCTCGGCTTCCATCAGCAGGATGGGCAGGTTGACCGCGCGCAAGGCATCGGGGGCCTGGAAGAAGAAGGCGGCCGGCGCCAGCAGCACCAGGGCCTTGACACGCGCATCGTGCGCCGGCGCCACCGCTTCGCCGCTGCGGGCATGGGCCTGGCCGCCCGCCACGGCCAGCGCCGTATAGGCGCCCAGCGAATGGCCGACGACGGCGATGCGATCACGGTCGATGGGCAGGCGCGCCAGTACCTCGGAAATCACCAAGCCCACATGGCGCGGCCGGTCCTGCAGGTTCTGCAATGTGCCCTTGAGCCGGTCGTCCTTGCGGTTATTGCCCGGGTGATCGAACGCGGCCACCAGCCACCCCGCCGCCACCAGCGCATGGCACAGCGCACGGTAGATCTGGTAGCTGCCGCCATTGCCGTGGGACAGCACCGCCAACGGCAGCGGTGCGGCCGGCGCGCCGTCGGCCGGCAAGCCCATCACTTCAGCCGGGAAGCGCAGGCCCCCGGGCGCGTCGACGACCTCGATGAACATGCGGCCCTTGCTTGGGAAATCAGTTCAGGAAGCGCGTGTCGGCCAGCTTCGTCAGGTCGGGGATCTGCTTGATGATGCCCACCTCCAGCAGCAGGTCGGCGGCTTCCTTGCTGAACTGCTGGTGCTCACCGGCAAAGAACTTCTGGTTGGCCGCGCGGTCTTGCCAACGCAGGAACTTCTGCGAATTCTCGAAGGCTTCGCCGCTTTGCTTGACGTCGCCGCCCATGATCTCGTAGCTCTTCTTCGGGTCGGACTTGATCATGTCCAGCGCATCGAAGTAGGCGTCGGCCAAGCCCTTGGCGGCCTTGGGGTTGTCGGCCAGGAACTTCGGCGCGCAGCCGAAGGTGTCCATCACCATCGGGTAGTCCAGCGTGGTGGCGATGATCTTGCCCGCCTCGGGCTTGGCGCGCACGCTGCTCAGGTAGGGCTCATAGGTCATGCCGGCGTCGATGCCGTCGGTGCCCGCCAGGAAGGCATTGGCCACCGGCTGCGGCTCCAGCGTCAGCACCTTCACGTCCTTGATGGACATGCCGTTCTTCTTCAGGATCCACGCGGCGCCGAAGTACGGCGCGGTGCCGGGCGCGCTGGCCGCCAGCGTCTTGCCCTTGAGGTCGGTGATCTTGTTGATGCCCGGCTTGACCACCAGACCGTCGGCGCCGTAGCTCTTGTCCATCTGGAAGATCTGGGTGCCGGGCACGCCGTTGGCGTTCCACACCACCCAGGTTTCCACCGTGGTGGCGGCGCACTGGATGTCGCCCGAAGCCAGGGCCAGGTGGCGGTCCTTCTGCGGGATCTTCTTCAAGCTGACGTCCAGGCCGTGCTTCTTGAACAGGCCCGCTTCCTTGGCCAACGTGAGCGGCGCAAAGCCCGTCCAGCCCGAGATGCCGATGGCGACCTTGGTCTCCTGGGCATGGGCCAGCGGCACGGCGGTGGCGCAGGCCAGGGTGGCGGCAAGGCAAAGGACGGAGGCTTTGGACATCATGGGGCTCGCTTCTTGAAGGGGGAGATCAGGCCGGGATCCACAGCGCCGGCAATGCCGGCAACGTTCGCAAGATGCGCGCCAATGCACCGCTGTGCACCAGGGCCGTGGCACGCTCGATGTCGGGCGCCAGGTAGCGGTCGACGTCGATGCTGGGGCAGTGGCTGCGCAGCAGCGCATGCACTTCTTCCAGCGCAGCCGAGCTTTGCAGCGGGCGCAGGAACTCGATGCCTTGCGCCGCAGCCAGCAGCTCGATGCCCAGGATGTGCGCGGTGTTGTTGATCATGGCCTGCAGCCGGCGGGCCGCGAAGGTGGCCATGGACACATGGTCTTCCTGGTTGGCCGAGGTGGGCAGGCTGTCCACGCTGGCCGGGTGGGCCAGCGACTTGTTCTCGCTGGCCAGCGAAGCCGCGGTGACGTGGGCGATCATGAAGCCGCTGTTCAGGCCCGCGTTGGCGGTGAGGAAAGGCGGCAGCCGCGACACGCCGCTGTCGATCAGCATCGCGATGCGGCGCTCGGCGATGGCGCCGACTTCAGCGATCGCCAGGGCCATGCCGTCAGCGGCCAGGGCCACGGGCTCGGCATGAAAATTACCGCCTGAGATCATCGCGCCGTCTTCCGCGAACACCAACGGGTTGTCCGTCACCGCATTGGCTTCCCGCACCAGCACCAGCGCCGCATGGCGCAACTGGTCTAGACAAGCGCCTACCACCTGGGGCTGGCAGCGCAGGCAGTACGGGTCCTGCACCCGGTCGTCGCCTTCGGCGTGCGAGGCGCGGATGGCGCTGCCCTGCAGCAGTGCACGGTAATACTGGGCCACGTCGATCTGGCCGGGCTGGCCCCGCAGCGCATGGATGCGTGGATCGAACGGACCATCGCTGCCGCGGGCCGCGTCGATGGTGAGCGCGCCGATGACCAGCGCCGATTCCAGCACCGGCTCAAAGGCCAGCAGCGCATGCAGCGCCAGCGCGGTCGAGGTTTGCGTGCCGTTGATCAGCGCCAGGCCTTCCTTGGCGGCCAGCTTGAGCGGCGCGATGCCGGCTTGCTGCAGCACCGGCAGCGCCGGCCGGCGCTCGCCGTCCACCAGCATTTCGCCTTCGCCCATCATCGCCAGCGTCATGTGGGCCAGCGGCGCCAGGTCGCCCGAGGCACCCACCGAACCCTGGCTGGGCACGTAGGGCACCAGGCCGGCATTGAGCACGGCCAGCAAGGTGTCGATGACCACCGGCCGCACGCCCGAATGGCCGCGCGCCAGGCTGGCGGCCTTGGTGGCCAGCATCAGCCGCACCACCGGCGGCTGCAGCGGCGCGCCCACGCCCACGCTGTGCGAGCGGATGAGGTTGAGCTGCAGGGTGTCGAGGTCGGCTTCGCTGATGCGCTGGTTGGCCAGCTTGCCGAAACCGGTGTTGACGCCGTACACCGGCGCCTGGCCCGCGGCGGCCGACTGCACCACGGCGGCGCTGGCCTGCACGGCCGCCGCCGCATGCGGGGCTACGGTGAGCGTGACGCCGCCGGCATGCACGGCCTGGAGCACATCGAGCGTCAAACGCCCAGGGTCGAGTAGGGTCGCAGTCATCCTGCAGACTCTACTTGTCTATACAACTTCAGGCAAGTAGGATCTGCGCATGCCGACCAAGACCACCTCCACCGCCGCCCCGGCGCCGTACGCCCGGGTCAAACAGTACCTCAAGCGCGAGCTGGCCAAGGGCCGCTGGACACCCGGCACGCTGATGCCGTCGGAGGCGGAGCTGGTGCAACGCTTCAACGTCAGCCGCATGACGGTCAACCGCGCGCTGCGCGAGCTGCAGGCCGAAGGCCTGGTCGATCGGGTGCAGGGCTCGGGCACCTATGCGGCGCAGCTGCACCGGGTGTCGTCCACGCTGACGATACGCGACCTGCAGGAAGATATCCAGGCGCGCGGCCACGAACACAAGGCCGTGGTGCACCTGAAGCGGGAAGAGGCGGCCTCGCCCGGTCTGGCGCAGCAGCTGGGCATGCAGGCCGGCGCGCCGGTGTTCCATACCTTGATCGTGCACCACGACAACGGCGTGCCGCTGCAGTGCGAAGACCGCTACGTCAACCCCGCCTGCGCCCCGGGCTACCTGGACCAGGACTTCACCCAGGTCACGCCCACCCACTACCTGCTGGACGTGGCGCCCACCTGGGAAGCGCACTACGCCATCGAGTCGTGCACGCCCACCGCGGAAGAAGCCAGGCTGCTGGGCATCCGCCGCGACGAAAGCTGCCTGGTCATCGTGCGCCGCACCGAAAGCCGCGGCACCGGCATCACGCTGGCGCGCCTGGTGCACCCGGGCAGCCGCTACGTGATCGAGGGCCACTTC
>CAKZXL010000642.1 GCA_937883885.1 uncultured Aquincola sp. | reverse complement strand
TTCTTCGTCGCCCATCTGGACGAAGGCCTGACGCTGCGCCCGCTGCTGCCGGCCGATGCCACGCTGTTCGTGATGCACGGCCTGCTGCCCGGCAGCGAGCTGGAAGCCGTGACCCACGGGCTGGTGCCGGTGCTCAACAGCCTGGCCCAGGTGCAGGCCTGGACCAGGCTGGCCCGCGGCCTGGGCCGCCGCCTGCCCGCCGCGCTGCAGATGGACACCGGCATGGCGCGGCTGGGCATGCCGCCCGAGGAGTTCGACCGCCTGGCCGCCGACCCGCAGCTGCTGGACGGCGTGGACTTGAAGCTGGTGATGAGCCACCTGGTGAGCGCCGAACAGGCCGAAGCGCCGATCAATGCCCTGCAGCTGCAGCGCTTTGCCGCCGCCCGCGCACGCTTGCCCGCCGCGCCGGCCAGCCTGGCCAATTCGTCGGGCGTGTGGCTGGGCGCGGTCTACCACCATGACCTGCTGCGACCCGGTGCCGCGCTGTACGGCGTGGCGCCGATGGCCGGCCGGCCCAACCCGATGCGGCCGGTGGTGCGCCTGCGCAGCAAGGTGCTGCAGCTGCGCCACATCGCGGCCGGCACCGGTGTGGGCTACGGCCATGCATGGACGGCGCAGCGCCCCACGCTGATCGCCACCCTGGCCACCGGCTACGCCGACGGCTGGCTGCGCAGCCTGAGCAACCGCGGCGCGGTGCGCTTCAACGGCCAGGTGCTGCCGCTGGTGGGCAAGGTGTCGATGGACACCATCACCGTGGACGCCACCGACCTGCCGGCCGGCGCGCTGCAGGAAGGCAGCCTGCTCGACCTGCTGGACGAGCAGCTGACCGTGGACGACGTGGCCGCCGCCGCCGGCACCATCGGCTACGAGGTGCTGACCAGCCTGGGCAGCCGTTATGCGCGGCAGTACCTGCGCGACGAGGCTTGCACGCACAGCCTTTGATGTGTATTCTGCAGATACAGCTCAAACGCTGTAAACGCAGAAAACAAACCAAACGCTGTATGCCGAAGTTTCACCTTCGCACGGCCGACCAGCTGCCCGCGCTGCTGCAGGCCTTTCGCAAGCAGGCGGGCCTCACCCAGCGTGAGGTGGCGCTGCGCCTGGGCGTCACGCAGCAAACCTACTCGGCGCTGGAACGCAACGCCGAAACCGTGGGCGCCGCCCGGCTGCTGAAGCTGCTGCACATCCTGGGCGTGGAATGGGTGCTGAGCCAGCCCGACCCTGACGCTGCGGCGCCCCTGCGCGTGGCCGAGACGCCCCCCTGGTAACGCCATGGCCCGCCCATCGCACAGCCGCACGCTGGGGCTCTGGATGAACGGCGAGCGCGTCGGCCGCTGGACGCTGGCGCCCAACGGGCCCGACCTGCTGCAGTACGACCCGGCCTGGCTGCAGTCCGAGACCGGACGGCCGTTGTCGCTTTCATTGCCTTTTCTGCCCGGCAATGCGCCGCATCGCGGCACGGCTGTACGGGCGTACTTCGAGAACCTGCTGCCCGACAGCCGCGACATCCGCGAGCGCCTGGCGCGGCGCTTCGGCACCGGTTCCACCTCGGCCTTCGACCTGCTGGCCGAGATCGGCCGCGACTGCGTGGGTGCGCTGGAAATCCTGCCCGACAACCAGGCCTCCAACGGCGCGGCACCGGTGAAAGCCGAGCCGCTGACCGAAGCCCAGGTGGCCCAGTTGCTGCGCAGCGCCAGCACGCCTCAGACCCTGGGCCGCGGCACCGACGACGAAGACTTCCGCATCTCCATCGCCGGCGCGCAGGAGAAAACCGCGCTGCTGTGGCACGGCGGCCAGTGGTGCCTGCCGCGCGGCAGCACGCCCACCAGCCACATCCTCAAGCTGCCGCTGGGCCTGGTGGGCGGCATGCGGCTCGATCTGCGCGACTCGGTCGAGAACGAGTGGCTGTGCGCCCTGATCCTCAAGGCCTTCGGCCTGCCGGTGGCCACTTGCCACCCGCTGCAGTTTGAAGATGTGCGGGTGCTGGGCGTCGAGCGCTTCGACCGCCGCTGGTGGTCGCCGCCGCGGGGTGCGCCGCGGCTGCTGCGCCTGCCGCAGGAAGACCTGTGCCAGGCCACCGGCGTGCCACCCGAAGCCAAGTACGAAGCCGACGGCGGCCCCGGCATCGACCGCATCCTGGCCGTGCTGGATGGCTCGACCGAACGCGCGCAAGACCGGCGCGACTTCTTCCGGGCGCAGCTGCTGTTCTGGCTGCTGTGCGCCACCGACGGGCATGCGAAGAACTTCAGCCTGTTCCTGCAACCCGGCGGCCGCTACCGCATGACGCCGCTGTACGACGTGCTGTCGGCCTACCCGGTGCTGGGCGAAGGACCCGCCCGCATCTCACCGCACCGGGCACGCATGGCGATGGCCGTGCGCTCGAAGAACGCCCACTGGCGCATGCGCGACATCCACCACCGCCACTGGGTGGCGCTGGGCCTGCGCCACGGCATCACCACCGAAGACGGGCGGGGTGTGCAGGCGCTGATCGACGAGTTGATCGAACGCACCCCGGCCGTGATCGAAGAGGTGCAGGGGCAGTTGCCGGCGTGGTTTCCGCAGCGGGTGGCGGCCAGCATCTTTGGCGGGCTGGCGGGGGCGGCGAGGCGCCTGCTTGGCTAGACAAGCGGGACACTGGCAATTAGACGTGTCGGTACTCCCCGCTGCCTGACGTTGAACAAAAGGGGAAATCTCCGGTCCGAATGAGAGCTATTCGAGGCACCATAGGCAGGTGATCTATTGACCGCTTACGATACGTATTCCCTGGGTTACGTGCCGACAATCACTGAAGTTTGCGTTTCACCAGCACCATCACCAAACGCTTATGCCTGTCTTTACCCGACGACGGCTGCAAAGCATGCTGGACGATCTATCCGGCCGGATGGATCTTGGCAAGCTCAACGACTTGCGTGCTCGGCTTGAAAGCAAACGCGTCGATCAGGCGCTGCCAGCCGAAATGGAGCTGGGCGTTCTTTGGGCGCTAGGAAAGCTTGGTGACATTGAGATCGAGCCAGAGTGGTTCGGCGAACGGCGCCCAGATGCCTACTCGGAGACTCTGTTTGCCCCTGCGCCGTGCGCAGTGGAGGTCACTGCGATCTCTGATGGGCGGCTGTCGCAAGAAGACGAGATGCGCCGCATCGCAGCGCGACTATGCGAGTTCGCAAACACGGTAGGGAAGGGCTACGGTAAGCATCTTCACTTCACGTTCGCTGAAGAGAGCGGCTATGGACCGCAAGGCTACGTCCGTCGGCGAAGGATCGATCGCGACTTCGTCCCCGACGAAGCGACGCGCCAAGCGCTTAAGGCTTGGCTCGGGCAGGCCGATCGAAGTTCACAACTCGAAGTCAGGCAGGGGAACACGCACTTTGTGGTGACATGGCATGCGATTCGCCAGCATCCACTCAGCAACTTCTTCAGCTCGATGCCAGCGGAAGCGTATTCCCTGGAAGACAACCCCCTCTACGAGGCGCTAACGGCGAAACGGCGACAGCTCACGATTCCCGATTTCCAAGGCCTGCGCTGCATCGTCGTCGCCGATGCCGGTGCTCGAATGCTTCGCGACCTGAATCCGCGAATGCGCTCCATATCGGCTGTGACGGGCAGACAGGTCATCGAGCATTTCCTACGAAAGGCCGAGGGCGGGGTGGATGCCGTCGTCGTCTTATCTCCGAGACGTGAATCATCAAGTTGGACGTGGACGAACGAGAAGAAACTGTGGCGTGCTGACTTGCTCGTCCGGCCAGGCTTGGCTCTCGACCAGAGCGCACTTACCGACTTGATCTCGCATCTTCCACCCCCTCGATTTGAAGGCTACCAGGCACGTTCGCTGCAACAGCAGGCGCTATACGGGCACGACGCCCGCGGCTGGTACCTGGGAACACAGATCACTTCAGCGAGGTCGGCAATGACCATCAAGATTTCGGCAAGGGCGCTCCTTGATCTCTTGGGCGGTCGCATCACGCTCGCGCAGTTCCAGCACTTCACAGGCATGGAGGACAAGCCGAATCAGCGCAACCTCTTCGCACATCGGTTGAACCAGGGCGACATCCTGGCCGGAGTTGAAATCGAGCCCGGCGGAGTCGACAAGGACGATGACATGCTGGTCATTCACTTCAAACATGATCCGTCCGCCGCACCGCTGACTATCAAGGCCGCTGATCAAACCGGAGACTCAGCGTGAGCCGTGAGGAACCGAACGCGGCGGACGTCGAAGGATCGCCGGAGGGAGACGACGGCCATGCTGAGCCCGTGGACGGGCTCAGGTCTCTTCATCAGCTCGCCGCTCCTGATGCGCGAATGCTCTACCTAGCAGTTCTTGAGGGCGCGGCAGTCCGTCCGCTTGAGCAGCGCGATCGGTACGAATGCATTGCAGAACTTCGACTGCACGACATGGTGCCCGCGGAGGTTCTGGTTCACTACGACACGGCGCGGAATCTGTACCTTTTCGCGTGGCATGTCTACCGATTTCATGTCGTTGCAGAGCACCAGGCATTGGCATCGCTGGAAATGGCGCTGCGATTTGCCCTGGTGCGGCGAGGAGTGATTGACGACGCGGGTGCAGTTCTGGGACCGTACGCGAAGAGCGGGAAGCCCAAGGGAAGAGGTCGCCCCGCTGGCTTGACACAGCTCCTGACTATGGCCGCAAGAATCGGCCTTATCACGAATGAAGGTCTTACTCTCCGAGGCCAGTGGGCGCAGCAGCTTGCAGAGGATCGCCGCTGCATCGAGCAGATTGAGTTCATGGAGCGGAACGGGCTGGATCGATTGGTGCTGCCCAATAGCCCGGCTGTGCCGACCGCCGACGACATGGGATTCGACTGGCTGCAGCAGTTCCTCCAGGGTCTACCGAGACTGCGAAACGAGTATGCGCACGGAAGTCAGATGTTGCACGCAAACGTCCTGCGGACGTTTCAGATCGTCTGCGAGCTGATCAACCAACTTTGGCCAGCTAAGGACGAGAGCGCTGGCGGGAGTTGAAGCGGTCGAGCTGTGATTAACAAAGAACGATATCAATCACACCCCTCGACGGCCATGTTCGTCCCCACCCAGATCGAAATCCTGCCCGCCGCGCCAGTGCCAGCGCTGCTTGCGCCCAACGCCCGCACCAAGTCGCGCACGCTGGAGTTCTTCACCGCCGACATCCGCAATCCAACTACCCACAAGGCCTACGCGCGGGCCGGGCAGCACTTCGCCGACTGGCGCGCACGCTTCAGCGTGCGTGACACCGGCGGGTGCAGCTAGTTCACGTCGCGTTGAGCAGTTGGACCTGGCCTCGCCGTCGGTGAACCAGCGCCCGGCCGCTCTGCACCCACTGTTCGAATGGTCGATGTGGGACAGGTGATGCTGATCAACCTGGCGACGGCAGTTCGCGGTCCACGCTACTCGGTGAAGACAGGTAAGACGCCAGTATCGTCGACGAGCTAGACAAGCACCGCCACCCGCTGCCCCGCCGCCACCGCGCCGCCCTCGCGGCAGCACAGGCGCAGCACGCGGCCGCTGGCGGGGGCGGGCACGCTGAACTCCATCTTCATGCTCTCCACCACCAGCAGCGGCTGGCCTTCGGCCACCTCGTCGCCCTCCTGCACCAGCAGCTTCCACACGCTGC
>CAKZXL010000641.1 GCA_937883885.1 uncultured Aquincola sp. | reverse complement strand
GCGCCTCAGGCAAGCGCCCCGCTGGTCGCGACGCGGCGCCTGAGGACATCCATCTAGCACCCGGCTCTGGTGTACCCGCTGCGGCGCCGGCCGCAGACGCGCCCGTTTCTCGCACCTGTCGTCGCCTGTGGGGCACCACCCGGACGTAGCGGGCCGGTCTCCTCCCGCTGCTCGGCATCTCAGTGTGCTTTGCCGGCGACCGTCGGATGTCCTGGCTTTCAGTGCCACTGCCTTGGTGAGCCGGCGTCTCGCGGACGGAAGCGCTCTTGTTGCCGCCTGAGCTTCGCGCCTCAATGGCGAGGCCTTGTCGGAAATCGCATGACCGTGTATCTGATATCCGTTACACCACGGACACGCACTATGAGCGCCACTCCTCACGCTGAACTGCTCAGCTTCCGTTTGCGGCTGGCGCGGACGGATCAAGACATCCTGGCTGCCTGTCGAGTGCGCGCCCAGGCCTACGGGCGCCACCTTCCCCATCTACGCGGCGCGATGGGTGCTCCTGACCAGTTGGACGCCGCACCTGGCGTCGCCGTGCTCCTTTGCGTCGACAAGCGTTCCGGTGCCGCCACTGGCACGGTCCGCCTGCAGACCAGCGCCGCCGGTCCTATTCTCATCGAGCAGAGCGTTCTCCTTCCGGACGACATCTCCCTGGGTACGCGCGCGGAACTCGCCCGGCTCGCCGTGGTGCCTGGAGCCGACCCGCTCACCAAGCCTGCGTTGATGAAGGCTGCGTTCCTGTTCTGTCGTGCGGCACAGGTCCGCTACATGGTGATTGGCGCGCGAAGCCGCGCGCTCATCCGGCAGTACGAGGAGCTGGCGTTTACGGACCTCTTCGAGGGTCGGATGTTTCCCCTCCAGCACGCCGGCGACATCCCTCATCGGGTGCTCGTCAACGACCTGTCCACCGTCGAGCTTCGGATGGCTGAGCAAGGCAGCTCATGGCCGGCCTTCGTCCTCAGGACATGGCACCCGGACATCGAGTTGTTCAGTTCTCGGCCAGCGCTTGCGGCCGCCGATGCGCGCGACATGCTGGCGGCAGCATGAACACGACGCTGGAAGAGAGGGAGGCGCTGCAGACCAGCCTCGGACGTCCGCTGGCGCCCGAATGCCTCTTCTGCGGCGAGGCCGAGGTTGCCGAAGTGTTCGAGGTCTTTGGGCCGCGGGAGTTCATGCTCGATACCTGCTGCCATGGCATGCACGAGGCCGTGACGGACTTCCTGAACGACGACCCGAAAGCAGCTGGGCAGTGGTTAGGGCGAACTGGCCTGAACGAGCTGATGCGCGGTGTGCCGGGCTGCGGTGGTGGCGTCAGGCGCGTCATCGAATCCGGTGGGCAGCTCATCCTGGACTGGAACCTGACAGTCGCCCCCGTCGACTGGGCCACGGCCAAGGAATTCGTGCATGACCATCATCGACACTGCAAGCGCCCAGCGGGTTGGCGCTTCGGTGCCGGCGTGATGAATGGCTCGGACCTCCTCGGCGTTGTCGTCGTCGGTCGCCCGGTCGCGCGGATGCTCGACCAGAAGCGCATCGTCGAGGTCAACCGGCTATGCATCCGCCAGGACCTGCCTCAAGGCCTCGAGTGGAACGCCTGCTCGCTGCTCTACGGCTGGGCGGCCCGAGAGGCAAAACGTCGCGGCTTCGAGCGGATCATCACGTACACGCTGGCGAGCGAGCCCGGTACGACGCTGACCGCTGCCGGCTGGACCGCTGAAAGCTACACCCCCGGTCGTCGCTGGAGTTCCCCTTCGCGCCCGCGCGGCGACAACACGCCGACCGAGGACAAGGTTCGCTGGTGTCGGACCCTGGTCAAGAGCCCAACTTCACGCTTGACGTCACGCGCTGTGCCGCAAGCACTTCTCGCGCGGCTCGGGGGTCGCTTCAAGGCACTCGACGGGGCGTCTCAAGACCGTCCGCCCATTCCCTCTCTGTTACAGCCCGAAGCACCCACGTGCAAGCAGGCTGGACTCAGGGTGGCGTCAGTTAGTGAGCACTTAACTTTTGCGCCGGCTGGCCGATGACGCCTGTGGAGCAGCGGTCCGACCAGCGTGCTGGACTGCCCAGTCAGCTTGGCAAGTCACTCTGCATGTGATATGTTATTTGCATTGACGCACAACGGACCTGGCCGGCGTCTACCACCTCCCTCTTGGAGTTTTTTCCCGATGAATGCACGCACGAACACCTTCCGCACCCTCAGCGTTCTGGCGCTCGCCGCAACGCTCGCCGCATGCGGTGGTGGCGGTGGTGGCAGCGACTCCAACTCCGGCGGCTCGACCGGCGGCGGCGTGACCAACCCCGGCGGCGGCACGGTGACGACGCCCTCGACTGACGTGGTGACGAACGCCGGCACCCTCAAGACGGCCGCCGGCACCTCGACGTACGCGGCCAATGGCTTCGCAGCCGAAGCGTTCACGGCCATCAACGCGACCCGCTCGGCCGCCGGCGCCGGCGTGGTTTCGCAGAGCACCGCACTGGACACCGCCGCCGCGGCGCATGCCAAGTACCTGACGACGAACATCGCCCTGGGCCTCGGCCACGCCGAAGACCCGACCAAGGCCGACTACTACGAAGCAACCCAGGGCGGCCGCGCCACCAAGGCGGGCTACCCGAGCGGCTTCGTCACCGAGGCAGTGGGCGGCACCGGCGCAACGATGAAGGCTGGCGACTGCGTGCTGGGTCTGCTGAACACCGTGTACCACGCCGCTGCGGTGCTGAGCCCGGCCACCAACGTCGGCGTGGGCGTTGGCACCGACGCTGCCGGCATCCCGATGTGCGTCACGGTGCTGGGCGCGCCGGCCAGCGAGGCTTACCCGCAGGTGGCAGCGGCTGGCAACCTGGTCGCGTATCCGTCTGCTGGCCAGACCGGCGTCTTCGAGACGTTCTACGTGGGCTACGAGTCGCCGCGCCCCTCGGTCGCGCTGTTCCCGAACACGACCGCCGGCACGCCCGTCATCGTGAACGTGCGCAATGCCGACTTCGTGAACTTCAAGGCGGCCGGCACCCTTGCAGCCGCGGTCACCAAGTTCGAACTGAAGGACGCTGGCGGCAACGTGGTGCCTGCAGGCATCCTTGCGAACGCGGGCCTGACCGGTTCCGGTGTCACGCTGACGGCCGACTCGAATCTGGGCGAAGGCTTCGCCGTGCTGGT
>CAKZXL010000640.1 GCA_937883885.1 uncultured Aquincola sp. | reverse complement strand
TCGGTGCAGCAGATGCTGCTGCCGCTGCAGCCCGAAGGCTTCAACCTGGCGCTGTACCGCGCCCACGCCCTGGCCACCGCCACCGCCGCCCGCGAACTGGCCCCGATGGGCCGGCAAGACGCCGAAGAAGCCTTCGTCGCCGGCCTGCTGCACGACGTGGGCCAACTGGTGATGGCCTTGTTCGCACCCCAGGCGGCAGCGCAAGCACGCCAGCTGAGCCAGGCCCAAGCCCTGAGCCTGAGCCAGGCCGAACAGCAATTGCTGGGCAGCACCCACGCTGCCGTCGGCGCCACCATCGCCCGCCACTGGCACCTGCCCGACACCATCGCCGACGCCATCAACCGCCACCACCAGCCCGCCGGGCCCGACGCCGACGGCACGGCCTCCCTCAGCGCCATCGTGCATGTGGCCGATGCGTTCACCCACCTGCTGCACAGCACGCCCACGGCGCTGGCCGCGCTGCCGGCTTTGCCGGGGCTCTCACACACCGCCTGGGGGTCGCTGATGGCAGACGAGGCCACCTTGCCGCAGCTGTTGGGGCGGGTGGCGGAGGGGACGGCGTTGTGGGGTCTAGGTGGGCGGTAGTGCAATTGATGCGGTCTTCCTGACAGGCGCCCAGCAGCCCACTGCGCAGCGGCGAGGCCTGGAAGTATGAAAGTCGCATTAAGCCTAGTGCGCAAACCAACGTGGGTGGCGTACCCTGGATGAGGGTTTGGCAAGTGGGGAAGTCGGCCCAATCGCATTGCCTAGGTCTACCGTGAATGCCACCGGCTAACCGGATAGCGATCGGAGACGCTGCCTATGGGCGATGGCGCCCTTGGATGCGCGTGCGCGCCAAACAACTTGCCAAGCCATAAGTGAAGAATTATTTATAGCTTCTCAACAAATTGTCTGCCGAATCGCCGTCACAGCGGTTATTGCAAACCAAGATGAGCGCAAAAAATGACTAATTATACTGTCTCGTTCGATGATGCCACTATTGAAAAGCTCTTTGGCAACGAGGCAGCGGACTACGAGGACATTCGAAGACTTCGCGAATATTATTTCAAAGGGAAAGTGTACGAGCGGGTCACGGCGGATCTGCCGTTGCGCATAGTCGTCGGCCATAAGGGAATTGGGAAATCTGCACTAATACGTTACGCCATGTCCGAGGACTATTCATCCGGCACGCTACCAATCTTGATAAAGCCAGATGATGTCGTCGAAATCGCCAAAGGCAACGTAGACTTTCTCCAGAGAATCAAGGACTGGAAACAAGGTCTTTTGCAGGTAATCGCAAAAAAGGTACTTGGAGACTTCGGGATTGGAGACAGCGCGTTATTGCAAAGCGTCACGCAACCCGGGGGAAGGTTTCTAAGCCTCCTAATTGACAGCGTTTCAGGATTCCTCGCTAAAACTGGCGTGGACGAGACACCCACAAAGATTGCCCTCGCCTCCAAATTCCTTGAGAAGAAGAAGATTCGAATATACGTTGACGACCTGGATCGGGGCTGGGCCGCACGCAAGGACGAAATCGCACGCATTTCAGCATTGCTAAGTGCGGTTATGGATCTATGCACAGAGTTTCCAGGACTGCAGTTTCGAGTAGCCCTCCGGTCCGATGTCTACTTTCTTTACAGGACATCGGACGAATCCACTGACAAAACAGAAGGCTCAGTGGTATGGTTTACCTGGACAAATCATGAAATTCTTATTCTTCTCGTCAAGCGGATTGAGACATTCTTCGGGCGTGATCCCGGGCCGGGAATAGAGTCAGTGAAGCAGCGCGAACTTGCGCGATATCTATTACCAGTAATGGACGAACGGTTTCAGGGGGGAGGCAAATGGGAAAACGCGCCCATGTACCGCGTTCTCATGACACTTATACGGAGACGACCGCGTGACTTGGTTAAACTCTGCACACTGGCTGCACGACATGCGCACCAACGAGGCAAGAATAAGATCTACACCCAAGATTTTGAAGCAATATTCGAAGAATACTCACAAGGGAGAGCGCAAGACACTTTCAACGAATATCGCAGCGAACACCCACAGATTCAAAGACTCATTGAGGGAATGAGGCCGACCGCCAAAGAGGTTAGAACGGGCATTGGGTGGATTTACAGTACCGACGAGCTACTGAAGAAAATTGCTTCGATATGTCAGCAAGGCGCGTTTGTGGCAGCCAACGGCACGAAGGCATCTAATCGGGAGCTCGCTCAATTCTTGTACAAAATAAACTTTCTGATTGCTCGAAAAGACCATGGCCCGGACGGAGTAATCGAGCGAAAATATTTCGAAGAGAATCGCTATCTCTCTTCCGAATTTCGCGATTTTGGGTACTCATGGGAAGTACATCCGGCGTTCAGAAAGCACCTGCAACCCGAATCGCTGTTCGCGCTTGCGAAAAGCGTATCACTTACGGCCGACGACACATAAAGAGCTCTTTGACCAAACCCCGTAAATTTATGCTCCAACCCTGCGTCACTAACCCGCTTGCCAGACTCGCTTGAACTGCGTATTTTCCCAGCGGAAGTTACTCCGGAGCCCACTTAAAAAGAAGGGTTGGAGCAGACGTCTAGTGATCGCTCAAACTCTTTACCCACGCGACTCTAAGTCTTAGTTCTTGTTTCTCGCCCAACTCCCTCAACCCCGGCCGCCCCGGCATGTGGAACGCATCGATCGGATGCGTGATCGGCTCGAAGCAGAAGGCGTCGCCGTGGGGCGGGCGGTAGACCAGGCAGCAGCGGGCATCCGCAGGGGCGCTGGTATCGAAGTCCAGCATCTCCAAGCTCAACGCCACCCCACGCTCGGGCCACTCGATGCGCGCGGTGCCGCCCCAGCCACCGAAGCCGTTGTCGATGAAGCTGCCATGGGCGGGGATGCCCTGGGTCAGATTCCAGTCGTCGGGCAGCTCGGTGGTGTAGCCCGTGGGAATGGGATCTTGCCCGCTGGTCCACACGCCTTGCACCGGCGCTTGCAGGCGGGTGCCCGGCGTGCGCTCGAACCATGGGTGCACACCCAGGCCGTAAGGCAGCGGGTCGTCGCCGCAGTGGCGCACCGTCACGGTGTGGGTCAGGCCGGCTTCGTGCAGCTCGAAGTGCTGCTCGGCCTCGTAGTCGTAGGGGTTGCCGCCGTGGTGGCGTGAACGCAGGCGCAGCGTGGCGGCGTTCTCGCCATGGCGCTCGCACTGCCAGGCCTGCAACCAGCCGTCGCCGTGGATGGGGTACGGCTCGCCCACGCGGTTGGGCTGCATCGGGTGGAAGCGGCCTTGTGCATCCGCAAAGCCGCCCTGGCTGATGCGGTTGGACCAGGGCACCATCACGAAGTTGGCGCAGCGGTACAAATCTTCGCTGCCGTCCCAGGGGCGCCACAGGTTCACCGGTCCTTGCGGCGTGTGGCATTGCCAGGCGGCCACCGCGCCGCCCAGCGTGGGCAGCAGGCCCAGACGCTGGTCGCCGTGCTGCAGCCACACGATGTCATGCTGCGGCATGCGCGGCTCCTGCAAAGTAGGTTGGGGCCACGCCGCTGGCCAGGCCGGCCAGGTCGACCTCGAACAGCGCACCCGCCAGGGGTTGGGCCTGCAGCTCAGCCTCGGTCAGGCCGGTGCGGGCGGTGCTGATGAACAGGGTCTGCAGGTCCGGGCCGCCGAAGGCGCAGTCGGTCACGTGCTGCGTGGGCAGGCGGATGCGGCCCAGCACCTGGCCGGTCTCGGGGTCGCGGCAGCTCACGCAGCTGCCGCCCCAGTGCGCAATCCACAACCGGCCCTGCGCATCGGTGGTCATGCCGTCGGGCAGGCCTTCACCCGGTGCAAAGCGCAGCCACGAACGCTTGCCACTGATGTCTCCGGTGGCGGGTTCGAAGTCGTACACGTGCAGGTGGTTGCGCGCCGTGTTGTTGACGTACATGCGCCGCCCGTCGGCCGACCAGGTGGGGCCGTTGACCACGGTGTAGCCTTCGTCCATGCGGGTGCAGTCGCCGGCCGGGCCATAGCGGTACAGCGCGCCGGTGGGCCGCTCGCAATTGAAGTCCATGCTGCCGCCCCAGAAGCGGCCGGCCGCATCGCACTTGCCGTCGTTGAAGCGGTTGCTGGCCGGCTCATCGGCCGGGCTGTGCAGCATCACCAGGCGGGCGCCGGGCGCATCGGGCTCGAAGCGGGCAAAGCCCTGGCGCACCGTGACCAGCAGCGCGCGTCCTTCGGCGCATTCGGCCACGGCCGAGACCATGTCGTCCATCGGCCAGCTGCGCCAGGCGCCGGTGGCGGGCGCGTACAGCATCAGCTGCCGGCCCAGGATGTCGAGCCACCACAGCGCCTGCCGGCGCTGCGACCACCAGGTGCCTTCGCCCAGCTGCGCGGCTGCGGGCCACACGCAGCGCACGGCGCTGCCGGCGATCTCGAACGGGGTGCTTGCTTGCATGCGTTGTCTCCTGCCTGGGCTCTGCGGCCCCGCTTGACGCCATGGATGCTAGCAAGGCATATTGATTATCAGAAGAAGATATTTTCCGATCGATAGATACCTAGATTGCAATACCAGCAGGACGACACCATGACCGCAGCTTCCCTCACCCGCTACCCCAGCCTGCAAGGCCGCACCGTGTTCGTCACCGGGGGCGGCAGCGGCATCGGCGCGGCCATCGTGCAGGGCTTTGCGGCGCAGGGTGCGCGCGTGGCCTTCATCGACATCGACGAAGC
>CAKZXL010000639.1 GCA_937883885.1 uncultured Aquincola sp. | reverse complement strand
CTGCCGCCCATCGCGCATTTCGTCGAGCATCTGCAAAGCGTGCCCGACCTCAGCATCACGCTGTTCGCGCCCTGGTTCGGCCTTGCCCAGCCCGACTGGCCGCAGCCTCTGGTGGAAGGTGGCTTTCTGCTCTACGACCGGCCCGACAGCGCCGTGCTGGCGCCCGAGCTGCAGGCCTTTCTGGCGGCGGGGCCGGCGCCAGTGGTGTTCACCCCCGGTACCGGGCACCAGCATGCAGCCGCGTATTTCCGGGCGGCGCTGCAGGCCGTGCAGCGGCTCGGGCGGCGGGCCTTGTTCATCACCGGCCACCCTGAACAGCTGCCCGCGGCCTTGCCGCCCACGGTGCTGGCGCTGCCGTATGTAAGCTTTCGGGCGCTGCTGCCGCAGGCGGCGGCGCTGGTGCACCACGGCGGCATCGGCACCACCGCCGAAGCCTTGCGCGCCGGTGTGCCGCAGCTGGTGGTGCCCTTTGCGCACGACCAGTTCGACAACGCACGGCGTGTGCAGGCCTTGGGCGTGGGCGATGCGCTGCCCGCCCGGCGCGCCGGCGCCGCGCGCCTGGCGCAACGGCTGCAGGCCTTGCTGGCGTCGCCCACGCTGCCCGCCCGCTGCGCGGAGGTGGCCGCGCTGGCCGCGGCCGAGCAGCCCCTGCCGCGGCTGTGCGAAGCCATCGAGGCGCTGGCGCAGCGGGCGTGATGCGGGTTCATCCTCGGCAGCCCCGGCTCAAGTGGCGGCAGAAAGCGTCGTAAAAGCCGGTTCGTTGCTGGTTACCGGGTCGCCACCATGCCCCCTTCGCTGTCGTCCGCCTTGCCCCTGTGTTCTTCCACCCGCCTGGGGCGGCGGCAGCTTTGGCGCCGCGCGGCCCGGCCCGCTGGCTGGGCAAGCACCTTGGGCGCCCTGGCGCTGGGCCTGTGCGCCGCGCTGCCGGCCCAGGCTGGCCGCCCGCTGGTCACCGAAGACGCCGGCGTGCTGGACCCGGGTGAGTGTGAGCTGGAGCTGTATGCCGCCCATGAGCGCCTGCGGCCCCAGGTCCGCGCGCGCGGCGCATCGGCGCAAGGCAGCTGCGGCGTGGGCCACGGCGTGCAGGCCGCGCTGGCGCTCGAGCGCCAGCGGGCCAGCGGCACCGAAGACGCGGGCCGCAGCGAAGGTGGCCTGCTGTCCTTCAAGGCCCGGCTGCTGGGCGATGACGACGACGACCCGGCGCTGGCGCTGGTCGGCGGCGTGCATTGGGGCCGCCACGAGCACCAATCCTTCCGGCGCGACAGCCTGGCCCTGGGCCTGGCCGGCACGCTGCCGCTGCCCCAGGGCTTCACCGCCCATGCCAACCTGGGCCACTACCACGACCATGCCGAGCACCAACGCAGCACCGTCTGGGCATTGGCGCTGGAAAAGGCGCTGACCGACACGTTGGACCTGGGGGCCGAGGTGTTCGGCGACGACCGTGGCCGCCCCTGGCGCGGCCTGGGCCTGCGCTGGGCGGCCATGCCCCGGCTGAGCATCGGCAGCTCCTACGCGGTGCAGGCCGGCTCGGGCCGCTCACGGCTGGTCACGCTGGGCTTCACCCTCGGTTTCTGAGCCGGCGCGGCGCCCGCCGAAGGGCGTGGCTGGGCAGCGCATGGGGGCCCGGCGGCTCTCAGGGAAACACCTGAAAGTGCGGCATAGTTAATTCAATACATTAACTATTAGCGGAGCAATGAACCGCGCCACAGGAGACCCCCATGCGTTCGTTCGTCCCTTTTTCCATGCATTTGGTGGCTGCGGCAGGCGCAGCATTGCTCGCCGGCTGTTGGGGCGGTGATGGCGACGCTTCGCTGCCCCAGCTCAAGGCCGCACAAGGCGCCACGCTTCGTTCATGTGCTGAACTGGCCAGCGCCTTCAGCCACCCCAACACCACGCTCACCGCGGCCGAGCCGGTGGCTGCTGGCGCGGCGGTGTGGGCCGGCGCGCCGATCGCGGCGCACTGCCGCATCACCGGCGAGATGTTCCGCCGCACCAGCCCGCAGGACGGCAACAGCTACGCCATCGGCTTCGAGATGCGGCTGCCCACGGCCTGGAACGGCCGCTTCTTCTACCAGGCCAACGGCGGCTCCGACGGCGTGGTGTGGCCGGCCCTGGGTTCGCAACCCGGGCCGCAGCCCAGCGTGGCGCTGCAGCAGGGCTTTGCGGTCATCAGCTCCGATGCCGGCCACTCGGGGCAGGGCAATCTGGCCTTCGGCATCGACTTCCAGGCGCGGCTGGACTATGGCTACCAGGCGGTGGCCAAGCTCACGCCCATGGCCAAGGCGCTGATCGCGGCGGCCTACGGCAAGGAGCCCGACCGCTCGTACATCGGCGGTTGCTCCAACGCGGGCCGGCACACCATGGTGGCCATGACACGCATGCCCGGCGAGTACGACGGCTACCTGGCCGGCGCCCCGGGCTACCGGCTGCCGCTGGCGGCCATCGCCAACATGGACCGCCTGCGGCACGTGGCCCAGGTGGCCACCGACCCGGCCGACCTGAGCAGCGGCTTCACCGGCACCGAACGTGCGCTGCTGTCGGCCGCGGTGGTGGCCCGGTGCGATGCGCTGGACGGTGCCACCGACGGCATGATCCAGGACGTCGAAGCCTGCCGCGCCGCCTTCGACATCCAGCGCGACGTGCCCACCTGCACCGGCGCGCGCGATGGCACCTGCTTCACGCCCGCGCAGAAGGCGGCCTATGCGCCGATGTTCAGCGGCGCGGTCGATGGCAGCGGCCGCAAGTTCTACAACAGCTTCCCGTACGACGCGGGCCACAACGCCGGCGATTCGTCCTTCTGGCGCTTCACCGTGCCGCAGTTCATCGACTCGGGCGCCACCGCCTTGATCTGGGGCGTGCCGCCGGCCGACCCCGCCACCTTCAACGGCCCGGCCTATGCGCTGACGGTGAGCAACGACGCCAAGCTGGCCGCGGTGGCGGCCACCAATGCCACGTACACCGAATCGGGCCTGTCGTTCATGCAGCCGGTGAACCCCACCGACCTGGGCACGCTCAAGCAGCGCGGCGCCAAGGTGATGGTCTATCACGGCGTCAGCGACGCCATCTTCTCGGTGGACGACACCACCGCGTGGTACGAAGGCCTGCGCTCGGCCAACGGCGGCGATGCCTCCAACTTCGCGCGCTTCTACCGCGTGCCGGGCATGTCGCATTGCGGGCAGGGCCCCTCCACCGACCAGTTCGACATGCTGAGCGCGCTGGTGGACTGGGTGGAAAACGGCAAGGCCCCCGACACCGTGCTGGCCCGTGCCCGTGGTGCCGGCGCCCCCGGCGGCGCCAACGCCGACGTGCCCGCCACCTGGGCCGCCGACCGCACCCGCCCGCTGTGCCCCTACCCCAAGGTGGCCCGCCTGAAGGCAGGGGCCACCAACCTGGAGACGGCAGAGTCGTTCAGCTGCCAGTGAGGCGCCGCAGCCGCATCACGATGCGGTTGAGGCCCACCGGCGTTAGACCCAGGTGGCGGGCCAGGTCCTTCTGGGGAATGCGCCGGGCCAGTTCAGGCTCGG
Organism: uncultured Aquincola sp.; assembly: GCA_937883885.1. The sequence continues at coordinate 2,604 of CAKZXL010000639.1, read as the reverse complement.
CGGCACAAAAGCGCAGGTAGCGGGCTTCCGCCTTGAGGGTGAGCAGCTCACGCTCACGCGCTTCCTTGCGGGCGGCGTACACCATGGTCAGGGCCTGCAGCGCGCGGGACCAGGCCAGGTGCCGGCCGGCCAGGGTCGCCAGCAGGCGGTAGTCCACGCTTTCCAGCACGGCGTCTTCCAGGGCGCTGACCATGAAGCTGGTGCGCCCGCCCGGCGCCAGGGCCGCCAGGCTGGCGAAGAAGCGGCCTTCGCTGGCGAAGGACTTGATCCACTCGGTGCCGTCTTCGCTCAGGTAGCTCAGCTTCAGCACGCCTTGCTGAACGGCATGGACGAAGGGATGTTCCACGTCCTGCAGGAAGACGGCCCCGCCGGCGGCCACGCGGCGCACCGTCACGGCTTCGGCCACGCGCGGCCACTCGGGCAGCGGACCCGCCGCGGCCTGCGTCAGCAGGCTTTCCAACACGGTGCAGTGCGCCATGCCTTGATTAACCCGGGTTGATGCCGAAGCGCGGCGCGCTGCCTAGAGTCGCCGCACGATGAAAAGCCGCGCATTAAAGCAAACACCCCTGGCTGCTTCGGCGCCACCCTGGCCCAGCACCATCGTCACCGGTGCCACCTCCGGCATCGGCAGGGCGCTGGCGCTTCAGCTGGTGGGCGCCGGTGTGCGGGTGGTGGCCATCGGCCGCAACCAGGCGGCCTTGTGCAGCCTGGCGGACCACAGTCCGCTGATCAGTCCGTGCGCCGCCGACCTGAGCCGGATCGACGAACTGCCTGCGCTCATCGCCGGCCTCGTCGCCGAGCACCCCGACCTGGGCTGCCTGATCAACAACGCCGGTGTGCAGCACGCCCTGCGCTGGGACGACGCCGGCAGCCATCTGGCCGCGCTGCGACAGGAAGTGGACGTCAACCTGGTGGCACCGATGGTGCTGACGCAGTGCCTGCTGCCCCACCTGCTGGCCCGGGGGCAGGGGCTGGTCGTCAACGTCAGCTCCGGCCTGGCCTACATGCCCAAGCGCACAGCAGCCACCTACAGCGCCACCAAGGCGGGTCTTCGCCTGTTCACCCACGCGATGCGGCTGCAGATGCCCGGCCCGGCGGTGCGGCTGGTCGAGGCCGTGATGCCGCTGGTCGACACGCCGATGACCGCAGGCCGCGGCCGCAGCAAGCTGCCGGCCGCCGAGGCAGCGCGGCAGTTGATCGCCGGGGTGCAGGCTGGCCGGCAGCAGGTGTACGTGGGCCAGGCCCGCTGGCTGCCGGTGCTGCAGCGCTGGGCGCCGGGCCTGCTGGCCCAGGCCATGCAACGAGGCTGACGACAGACGAGGATGCCCATGCGCTATGCCTTCTTCCTGCTGCTGCGTGCCACGCCGGCCTGGCTGCGCCTGTCGCGCAACCAGCGGCGCGCCTTGACCGACCTGCACCTGGCGCCGCTGCTGGTGGGGCCCGAAGCGGTGCGCATGCGCTACTTCGATGCCGAGGCCTTCACCGCCGATGCCAGTGACGTGATGATGATCGAGACCGAAGACCCCCGTCACCACTACTTCTTCATGGAGCGGCTGCGCGACTCGCCGATGTTCACCGTGCCCTACTTCGAGCTGAGGCAGATCGTGCCGGCCATCGAGGAAGGGTACGCGCTGTATGAAGAGGCCAGGCTGGCGCCGCCGACCTGACCACCCGCCGGGCGCGCGCAAGACCTTGTTCCGCAGGCACCACAGTCAAGATTCGCGAGGTGCTGGCAGGTGGCGTGGTGCGGCCTGCCGCTACGCTTTGCACCCATGCGCTTTGAAGGCCACCTCACCCATTGGAACGACGAACGCGGCTTCGGCCGCATTGCGCCCGTGCAGGGCGGCGAGCCGATCTTTGTGCATGTGTCGGCCTGGCCGCGCGGCGTGGGTCGGCCGCGGCTGGGGCAGGCCGTGTCTTTCGAGGTGGAGGTCGGCCCCAAGGGCAAGCGGGCCTGCCGTGTGCAAGTGGCGCAGGCCCGCGCCTCGGCGGCGCGGCCTGCGGGTGGACAGGCCAGCGCCTGGGGCATGGTCGCCTGGCTGCTGATCCTGGCCAGCCTGTTCGGCGGCGCCGTCGCGGCCTTGTTCTGGTCGCCGCCGGCCCGGTGGTGGGGCTGGTACCTCGGCCTGAGCGGCGTCACCTTCCTGGCCTATGCCATCGACAAGTCGGCCGCCCGGCGCAGTGCCTGGCGCACGCGGGAAGACACGCTGCACCTGCTGGCCCTGGCCGGCGGTTGGCCCGGCGCCTGGCTGGCGCAGCGGCTGCTGCACCACAAGAGCACCAAGCCCGCCTTCCGGCGGGTGTTCTGGCTGACCGTGGTGCTCAACGTGGCGGGGCTGGCTGCCGTGCAGTGGGGCCTGCGCCGTTGAATGGCTTTGGCAGGCCAGAGCCGCCCAGTCCAGGCTAGAACTTCACCGCCAACGTCAGCCGCAAACTGCGCGGCTCGGCGGGGTGCACGTGCCGGCCCTCGGCTGCCGCCTCCCCGGGCACCTGCGACTCGTAGTAGTACTGGATGTCGTCCACCTTGCGGTCGAACAGGTTGAAGACGTCCAGCGTCAGCGCCGTGTTGCGCAGCAGCTGGTAGCCCACCCGAAGGTTGGTGGT
>CAKZXL010000638.1 GCA_937883885.1 uncultured Aquincola sp. | reverse complement strand
GCTGCCTGCCGGCACCCGCAACTACATGACGCCCGCCGGCTACCAGCGCCTGCGGGCCGAGCTGCTGGGCCTGATCGACGACGAGCGGCCCAAGATCGTGGAAGTGGTGTCGTGGGCGGCCAAGAACGGCGACCGCTCGGAAAACGGCGACTACCTCTACGGCAAGAAGCGGCTGCGCGAGATCGACCGCCGCATCCGCTTCTTGACCAAGCGGCTGGACGTGGCCGAAGTGGCCGACCCCTCGGCCCACCACGGCAGCGACCAGGTGTTCTTCGGCGCCACCGTGACCTATGCCAACCGCAAGGGGGAAGAGCGCACCATCACCATCAAGGGCATCGACGAGGTGGACAACCTGGCCGGCGAGGTGAGCTGGATCTCCCCCATCGCCCGCGCGCTGCTCAAGGCCCGCGAAGGCGACGAGGTGACACTGATGACCCCCGGCGGGCTGGACACGCTGGAGGTGCTGGAGGTGCGTTACCCGGCGCCTGAGCCGAAGGGCTGAGGCACAGCGCCCATCATGGCTTGACCCGTGCCACGCGCAGCACCGACGGCGCGCGCTTGAGGATGCGCAGCACGTCCGCCAGGTGCAGGCGGTCGCGCACCGACAGCGTCAGGCGCATCTCGGCGGTCTGGCCGTCGAGCTGGTCGTCCATGTCGATGTGGGTGATGTCGGCCTCGGCACTGTTCACCGACTGCGCCACCCGCGCCAGCACGCCCTTGCCGTTTTCCAGCAGCAGACTGATCACGGTGTCGAACGGGCGGCTCAGTTCCTCGGCCCAGCCCACGCGCAGGAAGTGCTCGGGGTCGCGCTCGTGCAAGCGCTTGCCGATGCTGCACTCGGCGGTGTGCACCGTCAGCCCTTCGCCGCGGCCCAGGTAGCCGACGATGGCATCGCCCGGGATCGGCTTGCAGCAGGTGGCCAGCTGCACCGAGGCGCCTTCGGTGCCGTCGATCATCACCATGCCCTGGCTGGGCACGCTGTCGTCCACCGCGTACCGGCCCATCGACAGCGTCACCGCGTCGGGCCGCGCGCCGCGTTCCACCATGTTGTGGGCCAGCCGCTTGGCCACGATGTTGGCGATCTTCTTGCCCAGGCCGATGTCGGTCATCAGCTCGTCGCGGTTGCGGTTGCCGCTCCAGCGCGTGAGCTGCTGCCAGGTGGCGGTGGCATTGGCATCGGCGGGGTCGTAGGAAGGCATCAGCATGCCCTCGGCGCGCAGCGCCTGCGCCAGCAGCTTCTCGCCCAGCGCCCGCGACTCCTCATGCTCCATGTTCTTGAGGTAGTGGCGGATCTTGCTGCGCGCGCGGCCGGTGCGCACGAAGTTCAGCCAGGCCGGATTGGGCCGGGCGCCGGGGGCGGTGACCACTTCCACCACGTCGCCGCTCTTGAGCTCGGTGCGCAGGGCCACCGGCTCGCCGTTGACGCTGGCGGCCACGCAATGGTCGCCCACGTCGGAGTGGATGGCGTACGCGAAGTCCACCGCGGTGGCGCCGCGCGGCAGCGCCAGGATCTTGGACTTGGGCGTGAAGACGTAGACCGCATCGGGGATCAGGTCGATCTTGACGTGCTCCAGGAACTCGGCCGAGTCGTTGTTCTCGTCCTGGATGTCGAGCAGCGACTTCAGCCACAGCGCGCCCAGGCGCTGCGCTTCTTCGGGCTGGTGCACGTCCTTGGTCTTGTACATCCAGTGCGCCGCGATGCCGCTTTCGGCCACCGCATGCATGGGCTCGGTGCGGATCTGGAACTCCACCGCCGTGCCCAGCGGGCTCACCAGCGTGGTGTGCAGGCTCTGGTAGCCGTTGGCCTTGGGAATGGCGATGTAGTCCTTGAAGCGGCCCGGCACCGGCTTGTAGAGCTGGTGCAGCACGCCCAGCGACAGGTAGCAGTCGCTCAAGGTGGGCACCACGATGCGAAAGCCGAACAGGTCGCTCACCTGCGCGAACGAGGTGTGCTTCTCGTTCATCTTGCGGTAGATGGAGTAGACGGTTTTTTCGCGGCCCGAGACCTGCACCTTCACCTTGGCATGGGCAAAGGCCTTTTCCACCTCGCGCTGCACCCGGTCGACGATGTCGCGGCGGTAGCCGCGCGAGCGCTGCACCGCCTTCATCAGCGCCGCATGCCGCCACGGGTGCAGGAACTGGAACGACAGCTCCTGCAGCTCGCGGTAGGCGCGGTTCAGGCCCAGCCGGTGGGCGATGGGCGCGTAGATCTCCAGCGTCTCGCGGGCGATGCGGGCGCGCTTTTCCGGCGCCATGCCCGTCATCGTGCGCATGTTGTGCAGCCGGTCGGCCAGCTTGACCAGGATCACGCGCACGTCGCGCGCCATCGCCAGCAGCATCTTGCGGAAGCTTTCGGCCTGCGACTCCTCGCGTGTGCTGAAGTGCAGCTTGTCCAGCTTGGTCAGCCCGTCCACCAGGTCGGCGGTGGCGGCGCCGAAGTGCTCGATCAGCTGCGGCTTGGTGACGCCGCAGTCCTCGATCGTGTCGTGCAGCAGCGCCGCCATGATGGCCTGCGCGTCCAGCTTCCAGTCGGCCACCAGGCCGGCGACGGCGATCGGG
>CAKZXL010000637.1 GCA_937883885.1 uncultured Aquincola sp. | reverse complement strand
CCTTTTCCCACAGGCCCCAGGCCGGAAAGTTGAAGGCATTGATGAACAAGGCCACGCCCGGCGTGGGCAGCTGCACATGCTGCGACTGGAAAAGAGGCTCCTTGCCCAGCTTCACCGCATCACCGTCACGCAGGTGCGTAGCATCGCCCAGCGCCGCGCCCCAGCGGGCGTACTGGCCCAGCGTGAAGATGGCGCCGTCCACATCCACCGCGGTGTCGGCCTTCACGGTGCCGCTGTTGGCGATGGAAATGGCCTCGTAATCGGCCCGGTGGGCCTGCAGCACCTGGCCCACCTGCTGCAGCAGCGCGGCGCGCTGGCCGTAGGTCAAGGCCCGCAACGCGGCACCGCCGGTGCGGCGCGCAAAGGCAAAGCCTTCGGCCAGGTCAAGCCCTTCGGCGCTCACGCGCACCAGTTCATCGCCCAGCACGGGGTCGAACAGCGGCGTGCCTTCGCCGCGGCCGGCCTGCCAACGGCCGGCCAGGTGGTTGGGGAGCAATTCGGTCACCGGGAATCCTTCAAGCATGCGCCGCGGCGGGCGTGAAATCGATCTGCCCTTGCGGCAGCAGGTACAGCACCAGCGCACGGCCACCGCTGACGGTGGGCGGGTGCGCGCTGCCGGGCGGGTACACACACCAGCCGGCGGGGTGGCCGTCGAAGCGGGCGTCGCCTTCCAGCGGCATGATCAGGTCCACCTCACCCAGCGGATGCAGGTGGTGCGGGCCGGCGATGTCCTGCATGTCCACCACGTCCACCGAAAAGCCGTGCAGCGCCGGATCGGTGGCGGCAAACACCCGGCCATAGCGGATGCCGCCGCGCTCACGCTGGCACAGCCAGCCTTCGGCCACGCCTTGCAGGCACAGCTGCTTGAGCTGGCGGTAGGTGTCGCTGTCGGCGCCCAGTTCGGTGTTGAGCCACTGCGCCAGCGTGTCGTCCAGCGGCCGGCCTGCGATCTGCTCCGCCACCTGGGCGATGCGTTGGTGAAATAGGGCTTGCGACATGCTGCTGGCTCCGACCCAGTACAAGCTGGCTTGATGCGTCAGGCCCGATGAAGTATCTTGCCTGTGAGGGAAAGATAGCGACGAGGCAGTGCAGCGTCAAGCAATATAGTGCACTTCCAGTGATAACCCCTAGCGCCGCGCGCGAGAACCAAGAACATGAACCACAGGGCTGAAGGCACGACGATGGAAGCCGCAGAGGGCACCGAGGAGGCCAAGAACCCGCTGCTGCTGGCGCTGGGCGAGCGGGTGCGCACGCTGCGGGCGCGGCGCGGCCTCACGCGCAAGCAGGCGGCGCTGGCGGCCGACGTGTCGGAGCGGCACTTCGCCAACCTGGAATACGGCATCGGCAATGCGTCGATCCTGGTGCTGCAGCAGGTGGCCAGCGCGTTGCAGTGCCCGCTGGCCGAGCTGCTGGGCGACGTGACCACCAGCAGCCCCGAATGGCTGCTGATCCGCGAGCTGCTGGAACACCGCAACGAGGTGGAGCTGCGCCGCGCCCGCATCGCGCTGACCGAGCTGCTGGGCCAGCCCGGCGGCGACCGCGCCCGCGGCGGCCGCATCGCGCTGGTGGGCCTGCGCGGGGCCGGCAAGTCCACGCTGGGCCAGCTGCTGGCCGAAGACCTGGACCTGCCCTTCGTGGAGTTGAGCCGCGAGATCGAGAAGGTGGCCGGCTGCAGCATCCGCGAGATCCACGACCTCTACGGCACCGCCGCCTACCGCCGCTACGAGCGCCGCGCACTGGAAGAAACCGTGCAGATCTATGCCGACGTGGTGATCGCCACGCCGGGCGGCATCGTCAGCGACCCCGCCACCTTCAACCTGCTGCTGGCGCACTGCACCACCATCTGGCTGCAGGCATCGCCCGAGGAGCACATGGGCCGCGTGGCCGCGCAAGGCGACCTGCGGCCGATGGCCGCCAGCAAGGAGGCGATGGAAGACCTGCGCCGCATCCTGGCCGGGCGCGCCGCCTTCTACAGCAAGGCCGACCTGACGCTGGACACCAGCGGGCAGACGCTGGAGGCCAGCTTTGCGCAGCTGCGCGGATTGGCGCGCGAGGTATTGGCCCTGGAAGCCTGACCGACGCTGCCGGCGCCGCGCGCCGCAGGCTTGGGACAAACCCGAGAATGCACTTTATTGCATTACCCTGTCCTTGACGCACGATAGCGCAGGCACTATGCTGCATTCCATCGCGTCACAGAGAAGCAACCTGCTTCCACCGACAGGAGACCCGCATGAGCGACACCCCGAGCACGGCGCCCCGCGTCGATTACCGCACCGAGCCGGGCCAGTACCGGCACTGGTCCCTCAGCACCGACGGCGCCATCGCACGGCTGTCGCTGGACATCGCGGAAGACGGTGGCATCCGCCCCGGCTACAAGCTCAAGCTCAACAGCTACGACCTGGGCGTGGACATCGAGCTGCACGACGCCCTCAACCGCGTGCGCTTCGAGCACCCCGAGGTGCAGACGGTCATCGTCACCAGCGCCAAGGACCGCATCTTCTGCTCGGGCGCCAACATCTTCATGCTGGGTGTCAGCAGCCATGCGTGGAAGGTGAACTTCTGCAAGTTCACCAACGAGACCCGCAACGGCATCGAAGACTCCTCGAAGCATGAAGGCCTGAAGTTCGTGGCCGCGGTCAACGGCGCCTGCGCCGGTGGCGGCTACGAGCTGGCCCTGGCCTGCGACGACATCGTGCTGGTGGACGACCGCAGCAGCGCCGTCAGTCTGCCCGAAGTGCCGCTGCTGGGCGTGCTGCCCGGCACCGGCGGCCTGACCCGCGTGACCGACAAGCGCAAGGTGCGCCACGACCTGGCCGACATCTTCTGCACCAGCGTGGAAGGTGTGCGCGGCCAGCGCGCGGTGGAATGGCGCCTGGTGGACGCGGTGGCCAAGCCCGCGCAGTTCGCGGCCACGGTGCAGGAGCGCGCATCGAAGCTGGCCGCCGGCAGTCGCCGCCCCGGCCCGGGCACCGCCGGCATCCGGCTGCCGCGCATCGAGCGTGAAGACGGCCCCGACAGCCTGCGCTATGACCATGTGCAGGTGCAGATCGACCGCGAGCGCCGCACCGCCACGCTGACGGTCAAGGCCCCCACCGGCGCGCAACCGACGGACGTCGCAGGCATCGAGGCCGCGGGCGCCGCCTGGTGGCCGCTGGCCATGGCCCGCCAGTTGGACGACGCCATCCTCTCGCTGCGCACCAACGAGCTGGACGTGGGCACCTGGCTGCTGAAGACCGAAGGCGACGCCGCCGCGGTGCTGGCGGTGGATGCGCTGCTGCTGCAGCAGCAAGACCACTGGCTGGTGCGTGAAACGCTGGGCCTGCTCCGCCGCACCTTCGCGCGGCTGGACGTGTCGTCGCGCAGCCTGTTTGCGCTGGTGGAGCCGGGCTCCTGCTTCGCCGGCCTGCTGGCCGAGCTGGCCTTCGCGGCCGACCGCTGCTACATGCTGGCCCTGCCCGACGAGCCCGAGCGCGCGCCGCGGCTGCAGCTGGACGAACTGAACTTCGGCCCGCTGCCGCTGGTGACCGACCAGAGCCGCCTGGCCCGCCGCTTCCATGAAGAAGCGCCCGCGCTGGACGCCGCCCGCGCCGCCCTCGGCCGCGCGCTGGATGCCGACGAGGCGCTGCAGCTGGGCCTGGTGACGGCCGCGCCCGACGACATCGACTGGGACGACGAGATCCGCATCGCCATCGAAGAGCGCGCGGCCATGTCGCCCGATGCCTTGACCGGCCTGGAAGCCAACCTGCGCTTTTCCGGCAAGGAAAACATGGTCACCCGCGTGTTCGGCCGCCTGACGGCCTGGCAGAACTGGATCTTCAACCGCCCCAATGCCGTTGGCGACAAGGGCGCCTTGAAGGTGTACGGCAAGGGTGAGAAGGCCGCCTTCGACCTGAATCGCGTTTGATGAGGACACGGACATGAGCACCATCGACTACGCCCAGAAGATTCCGAACAACGTCAACCTGAGCGACGACCGCACCCTGCAGCGCGCGCTGGAAGGCTGGCAGCCCAACTTCATCCAGTGGTGGGACGACGTCGGCCCCGAAGGCTCGACCGACTACGACGTGTACCTGCGCACCGCCGTCAGCGTCGACCCGCAGGGCTGGGCCCAGTTCGGCCACGTGAAGATGCGCGACTACCGCTGGGGCATCTTCCTGAACCCCGGCGATGCCAACCGCCAGATCCACTTCGGCGACCACAAGGGCGAAAAAGCCTGGACCGACGTGCCCGGCGAACACCGCGCCAACCTGCGCCGCATCATCGTGACCCAGGGCGACACCGAGCCGGCCAGCGTGGAGCAGCAGCGCCACCTGGGCCTGACCGCGCCCAGCATGTACGACCTGCGCAACCTCTTCCAGATCAACGTGGAAGAAGGCCGCCACCTGTGGGCCATGGTGTACCTGCTGCACAAGCACTTCGGCCGCGACGGCCGCGAAGAGGCCGAGGCCCTGCTGCAGCGCCAGTCGGGCGACGAGAACAACCCGCGCATCCTGGGCGCGTTCAACGAGAAGACGCCCGACTGGCTGAGCTTCTTCATGTTCACCTACTTCACCGACCGCGACGGCAAGTTCCAGCTGGCCGCGCTGTCGGAAAGCGCCTTCGATCCGCTGGCCCGCACCACCAAGTTCATGCTGACGGAAGAGGCGCACCACATGTTCGTGGGCGAAAGCGGCGTCTCGCGCGTCATCGCCCGCACCTGCCAGGTGATGAACGAGCTGAAGACCGACGACGTGCAGAAGGTGCGCGCGGCCGGCGCCATCGACCTGCCCACCATCCAGCGCTACCTCAACTTCCATTACTCGGTCACCATCGACCTCTTCGGCGCCGACCAGTCGAGCAATGCCGCCACCTTCTACAGCTCGGGCCTGAAGGGCCGCTACGAAGAAGGCAAGCGCGACGACGACCACCTGCTCAAGGGCCAGACCTACCGCGTGCTGGAAGTGCAGAACGGCCAGCTGGTGGACAAGGAAGTGCCGATGCTCAATGCGCTGAACGAAGTGCTGCGCGACGACTTCATCAAGGACTCGGTGGCCGGCGTGAACCGCTGGAACAAGGTGATCGAGAAGGCCGGCATTCCCACCCGCCTGTCGGTGCCGCACAAGGCCTTCAACCGCCAGATCGGTGCGCTGGCGGGCCTGAAGCTGTCGCCCGACGGCCGTGTGGTGAGCGAAGCCGAATGGCAGGCGCGGCAGAGCGAATGGCTGCCCACGACCGAAGACCGCGCCTTCGTCGCCAGCCTGATGGGCCGTGTGGTGGAACCGGGCAAGTTCGCGAACTGGATCAGCCCGCCGGTGATGGGCATCAACCGCCAGCCCGTGGACTTCGAATACGTCCGCTTTAACTAGCCCACCCCGGGAGCGGGCAAGCATGAATGCCATGACTGACGTTGCTGTGATCAAGCAGCACCTGATCGATCCGGAGATCTGCATCCGGTGCAACACCTGCGAGGCCACCTGCCCGATCGGGGCGATCACGCACGACGACCGCAACTACGTGGTCAAGGCCGACGTGTGCAACGGCTGCATGGCCTGCATCTCGCCCTGCCCCACCGGCTCCATCGACAACTGGCGCACGATGCCCGCCACGCGCGCCTACCCGATCGAAGAGCAGCTGCTGTGGGACGAGCTGCCGCCCGAGCTGACGCCCGAGCAGCTGGCCGAGGCCGGCGTGTCAACTGATGCGCAGGCCGAAGCGGCGGTGCCGGTGCTGGCCCAGGCGCCGGCCGCCGCTGCGGCCAGCCTGGCTGAGACGCCGTTCAACAGCGCGGCCTACGGCGCCACCACGCCGCCGTGGTCGGCCGCGCATGCGTACACCAACCTGTACCCACCCAAGAAGCCCACCACCGCCACCGTGGTGGGCAACATCAACTGCACCGAAAGCGGCTTTGCCAGCGAAACCCACCACGTGGTGCTGGACTTCGGGAGCATGCCGTTCCCGGTGCTGGAGGGGCAGAGCATCGGCATCATTCCGCCCGGCGTGGAT
>CAKZXL010000636.1 GCA_937883885.1 uncultured Aquincola sp. | reverse complement strand
TCCTTGACAACGACAGCCCCGAGAGACTACCGCGGCGGCCACCGGTTCCACCCGGTAGCCGGCTGTTGCATTTGGCACCGCGGCAGCGCGGCGGCGGCCCGTGACAAGGCCAAAGAGAGGTCAACAATCACAGCGATTTCCGCTCGCAGCGCTGGCGCTGTGGCGGCTAACCTCGGCGCCATGTTTTGCTGGCGTTTGATCGAAGAGTCTCCCGGCGCGCAGAGCGCGGTGCTGCGGGCCTGGCAGGCCCGGCTGCAGGCCCGCATCGACTGGTGCAGCAGCCGCTACGAGCAAGACCCCACCGTGCGCCAGGGCGTGGCTCTGGCGGCGCTGCAGCGGCTGCTGGGCGAGATGGACGCGGTGGCCCAGGCGGGTGAAGCCGGCGACGACAACCTGCGCAACCACCTGTCTTCGCTGCGCATCGGCCTGGCCGCAGCCGGCCTGCTGGAAGACCACCGCTGAACAGCGCCGCCGGGGTGCGTCGCCGCGCCGGTGAGCGCCCTTCCCGCCTCAGTAATGCGGCGGCAGTTCGTCGCGCAGGCTGCGCACCACACGCACATCGCCGTCGGGCTGCTCGCGGCGCAGCTGGGCCACTTCGCGCAGCAGCAGGTCGATCCGCGCCTGCTGGCGCACCACCACCTCATTGAGCCGGTCCAGCAGGTCTTCGGCGTAGCTGGCCTTGATTTCCAGCTCGGTCAGGCGGCGGTCGGCCTCGTCGGGCAGGGTGTCGCTCATCGGGTGGCCGGCTTGTCGCCGCGGCGCTGCTCACGCAGCATGTACAGGTACAGGCCTTCCACCTTCTCGCGCGCCCAGGGCGTCTTGCGCAGCAGCTTGAGGCTGGAAGCCACGCTGGGGTCGGTGCTGAAGCAGCGCAGCGGCACCCGCTGCGCCAGGCCCGGCCAGCCGTAGTGCGCCACCAGCGCGGTGACGATGGCTTCCAGCGTCAGGCCGTGAAGCGGGTTGCGCGGCTGCTGCTTGGGTTGCTGCGGCGGCTGCTCTTGGGGCACTGGCGCGGGTGCGCTGGCGGGGGTGTCGGGTGGCGTGACCATGGGGGCGGCAGTATCCCACCGCGGGGGCGCCGCGTTCAGGCCGGCTGCTTCACCCGCACCGGCACCGACTTGACGGCCGGCACCTTGCTCTCGCGCGCGTAGTGCTGCAGCGGCGCCACCGGGTTGCACTCGGGGTAGTAGCCGGCGCAGCAGCCGGGCGGCAGGTCGTAGGCCACCACGCGCAGGCCGGGTACTTCGCGCAGCACGCCGGGCGGCGTGGGGCCAGTATCGGCGGCGGCGCAGGCCAGTGTCACGGTGCTGCCATCGGCCACGCCCAGGCGGCGCATGTCGTCGCGGTTCATCAGCAACACGTCGCGTGTACCCTGGATGCCGCGCAGCCGGTCGTCGTAGCCGTACACCGTGGTGTTGAACTGGTCGTTGCTGCGCAGCGTGACCAGGCGCAGCACGTCGCCGCCGCCATCGCCGGCAAAGGCCGCATCCAGCCGCGCCGGGGCCTTGAACTCGGCCTTGCCGCTGGGCGTCTTCCATTGCCGCTGCACGGCCGGCAGCGGCCGCGCAAAGCCGCCGGGCTGGTGCATGCGCTGGTTGAACTGCGCAAACTGCTCGGGGTACGTGGCCTCGATCGCATCGCGGATGCGGGCGTAGTCGGCCACCCAGCCGGCCCAGTCCACTTGGGGGTTGGGCGGCAGCGTGGCCTGTGCCAGGCCGGCCACGATGGCGGTCTCCGACAGCAGGTGTTCGCTGGCCGGCGCATGCTGCCCGCGTGAGGCATGGATGCAGGCGGTGCTGTCTTCCACGCTCACCGTCTGCACGCCGCCGGCCTGCAGGTCGCGCTCGATGCGGCCCAGGCAAGGCAGCAGCCAGCTGCTGCGGCCGGGCAGCAGGTGACTGCGGTTGAGCTTGGTGGCCACGTGCACCGTCAGCGGCAGCTGCTGCCAGGCGGGCTCCATCACGCGGTGGTCGGGCACCGCCCGCACGAAGTTGCCGCCCAGGCCCAGAAACGCCTTGACCTTGCCGCTGAGCACACCTTCGCAGGCTTCCACCGTGTTCATGCCCTTGTGGCGCGGCGGCTCGAAGCCGTATTGCTGCGCCAGCACGTCCAGCGGTACCAGCTCGGGCTTCTCGGCAATGCCCACGGTGCGCTGGCCCTGCACGTTGGAGTGGCCACGCACCGGGCAGGCGCCGGCGCCGGGGCGGCCGATGTTGCCGCGCATCAGCAGCAGGTTGACCAGCATGTGCACGTTGTCCACACCCAGCTCATGCTGGGTCAGGCCCATGCCGTACACGCCGATGGTGGCGGTGGCCTTGGCATAGATCTGCGCACTCTCGGTCAGCGCGGCGCGCTGCAGTCCGCTCACGGTTTCGATGTCTTCCCAGGTCTGCGCGCGCACGAAGGCGGCGAAGTCGTCGAAGCCCTGGGTGTGCTGCGCGATGAAGTCCGCGTCCAGCACCCGGGGCCGGCCGGCGGCCCGGGCTTCGTCGTCCAGCGCCAGCAGCGCCTTGCACAGGCCGGTGATGGCCGCGATGTCGCCGCCCGGCCGCACCGCGTGGTAGCGCGAGGCGATGCGGGTGGTCGAACGCGTGGCCATCTGCAGCGGCCGCTGCGGGTTGGTGAACTCCTCCAGCCCGCGCTCGTGCAGCGGGTTGAAGACGATGATGGGCACGCCACGCTCGCTGGCTTCCTGCAAGGGATGCAGCATGCGCGGGCTGTTGCTGCCCACGTTCTGGCCGAAGAAGAACAGGCAGTCGGTCTTGTCGAAGTCTTCCAGCCGTACCGTGCCCACGGGCTGACCCAACGCGGCCTTCAGGCCCACCGAAGTGCTCTCGTGGCACATGTTGGAGCTGTCGGGCAGGTTGTTGTTGCCATACAGGCGCGCGAACAGCTGCCACAGGTACGAGGTTTCCAGCGACGCGCGGCCCGAGCTGTAGAACACCACCGAGTCCGGGTCGTCGGCCCGCAGCGCCTGCAGCTGGCGGCCGATCTCGGCAAAGGCCTGGTCCCAGGCCACGGGCACGTAGCGGTCCTGCGCCGCGTCGTAACGCAGCGGTTCGGTCAGCCGGCCTTCATGTTCCAGCGCCTGGTCGGGCCAGCCGCGCAGCTCGCTCACGGTGTGGCTGGCGAAGAACTCGGCGCCCACGCGGCGGCGCGTCAACTCCGCGAAGGTGGCCTTGGCGCCGTTCTCGCAGAACTCGGCCGTGTGCGCCTTGGCCGGCTTGGCCCACGCGCAGGATGTACAGGCAAAGCCGTCGGGCTTGTTCTGCCGCAGCAGCTCGGGCAGCGCGCTGGCGGCCGCATCGTCCCGCACACGGTGGGCGATGGAAGTCATCGACCCCCAACCGCCCACAGGACCTTCGTAGGGCTTGATCTCGATGTCGTCGTTCATGCGCGGCCTTTCGTGTTGCCACGCTGTGGGCAAGCGCCGCACCTGCAACGCAAACACACGGGACGTCGGCCTGCACCCCCGTCGGCGCAGGCAGGCGCTGCGATTGCCCTCAGGCTGCACCTTGTCATCAACGCCGCCATGACCACTTCCATCGCCCCGCCGCGGCCGATTCCGCGCGACCCGCAGGTGGACAGCAGCCTTGCGTTGCTGGCCGACCCCTACCGCTTCATTGCCACCCGCTGCCGCGAGCATGGCAGCGACGTGTTCGAGGCCCGGCTGCTGCTGCGGCCCACGCTGTGCCTCACCGGGCCCGAGGCGGCACGCCTTTTCTACGACGGTGACCGTTTTGCCCGCAGCGGCGCCGCGCCCGAGGCGCTGCGCGCCACGCTGTTCGGCGAAGGGGGTGTCCAAGGCCTGGACGGCGAGCGCCACCGCCACCGCAAGGCCTTGTTCATGCGCCTGACCGCGCCCGACGCGGTGCAGGCGCTGGCCGCCACCGTGCGCCAGGCCTGGCGCCGGGCCGCTGCCGGGTGGACGCCGGGGCAGCCGGTGGTGCTGTACGACGCCGCGCGCGAGGTGTTCACCCGGGCCGTGTGCACCTGGGCCGGCGTGCCGCTGCCCGAAGCGGAAGTGCGACAGCGCACACGCCAGCTGAGCCTGCTGTTCGACGGTGCCGGCGCGCTGGGCCTGCCGCACCTGAAGGCGCGCCGCGCCCGCCATGCGGCCGACGCCTGGGCGCACAGCCTGGTCGAGGCGGTGCGCAGCGAAGCCGGCGCCCCCGCCCACGAGACCGCCCTGACCTGCATCGCCCACCACCGCGACCCCGACGGCGAGCTGCTGCCGGCCCCGGTGGCCGCGGTGGAGCTGCTGAACCTGCTGCGGCCCACGGTGGCGGTGGCCGTGTATGCGGTGCTGGCCGCGCATGCGCTGCACCAGCAGCCCGGCCAGCGCGAGGCCTTGCTGCAAGCCACGCCCGAAGACGCGCCGATGGCCATGGCCTGCTTCATCCACGAGGTGCGGCGCTACTACCCGTTTTTTCCGGCGGTGGCGGCGCGCACGCGGCGCAGCTTCACCTGGAACGGCTACGAGTTTCCGGCCGGCCGCCGCGTGCTGCTGGACCTCTACGGCACCAACCACGATGCCCGCGCCTGGCAGACGCCCGGCGCCTTCCGGCCCGAGCGCTTCAGGCCCGACCGGCGGGCGGTGGAACGCCCCGGCAGCGAACGCACCGGCCCGCCGGAGCAGCGGCCCTACAGCTTCGTGCCGCAAGGCGGCGGCCAGCCCAGCCACCACCACCGCTGCCCGGGCGAAGGCGTCGCCGAGAGCCTGATGAAGCAGACGCTGCAGTTCCTGCTGCATGAGCTGCACTACACGCTGCCACCGCAGGACCTGTCGATCGACATGAGCCGCCTGCCCGCGCTGCCGCGCGATCGGCTGGTGCTGGTGCCGCAGGGGGCGGTGCTGCGTTAGCGGCCACCGAAGCCGCCCTGCTAAAACAAGATCAGTCGATTGATCTTGTTATCGCACCGCCCTACACTGCTCTTGTTGAGACAGTGACGGAGCAAGACAGTGCTGGAGATCGCCAAGGCAGACATCCTTTCCAGGTTGGCCTTCGACAACCCGTGGTGGGAAGAAGGCTCAACCGGCAAGGTGGCTTTCGAAGACACGCCACGCCGCAAATACTTCGAGCCCTTCCAGGCTGCCATCCTGGACTCATCCGTTCGCAGGGCGCTGGTGCTCATGGGGCCGCGCCGTGTGGGCAAGACAGTGATGGTTTATCACAGCATCCACGCGCTGCTGCACGCCGGTGTCGAGGCAAACCGCATCCTGTATGTGTCGCTGGAAACGCCGATCTACACCGGCCTCTCGCTCGAACGCATCCTGGCGATGTTCCAGGAACAGTTCAAGCACAACAGGCATGCCAAGCTGTTCGTGTACTTCGATGAAATCCAGTACCTGAAGAATTGGGAGGTTCACCTCAAGTCCCTGGTGGACTCCTACGCTGACTGCAAGTTCATCGCCACCGGATCGGCGGCGGCGGCCTTGCGGCTCAAGAGCAACGAGTCCGGGGCTGGCAGGTTCAGCGATTACGTGTTGCCACCCCTGACCTTCGCCGAGTACCTGCAGTTTGTCGGTCGTGATGAAGAGTTGGTAGCCGAAGCGCGTCAAGGGACTCGCATCACCTACACCGCGCGCAACATCGAGGAACTGAACGCCGAGTTTGTGCATTACCTGAACTTCGGCGGCTACCCGGAGGCCGTTTTCTCCGAGACCATCCGCGCCAACCCGGGCCAGTACATCAAGAGCGACATCATCGACAAGGTGCTGTTGCGCGATCTGCCCAGCCTTTATGGCATCAACGACATCCAGGAGTTGAACCGCCTGTTCACCACCTTGGCCTACAACACCGGCAACGAGGTCAGCCTGGAAGCCCTGTCAGCTTCTTCCGGGGTCGCCAAGAACACCATCAAGCGTTACCTCGAGTACCTGGAAGCGGCGTTTCTGATCCGCCGCGTCGAGCGTATCGACAACAACGCGCGGCGTTTCAAGAGGGCCATGTGCTTCAAGGTCTATCTGACCAATCCGTCCATGCGTGCAGCATTGTTCGGTCAGGTCGAGGCCGATTCGCCCGCCATGGGTGCGCTGACGGAGACGGCCATCTTCAGCCAGTGGCAGCACAGCCAGTCGACCAATCTGTATTACGCACGCTGGAACTCTGGCGAGATCGACATCGTGTCCATGTCCAGCGAGACGCAAGGACCGCAATGGGCGGTCGAGGTCAAGTGGACCGACAGGCCGTACAAGGCGAGAGCCGAGCTGGACAACTGTGTGGATTTCGCGGGTCGCCACCCACTGCTGCGCCAGCCCATCCTGATGACTTCGCGCACGGTGACGGACAGCGAGCTGATCTACAAGGGCGTCAGCTTTCAGTTCCAGCCAGCCAGTCTCTACGCCTACCTCCTGAGCGCCAATTTGCTGCGGCAACTCGTGGCGACCGCAGGTCGCAAACCCGTCCGCAGCACATCACCCAAATTGGCCGGTTAAGCCACCCGCCTTTGCGGCATCGCCGGCCGGTCGGGCTCCGCGGGTTCCGACACCGCGGCCAGCACCGCGGCGGCGGCCTGGGGGCTGGCCTTGGTGGCCAGGTCGGCCAGGCTCAGCATGCCCACCAGCCGGCGCTGGCGGTCCAGCACCGGCAGGCGGCGGATCTGGGCCTGGCGCATCTCGGGCAGCACCTCGTTGACCGGCTGGTCGTCGAAGCAGAAGCGCACGTGCTCGCTCATCACGTCGGACACCGGCGTGCGGTCCACCGGGCGGTTGCGGGCGATGCCACGCACCACGATGTCGCGATCGGTGACGATGCCCAGCAGCATCTCTTCCTGGCACACCGGCATCGCGCCCACGTTGAGGTCGTCCATCAGCCGTGCGGCCAGGTCCAGGCTGTCGTCGGGCGCCATCACATGGACGCCACGCGTCATCAGTTCGGCCACGGTGGTTGTCATGCTCTGCCTTGTGCTGCAACGGAAGGTTCGTTGCAGGGGCTGCGGCAAGCGCCGTGCCCCTGCCGCCGGCCTTACTCGCCGCTGGGTGCCTTGGCTGTGCCGGCGCCCGGCGCCAGACCCATGCCCAGCTCGGCCCCCGTGGTGGGGTCGGCCTGCGGGTCGGACATCGTGCGCTTGGCCATCTGCTGCACCACCTCGTTCTCTTCCAGCGTGAGCTTCACGCTGAACTGGCCGTCGCCACCATCGACCGCGCCCTGCTCCTCGCGGTCGCTGACGTAGGTGAAGTTCTCGTCGCTGTTCCACGGCCCGCGTAGGTCGCCCACGCCTTGCGACATGTTGTAGTACACGCCCGCGAACTCGGGCACCGGCGGCATCTTGCCCGGCGGGAAGTTGGGCGTGATGGCGTACAGCGCCTTCTCGAAGCTCTTCTGGTGCGCCACCTCGCGCGTCATCAGAAAGCCCAGCGCTTCCTTCACGCCCGGGTCGTCGGTCAGCGCGATCAGGCGCTCATAGACGATCTTGGCGCGCGACTCGGCCGCGATGTTGGACCGCAGGTCGGCCGTGGGTTCGCCGATGGTGTCGATGTAGGCCGCGCTCCAGGGCACGCCGGCCGAGTTGGTCAGCGGGGGGCCGCCGCCGTACAGCACCTGCGTCAGGTGCGAGTCGTTGCCCGCACCGGTGATGGCGCGGTAGATGTCGGCCTCTTGTTCCACCGCCTCGGCCAGCCGGCCCTTGGCGCCCTTGTTGAGCATGCCGACGATGGTGCCGATGATCTCGAGGTGGCTCAGCTCCTCGGTGGCGATGTCGATCAGCATGTCCTTGCGGCCCGGGTCGTCTTCACCCAGGTATTGCGTGAAATAGCGGCACGCTGCGGCCAGCTCGCCCTGCGGGCCGCCGAACTGTTCCAGCATGAGGTTGGCCAAGCCCGGGTTGCTTTCGCTGACGCGGACGGTGTATTGCAAGCGCTTGTTGTGAACGAACATAGAACTTCCTTTGCGGTTGGGATTGGCGCACCGATGTGCGCGGTGGTCACCCCGCTTCACGGCAAGGCGTGTTCCGCGTGCGCAGGTCCGAGGCCGGCAGCCCGTTTGCCGCAGTGCTGCACCTGCAACGAACCAAGGAAACGACATGCCCATTCCCACCAGCCAGGAAGGCGCCGATGAGCTGGTCAAGTCCAAGCCCGAGGACGCGGCGAAACAGCAGCGCGAGCAGAGCGAAGCCGCCATCGAGAACATGAACGACGACTTCGATGGCGGCGGCAGCGGCATCAGCGGCCTCAAACCCGAGGCCGGCGAGACGCGGGTGATCGGCCAGTCCGACCCCACCGGCACCAAGCGCTGATGCGCGGCAGGCTGCCCCGCGAGGCGGCCTGTTCACGTATCGTCAGCAAAAGTACCGCTGGGCCCGCAGGGGGTCCGGCACCCTGTTTGCCAACACCTGTATCGAAGTCCTGACCCGCCAAGAAAGAACCGCATGAACCGACCCCCCGGCTCCTCCTCCTCGACAGGCAGCAACCCGCGGCCCGGCATTGCCGGCCTGCCCGCCGGCATCCAGGGCCTGCTGCAGGAAGGCGCGGCGGCCATCAGCGCCCGCGTCAATCTGCTGGCGCTGGAGCTGCGCCGCGCGCGCGACGTGCTGCCCAAGATCATCGCGCTGCTGGTGCTGGCCGCCGTGGTGGCGCTGACCGGCTGGTTCGCGCTGTGGGTGGCCATCGCGCTGCTGCTGGTGCAGGTGGCCGAGTGGTCGCCGGTGTGGACGATGGCGCTGGTGACGGTGGTGAACGTGGTGGTGGCCGGCGTGCTGGCCTGGCGCGCGGTGGCCCTGGTGCCGCTGCTGGCCCTGCCAGCCACGCTGCACCACCTGACCGTCAAGAACGCCAACAACCCCTCCGAGGTGTCTTCATGACCGCCCCCCAAGCACAGGACGGCCTGTCTCTGGACGAACGCATCCGCCGCGCCGAGCGGGAAGTGATGCTGCACGACCGCCTGGTGATGCAGCGCCTGGACCAGGTGACGCAGCAGACCCGCAGCGCCGCCCGCTCCGGCGGCCGGGTGGCCTTGATCGGCGCGGGCGCCGTGCTCTCGCTGTGGGCAGGCTGGCGCATCTACAAGGCCGTGCGGCCCGACCCGAAGGCCAAGGCCCGCGAGCGCGAGCGTGCCCGCCAGGCGGCCTACCGCTATGGCCATGGCCTGGCCGACCACCCGGTACCGCCGCAAGACCGGCCGGGCGTGTGGGGCCAGCTGGGGCGGCTGGGGCTGATCCTGGCGCCTTTCGTGCTGCCCGCCCGCTCGCCTGCGGCCGCCGCCGCATCGGCGTTTGCACCGGGCGGCTGGTGGCCGATGCGCATCTTCCGCGTGGCCCGTACCGCCATGGATTGGCGGGCCGCCCAGCAGGCCAAGCGGGCCGAGCAGGTGAACAGCGCGCGCGCCGAGCGGGCGGAAACCGCAGCCACCCGGCCGCGCCCGCCCAGGTATTGAGGCGGCGTATTGCCACGGCGCCGCAGGCGCCTGTCAGACGCCGGCCCACCCCGGGGTGGGGGTTCGCCGCGACCGCTTGTTCGGGCCCCCACAAGACCCGCCATCTTGGTTAGCCTGAAGGCCTTGTACGCAACGCCGCAGTTCCTGCAGGCACAACCCCAAGGACCCAAGCCATGCCGACGATGAACACCAACACCGCCCGATCGACCAAGGCCACCACCGCCCGCAAGGAAAAGGAAGCGCCGGACGCGATCACCCTGCTGACCGACGACCACAAGGAAGTCAAGAAGCTCTTCCGCAAGTACGAGAAGCTGGTGAAGGCCGAAGCGGGTGCCCAGGAACGTGAGGCGCTGGCCCGGCAGATCTGCATGATGCTGACGGTGCATGCGCAGATCGAAGAAGAGATCTTTTACCCGGCCGCCCGCGACGTGCTGCCCGAAGCCGACCTCGTGGACGAAGCGACCGTCGAGCACGCCAGTGCCAAGGACCTGATTGCGCAGATCGAAGGCATGTCGGCCGACGACGACCTGTACGACGCCAAGGTGACGGTGCTGGGCGAGTACATCGACCACCACGTCAAGGAAGAACAGGACGAGATGTTCCCGAAGATGCGCCGCCGCATCGACATCAAGGCCGTGGGCGCCGAGCTGCAGGCGCGCAAGCAGCAGCTGATGGAAGAAAAGGCCGTGCTGGCCCACTGACGAGCGAGGCGGGCCGGGCCCGCCTTCACTTGTCTAGACAAGGCGGCTTCGGCCGCCTTTGTCGTGTCTGGCTGTCAGGTCAGCCCTTCGCGGGCAGCGGCAAGGTCTGCGCGCTCTTCAGGTGCTGCTTGAGCACCGGCAGCGTTCGCTGGATGAAAGCCTTCAATTCCGGGTCGCTGGTGTCCTGCTGCGCGCGCTCGAAACGCTCGATGTCGACCTGGTGCGCCGGAATCACCACGTTCTGCACCATCGCCTCGTCGAAGCGCGGCACCGGCGTGCTCTTGAGCTTGTCCAGCTCCGCCTGGCGGTCGGCGGACACCCGCGTGGGCAGCTCCACGCCCCGCAGCGCCGCCAGGCCGCGCAAGGCATCGTTGGCCACGCTGTGTTCCGACACCAGGTGACCGGCCAGCGCCTTGACCGACGTGTTCTGGGCCCGCTCGGCACCGATGCGGCCCACCTCCACCTCGAACAGCCCCGAGGCATGGGCCGCCG
>CAKZXL010000635.1 GCA_937883885.1 uncultured Aquincola sp. | reverse complement strand
GGCGCGCTGCGCATGCGGCACATGGGCATGGAACTCGAAGCTGGCGCGGTTGAGCACCGCCACCCGCAGGATGATCAGCTCCCGCAGGTCGGCCGGCACGCCGGTCTGGTTGCGCACGGCGGTCAGCATGCGCTCCCAGCCGGCGGCGATCGGCGGGCTGTTCAGCAGCGCCTGGTACAGCAGCGAGATGCGGCCACGTTCGGCCAGGATGCGGGCTTCGGTCTCGGCCAGCGCGGGCCGGGTACCGGGTTCCACCAGCGGGATGCGGGGCGCCATCGTCATTCCACCTTGATCTTCTTGTCGTGGATCAGCTTGGCCCACTTGGCCGTGTCGGCCTTGACCAGCGTGGCCAGTTCCTGCGGGGTGGAAGGCGCGGGCTCGGCACCGGTGGACAGCAGGCGGTCACGCAGGCCGGGGTCGCTGAGCGCCTTGCGCACCGCCTTGTTCAGCGCGTCGATGGTGGCCGGCGGCGTCTTGGCGGGCACGAACAAGGCATACCAGTTGTTGGTGTCCACGCCCGGCAGGCCTTGCTCGGCCAGCGTCGGCACATCGGGCAGCGCCGGGTGGCGCTTGGTGGCCGCCACACCCAGCGGCTTGAGCTTGCCGCCCTTCACATGGCCGATCAGCCCGGGGATGTCGCCGAAGAAGCCTGCCACCTGACCGCCCATCACGTCGGTGATGGCCGGCGCCGCGCCGCGGTAAGGCACATGGGTGATGGGCGCGCCGCTGGCGTCCACCAGCTGCTCGATGGCCAGGTGCGGAATGCTGCCGATGCCCGAGCTGCCCATCGCGATGGGTGGCTTGGCCTTGCGGGCGTTGGCCACGAACTCGGCCGCGGTGCGCGCCGGATCGGCCGGGTTCACCACCAGCAGCTCCACGTTGTTGGCCACCAGCGAGACAGGCGCAAAGTCGCGCTGCATGTCGTAAGGCAGCTTCTCGTACAGCGACGGATTGACCGCCGCCGCGCCCACGCTGGTGATCCAGATGGTGCTGCCATCGGCCGGCGCGCGCATCACTTCGCTGGCGCCGATGGCGCCGTTGGCACCGCCCTTGTTGTCGACGATGACGGTCTGGTTGAGTTCCTTGCCCAGTTGCTCGCCCAGCGCGCGGGCCACGAAGTCGACCGGCCCGCCCGGCGGAAAGGACACGACGATGCGGGTGCTCTTGCCGCCCTGAGCCAGGGCCGGCAGCGCGGTGGCCAGCATCAGGCCGCCGGCCAGCGCGGCCAGGGCCGCGCGTCGGTGAAAGGTCATGTCTGTCTCCTGTCGTTGATCGTCAATCGCAGCGGGCGGTCATGCCGCCGTCCACCACGAGTTCGGTGCCGGTGATGAAGCGCGCGTCTTCGCTGGCCAGGAACAGCACCGCCGAGGCGGTGTCCCAGCCATCGCCCATGAAGCCCAGCGGAATGCGCTGCTGCCGCTGCGCCAGCAAGGCCTGCACATCGCCGCCGGCGCGCTGGCCGGCCAGCCGCGCTTCCACCATCGGCGTGTGCAGCTGGCCGGGCACCACGGTGTTCACGCGCACGCCGTCGGGCGCATGCTGCACCGCCACCACGCGGCCCAGCTGGATCACGCCGGCCTTGCTGGCCGCATAGGCCACCTGGGCGGCGCCCGTCCACCGCAAGCCCGAGGTGGAAGCCACGTTCACGATGGCGCCGCTGCGCTGGCCCACCATGGTGGGCAGTACCGCCTTGCAGGTGAGGAACACGCTCTTCAGGTTGAGGTCGATCTGCGAATCCCAGACCTCCTCGCTCATCTCCACCGGGCCGCCCTTGGCCGAGCCGCCCACGTTGTTCACCAGCACGTCGATGCGGCCGAAGGCTTCCAGGCAGGCCGCCACCATCGCGGCCACGCTGGCGCTGTCGGTCACGTCGGCGGCCCAGGGGCGGATGCGCTCGCGCAGCGGGCCGGCGCGCTCCAGCGTTTCGTCCAGCCGCTGCAGGTCGCGGTCCACGGCCAGCACCTGGGCGCCTTCTTCCGCCAGACGAACGGCCACCGCGCGGCCATTGCCCCAGCCCGGGCCCACGCAGCCGGCGCCGGTGACGATGGCGACCTGGCCTTCGAATCGTTGGCTCATACCTTGCCCTGCAGCGGTTGATCGTCGAAGCGGTAAAGCCGCTGCGGGTTGTCCACCAGCAGCCGCTGGCTTGCCTCGGCGGTGGGCGCGATGCGCTCGATCAGCGCCACCAGGTCTTCTTCCACCGGCAGCGGGCCGGCATGGTTGGGGTGCGGCCAGTCGTTGCCCCACAGCACCCGGTCGCCATGGGCCTGCACCAGGGCCTGGGCGAAGGGCAGCGCATCGGCATAAGGCGGACCCTGGCGGGTGATGCGGTCGCAACCGCTCACCTTCACCCAGAAGCGCTCGTCGTCCATCAACCGCTGCAGCGCCACGAAGGCCGGCTGCTGCAGGCCGGCCGCCGCGTCCACGCGGCCGATGTGGTCGATGACCACCGGCACGGGGCTGCGGCGCAGCGCCGGACCCAGGTCGGTGAGCAGGGCCGGGTCGCCATGGATCTGCAGGTGCCAGCCCAGCGGCGCCAGCCGCGCGGCCAGCGCCAGCACCTGGTCGATGGGCGTGCCGCCGCCCAGGTGGGCCATGTAGTTGAAGCGCACCCCGCGAAAACCTGCCGCGTCCAGCCGGCGCAGCTCGGCATCGGGCACGTCGGTGGGCAGCAGCGCGATGCCGCGGTAGCTGTGCGGCCGTGCCGCCACCGCGTCTTCGGTGGCGCGGTTGTCGAAGCCGTGGCAGGCACTCTGCACCACCACGCAGCGCTGCAGACCCAGGCGGTCGTTCAGTGCGAACAAGGCTTCCTTGGGGGCATCGGCCGCCGGCTGGAAGGCGCCGGCCGCGTACGGAAAACGATCGGGCGGGCCGAACACATGGCAATGGGCATTGCAGGCGCCAGCCGGCAGGGTGAAGGTACTGCTCATGCAGGCCATTCTGCGCAGCCGCAGGGCAGAGCGTAACGGCATGCCGCCTATAGCAGCTATGCTGAAGCGCTATGGACTTGAAGCAACTGGCCTACTTCGTGGCGGTGGCCGATGCGGGCAGCTTCAGCCGCGCGGCGGTGGCGCTGAACCTGGCGCAGCCTACCCTCAGCCGGCAGATCGGCCTGCTGGAAGCCGAGCTGGGCCAGCGCCTGCTGGACCGCACCGGCCGCGGCGCCCTGCCCACCGAAGCCGGCGACGCGCTGCTGGTGCATGCACGCCAGATGCTGGACAGCGCCGACCGCGCCCGCGAAGCCCTGCGCGAGCTGGCCGCCAGCCCGGGCGGGCGCATCACCGTGGGCCTGCCGCCACGGGTGGCGGTGAGCCTGAGCGCCGAGCTGGTGACGCGCTTTCGCGAGCGCTTTCCGCGCGCGGTGATCACCGTGTCGGAAGGGCTGAGCCAGCACCTGCGCGAATGGCTGATCGCCGGACGGCTGGACCTGGCGCTGCTATTCGACCCGCCGCCTTCACCGCTGCTGAGCTGTGAGCCGCTGCTGCGCGAGCCGCTGTTGCTGGTGGCCCCGGCCCAGGGCCCGCGGCTGCCGCCCCGGCTGCGCTTTGCGGCGCTGGCCGACTGGCCGCTGGTGTTGCCGGCCGCGCCCAACGCCATCCGCAGCCTGGTGGACGCCGTGGCGCGGCCGCGCCGCATCGCGCTGCAGGTGGTGGCCGAGGTGGGCTCGGTGCAGACGGTGGTGCAGCTGGTGCGCCAGGGCGTGGGCTGCACCGTGCTGCCCGAAAGCGCCCTGCCCCCGCCGGGGCAAGGACCTGCGCTGCAGCGCGCCGCCATCGTGGCGCCGGCCATCCGCAACAACCTGGTGCTGGCCTGGCCCAAGGCCCGCCCGGCCACCCGCCTGATGCGCGAGACGGCCGCGCTGCTGAAGGCGCTGGACTTCAGTCGACTGGGCAGCCCGGCGGGCTTAAAAACACACATAGATGTACGTCAAACACGGTCTGCACTAACATGTATGCATGCCCAAGCGCCCCACCGCCCTCGACGAGATGCCCGCAGCCGCGCTGGCGCCCTTGCGCCGCCTGGGTGAAGACCTGGCCATCGCCCGCAAGCGCCGCAAGGAGCCGCGGCGCCTGTGGGCGCAACGTATCGGCGTCTCCGAACCCACGCTGATGCGCATGGAACGCGGCGACCCCAGCGTGGCCATGGGCGTCTACGCCACCGCCTTGTGGCTGATGGGCCGCGCCGCCGCCCTGGGCGAAGTGGCCGCGCCCCAGCACGACCAGGCGGCACTGGAAGAGGCGGTGCGCACGGCGCAGGCGCGGGCCGTGCGGCGGCGGGCGCCTGCGCCATGACACCGAGTGGCAAGCTCTGCGCCTACCTCCGCTGCCCCGTGTCCGATTTGCCTGAACACGTTGCCGATCGGGGCTGACCTGCACGCCTGAATGCAGTCACGCCCACCAACAAGCGCCCAGAACAACATCGCCTTCATGCCCCAAGCCAAGCTCACCCTCGCCCGCCTAGAAAGCCTGCTGCTCACCGCCTGCGACGACCTGCGCGGCAACATGGATGCCAGTGAGTACAAGGAGTACATCTTCGGCATGCTGTTCCTCAAGCGGGCCAGTGACCTGTTCGATCAGCGCCGCGAAGAAATCCGTCGGGAGGGCGAAGCTGCAGGCCTGTCGGCCCAAGACATCGCCGCGCTGCTGCAAGACGCCGACCAGTACTCCGGCAAGTACTTTTACGTGCCGCCCCGCGCGCGCTGGAGCGAGCCCTGGACCGAGTGGGTGAACGGGGAGCCCCAGCTGCGCCCGGCACTCAAGCATGTGAAGGAGAACGTCGGCTCTGCGCTGAACAAGGCGCTGGCCGCACTGGAAGAAGCCAACGCCGACGCGCTGGAAGGCGTGCTGAAGGAGACCATCAACTTCAACCGCAAGATCGGGCAGAACACGCTGGATGACGACACGCTGGTCGACTTCATTCAGAACTTCGAGAAGATCCCGCTGCACGACGACGACTTCGAGTTTCCGGACCTGCTCGGCGCGGCGTATGAATGGCTGATCAAGTACTTCGCCGATTCGGCCGGCAAGAAGGCCGGTGAGTTCTACACACCGGCCGAGGTGGTGCGGGTGTGTGTGGAGATCTGCGACCCGACCGACGGCATGCGGGTGTACGACCCCACGGTCGGCTCAGGCGGCATGCTGATCCAGGCACGTGACTACGTGCGCGAGCGCGGCGGCGACCCGCAGAACCTCTCGCTGTTCGGCCAGGAAAAGATGGGCACCGTGTGGTCCATCTGCAAGATGAACATGCTGCTGCATGGCATCTCGCACGCCGACATCCACAATGCCGACACGCTGACCGACCCGAAGCACCAGGACCCGGCCACCGGTCAGCTGATGCGCTTCGACCGTGTGCTGGCCAACCCGCCCTTCAGCCAGAACTACGCCAAGACCAAGTCGAAGGACGATGGCAGCGGCGCCAAGAAGAAGGAGCCTATTGCCCACCCCGGCCGCTTCCACGTGTGGATGCCGGAAAAGGGCAAGAAGGCCGACCTGATGTTCGTCCAGCACATGCTGGCCGTGCTGAAGAGCGACGGGCGCATGGCCACGGTGATGCCCCACGGCGTGCTGTTCCGCGGCGGGGAGGAGCGCGAGGCGCGGCAGTACATCATCGACAAGGGCTACCTGGAGGCGGTGATCGGCCTGCCTGCCAACCTGTTCTATGGCACGGGCATCCCCGCCTGCATCCTGGTGCTGAACAAGGCCAGCGCCCAGGATCGCAAGCACGTGCTTTTCATCAATGCCGACCGGGAGTACCGCGAAGGCAAGGCCCAGAACCACCTGCGCCCTGAAGACGTGGACAAGATCGTCAACGCCTATCGCACGGGCCAGCGCATCGAGCGCTACGCGGAGCTGGTGCCCGTCGAGCAGATTCGGGCCGAGGACTACAACTGCAACATCCGCCGTTACGTCGACAACGCCCCGCCGCCGGAGCCGCACGACGTGCGGGCCCATCTGCACGGCGGGGTGCCCATGCCTGAGATTGACGCATTGGCCCACTACTGGAACAACTACAGCGGCCTGCGCGAATCCTGCTTCACGCCCCGTGCAGCGCCCGAGCACGGCACTCTGTACGCCGACTTCACCGCCGCCATCGCCCAAGACAAACGCGCCATCGCCGAGCTGGTGAAGCAGCACCCCGGCGTGCAGCAACGCCATGCCCAGTTCATGGGCGAGTTGGAAACCTGGTGGCGCCAGCACCTGCCGCTGGTGGAAGCGCTGGCACCCGATGCCGACAACCAGCATGCCCGACCGCACAACGTGTACGCGCTGCGCGCCAAGCTGCTGGAGAGCATCGAACGCACCTTCGCCCGGCAGCACCTGTTGAACCGCTTCCAGGTGCGCGGCGCGTTTGCCAACTTCTACAAGCTGCTGGCCTCGGACCTGAAGTCCATCTTCGCCAGCGGCTGGGGCCCGGAGCTGATTCCGGACGACGACATCCTGCAAAGCCAGTTCCCGCAGGTGCTGGCCGAGCTGGAGCAGCAGCACGCCCGCCTGGCCGAGCTGCAGGCGCTGTTTGCCTCAGCCAGCGAAGAAGGCTTTGAGGACACCGACGACACCGGCGTGCTGCCGGCCGATGAGGTGAAGACGCTCAAGGAAGAGCTGAAAGAAGCCACCGCCAAATGGAAGGCTCAGCTCAAGACCCTCAAGGGCGCCGTCACCGACTTGTTCATCGAGATCAAGGCAGCTGGCCTGCTGCCCAAAGGCACTGACAAGGCCCACCACTGCACCGAGGGCTTCGCAGCCAAGGAAGCGCAGTTTGCCAACGGGCAGCGGGTGCTGGATCTGGCGCAAGCGGTGGGTCATGCATCGGGCATCGCCCCCGTCGTCCAAGCCGCGATGGCTGCGGGCCAAACGGCCAAGGCAACGGCCGAGCGGCTGGAAGCCAAGCTGGCGGCCCACAAAGCCTTGGAAGACGAGGCCAAGACGCTGAAGGCAATCATCAAGTCCACGCAGGCCAAGAAGGACGAGCTGGTGGAGCAGGCGCGGCTGAAGATCAGCGCGGACGAGGCGCGGCAGGTGATCGTTGTGCGACTGGGCAAGGTGCTGATGGACAGTTACCGACACTACCTGCGCGCCGACCAGCGCGCTTGCGTGGCTGCCCTCGAAAACCTTTGGAATAAGTACGCGGCGACGGCGCGGCAGATTGAGGCGGAGCGCGATGCGGCCGATGCGGCGCTGCAGCGGTTCTTGGGGGAGTTGGGCTATGCCTGATGAGATCAAGCTCCAACCCTTGCGAAGTTTGATTGAAGCGTGCTGGCCCGGTGAATGGGGAACGGACCCGGTAGGCGATCACGGCAATTGTGTTGTCTATCGAGCGACGGACATCGACGACGACGGGCATCTGAATCTTGAAGGCGGCGCTGAAAGAAGAGTCTTAGCGTCAAAGCTGGCTGCAAAGTCGCTTCGCCCCAATGACATATTGCTAGAAGCATCAGGCGGGGCGCCGGATAGGCCCGTTGGTCGTGTTGCGCTTGTGAGCAAGCCTCCGAGGAAGGCCGCGCTGACTTCAAATTTTTTCCGATTGATGCGGCCCAAAAATACAGTGGATGCGCGATTCTTGACGCTGCAGTTGGTCGCGCTCAATCGAAGCTCAGCCATCTGGCGATACCAGCAGCAAACAACCGGATTGATCAATCTGAAGGTTGCAGACTACCTAGGTCACGCCGTTTGGACTCCTACCCTTGATACGCAGCGAAAGATCGCAGACCTATTCGACTGCATCGACGCTGCTATCGATAGAACCGAAGCCCTGATCGCCAAGTACCAGCAGATCAAGGCCGGGCTGATGCACGACCAGTTCACTCGCGGCGTGCTGCCCAACGGCCAACTCCGCCCGCGCCTCAGCGAGGCACCGGAGCTCTATAAGGAAACGGCGATAGGGTGGATTCCTCGCGATTGGGGCGTAGCGACGCTGAATGAAAAGGTCAATCCGGCAAGGCCCATCGTCTACGGAATCCTGATGCCGGGGTATGGGTATCCAGGAGGTGTCCCGGTCGTCAAGGTAAAGGACATCCGGAGTAGATCCATTGAAGTCGACAACCTGTTGTTGACCTCTCCAGCCATCGATCAAGAGTACAAACGGTCTCGCTTGAAGGGCGGCGACATCCTGTTCACCATTCGCGGAACGGTGGGCCGGGTGTCTCTGGTTCCAGCGATCTTGGAGAACGCCAACATCACGCAAGACACCGCGCGCATAGACATGAGCGGTGTAAGCAACGCATTCATGAGCCTGTACTTGGAATCTGCTGCGGCGAAGCGCTTTTTCGAGATCAATACCCTCGGAGTTGCGGTTCAGGGCATCAACTTGGGGGAGCTAAGAAAGCTGCCCATCCCTGTGCCGTCAGAGGCAGAGCAAGAGGCAATCGCAACGCGTTTGCTCTGCTGTCTCGATTGCATAGAGCGGGAGCTTGCTAGAAAGCGCAAGCTGGAGACCCAGAGGCTTGGCTTGATGCAGGATCTGTTGACCGGCCGCGTCTCGGTCGAGCATCTGGTGCCGGAGTTGACCGATGCCTAGCCACTACGCCGACCTGAATGCGGAAAAAGCGCTGATCTTCCGCATCATCCACCGCGACAACCTGCCGTGGGTGCTGGACAACGGCCTGCACTGTGGCAACGGCGCCGTGCGTGCGCCCCACTGGGTGAGCATCGGCAACCCGGAGTTGATCAGCAAACGCGCCACCCACCCGGTGCCACGGCCGCCGGGCGGCCATTTGAACGACTACGTGCCGTTCTACTTCACACCGTTCTCGCCGATGCTGTTGAACATCAAGTCAGGCCGCGGCGGCATTCCGCAGCGCCGCAACGACGAGATCGTGATCCTGGTGTCCAGCCTGCGCCGCGTGGCGGCGGATGCCAGCTTGCGCTGGCTGTTCACCGACAGCCATGCCTACTACCAGTGGGCCAATTACTACGACGGCCTGCAGCACCTGGACCAGATCGACTGGCCCATCTTGCAGGCCCGTGACTTCAGGCGCGACCCAGACGACCCGGCCAAGTTCGAGCGCTACCAGGCCGAGGCGCTCGTCCACCAGCACATGCCCGTCAGCGCCCTGCTGGGCGTCGTGTGCTACACCCCTGGCTTGAAGCAGAACATCGAACAAGAGGTGGCGGCGCGAGGCTTGAACCTCGCGGTGCACGCCCGACCCGGCTGGTACTTCTGATGCCGAGGACCACACCATGATCACATTCACCGAAGGCAATTTGCTGGAGTCTGGCGCCGAGGCATTGGTCAACACCGTCAACACCGTGGGGGTGATGGGCAAGGGCATCGCGCTGATGTTCAAAGAGCGCTTTGACGACAACTACCGCCAGTACGCCGCCGCTTGCAAGGCCAAGCAGGTTCAAGTGGGCAAGATGTTCGTCACGCCCGTCCATGAGCTGGGCGGGCCGCGCTGGATCGTCAACTTCCCCACCAAGCAGCATTGGCGCAGCCCCTCG
Source organism: uncultured Aquincola sp. (assembly GCA_937883885.1). The sequence continues at coordinate 5,093 of CAKZXL010000635.1, read as the reverse complement.
CGCATGGAGTGGGTGGTGGAAGGCCTGCAAGACCTGCGGCGCTTCCTGGTTCAAGAGCAGGTGAAGTCCATTGCCATCCCGCCGCTGGGCGCCGGCAACGGTGGCCTGGACTGGGCCCAGGTGCGGCCGCAGATCGAAGCGGCGCTGGGCGATCTGGACATCGAGATCCTGGTGTATGAGCCCACGCGCCAGTACCAGAACGTGGCCAAGCGCGCCGGCGCGGAGAAGCTGACGCCCGCCCGTGCGCTGATCGCTGAACTGGTGCGCCGCTACTGGGTGCTGGGCATGGAATGCAGCCTGCTGGAGATCCAGAAGCTGGCCTGGTTCCTGGAACGATCCATCGAACGCTTGAGCCCCGAGCACAACCCGCTGAAGCTGCAGTTCGTGGCCCACAAGTACGGCCCGTACGCCAACCGTCTGGACCACCTGCTGAACCACCTGGACGGCAGTTACCTGCACAGCGACAAGCGCATCAGCGACGCGGACCCGTTCGATGTCATCTGGTTCGACGACCAGCGCAAGACGATGGTGCAGGCCTTCCTGAAGAGCGAAGCCAAGGAGTACCTCCCTGCCCTCGAAGCCACGGCCAGCCTGATCGACGGGTTCGAGTCGCCCTTCGGCCTGGAGCTGCTGGCCACGGTGGACTGGCTGCTGGCACGTGACGGTGCGGAGCCCACGGTGCCGGCCTTGCGTGAAGGCTTGCGTCACTGGCGCGGCGGTGCAGGTGCGGCTGCGCGCAAGGACAAGCTGTTTGATGACAAGGCGCTGGGCATTGCACTGGCCCGATTGACCCACGCCCCCGCGGCCGCGCAGTGAAGGTCCGGCGCGGTGAGCGAATACACCGAGGTTGAGCGGCCGTTTCTTGATCAACTGGCCCAGCAAGGCTGGACGGTGATCGACCAGGGCAGCGGTGTGCCGCAGCAGGCTGGCCCGAGCCTGCGTCACCACTTCCGCGAGTGGCTGTTGCCTGGGGTGTTTGACGAAGCGGTGCGCGATCTCAACCGCAACAACGACGGCCAAAGCTGGCTGACGGATGCGCAGCTGGACGACTTGCGCCAGCAGTTGGCCCGGCACTCGAACCGATCACTGCTGGAAGCCAACGAGGCCGCGCAGGCGCTCTTGTTCAAGGCACAGGTGGCCAGGAACGAACTGACCGGCGAATCAGACCCGGTGGTGCGGCTCATCGACTTTCACCACCCCGAGAACAACCGCTTCCACGCCATCAACCAGTTCAGGGTGGACACGCCGGGCTGCGTGAAGGCCTTCATCATTCCCGACATCGTGCTGTTCGTGAATGGCATTCCCCTGGTGGTGGTGGAGTGCAAGAAGGGGTCTGAGGTCTGCGCCAACCCGATGCAGGAGGCCTTCGTCCAGCTGCAGCGCTACATGCGGCGCCGCGCGCAGACTGCGCTCGATGGACTCAAGGAGGGCGAACCGCGCCTGTTTCACACCAATCTGTTCGTGGTGCGCTGCTGTGGCCTGGAGGCCGACTACGGCACCATCACCTCGGGTGAAGAACACTTCTACGCGTGGAAGACCCTGTTTCCGCAGGACGAGGCAGGTCTGCAGGGCCTGAACGCCCAGCAGCAGTTGATTGGCGGCATGCTGACTCGCCCCAATCTGCTGCAAATCCTGCGCACCAGCTCGGTATTCATGGACACCGACGGCGGTCCGCGCGTCAAGGTGGTCTGCCGCTACCAGCAGTACCGCGCGGCAGGTCGCATCATGACCCGTCTGCGCGAGGGACAGACGGCCGCCGAGCGCAGCGGCGTGGTCTGGCATACCCAGGGCTCGGGCAAGTCGTTGACGATGGTGTTCCTGGCCCGAATGATGCGCGCCAGCCTCGATCTCAGCGACTACAAGATCGTGCTGGTCAATGACCGGCAAGATCTGGAAGAACAACTGGGTGACACGGCCACGCTGATCGGCGGCCGCATCAACGTCATCGAGAGCCGAGCCGGGCTGCGCAGCCACCTGGCCACTGACAGCTCCGACGTCAGCATGGTGATGGTGCACAAGTTCCAGGATCGGCAGGAGACGCTCAGCCATGTGGTGGCGGAAGCACTGGGCACCTATCTTGCCATCCCGGCCGGCAAGACCTTTGGAGTCGTCAACACCTCCGATCGCATCATCTTGATGATCGACGAGGCCCACCGCACCCAGAGTTCAGACCTGGGCAACAACCTCTTCGAGGCATTCCCCAACGCGGCGCGCATAGCCTTCACCGGAACGCCCTTGATCACCGAGCGCCACGGTGAGAAGAAGACCCACAAGCGCTTCGGAGAGTACATCGACACCTACCGCCTGATGGATGCGGTGAACGACGGCGCCACGCTGCAAATCCTCTACGAAGGCAAGACGGCCGACAGCGCGCTGAACGAGAAGCATGCCTTCGATACGGCGTTCGAGGATTTGTTCAGGGACCGGTCGGCCGAGGAACTGCTGGCGATCAAGAAGAAGTATGGCGCCACCGGCGACATCCTGGAAGCGGAACAGCGCATCAATGCGATCGCACGCGACCTGGTCGCGCACTACGTGGACAACATCCTGCCCAACGGGTTCAAGGCGCAGGTGGTGTGCCACAGCAAGTTGGCCTGTGTGCGCTATCAGGTCGGCATCACTGCCGCGCTGGCCGAGCGCGTGGCCAAGGAGGAGGCGCGCAGCACGCCCGATGCCGATTTGATCAAGCGGCTGCGGTTTCTCAAGACTGCCGTGGTGATCTCCAGTGATGGGACGAACGAACCGGCCTATGTGACCCACGCGCGCAAGCAGGCCCAGCGCATGAACGCGGTGGACAACTTCTGCCGCAGCTTTGATCTAAACGACCCGGACAAGGCTGACTCCGGCATCGCCTTTCTGATCGTGTGCGACATGCTGCTCACGGGGTTTGACGCGCCCATCGAGCAGGTGATGTACATCGACAAGAAGCTGCGCGAGCACACCTTGCTGCAAGCCATTGCGCGGACGAACCGGGTGAAAAAGGGCAAGAAGCGCGGTTACGTGGTGGACTACATCGGCCTGGCCAATCACCTGACCGAGGCACTCACGGTCTACGCCGCCACGCAGGAACAGCAGGAGCTGAAAGACGGCCTGAAGAACATCACGTCCGAGCTGCCCGTGCTTGAAGAGCGCTACCAGCGACTTCTGCAGCACTTCGCAGGCATGGGCGTGAAAAACATCGAGACCTTTGCAACCGGTCGGTTGGCGGCCCAGGAGGCGGATGCCGCAGTCGTTCATCAGGCGGTGACCGCCCTCAAGGACGAACGACAACGTGCCGACTTCGAGGTGTATCTCAAGAAGTTCTTGACCAGCCTGGACATCATCCTGCCCGGCACCCAAGCGCAGCCTTATCGCGTGCCGGCACGCCGTTTCGGCTACATCCTGCAAGTGGCCAAGGAACGCTACAAGGACGAGAGCCTGAACCTCGGTGATGCCGGGGAGAAGGTAAAGGCCCTCATCAACGAGCACCTGGTCAGCCTGGGCATCAACCCCAAGGTGCCGCCGGTGGAACTGCTGTCGGCTGACTTCATGGCGCAGCTGAGTGCCCATGCCGGAGGCAGCACAGAGGCCAAGGCGAGCGAAATGGAGCACGCCATTCGCAAGCACTGCACTGTTCATCACGACGAAGACCCGGCCTTCTACCAGAGCCTGTCCGAGAAAGTGGACGCGTTGATCGAGCGCCACAAGGACGAATGGGACCTGCTGGTGGAGAAGCTTTCAGAGCTTAGGCATGAAGCCGTCGCCGGCCGCCAGCAAGGCCAGGATGGCCTGAGCAAGGAGGCCACGGCCTTCTTCGAACACATCGTCCAGGTGGGCTTTGCGAGCGGTGAATTGCCAGACGCCGACCGCCCGGCGTTCAGGGCGTTCATGGAGTCTTTGGTGGAACTGCTCCAGGACACGATTGGTAGCATCGACTTCTGGCAAAACCCGGACAAGCAAAAGCGTGTGCGCGCATTGATCAAGACCGAAATTGCCAAGACCTCCATCGAGGAAATGAAGCAGAACCGCGAGCGCGTGGCCGTCGAAATCATGAAGCTGGCCAAGAACCGCCACGGCGAACTGACCAAGCGGCTCAGGTCAGCCGGTGGACAGGAGACCTGAATGCAAGTGCGCCAGGTCCACGACATCGAGTACCACCTCTTGCCCGGCACGGCGCGGATGACGACCGACATCGTCATCGAGCGCGATGGCGTGGTGACGGTCCGCCCGCCTGCCCGGATGACACCCGAGCAGATCGATCAGACGGTGCTGTCCAAGCGCATGTGGATTTACCGCAGCTTGGCGGAGTGGCGAGAACTGAACGGTGGCCGTGTCAACCGTGAATGGGTCAGCGGCGAGTCCTTCATGTACCTCGGCAGCAGCTACCGGCTGGAACTGGTGCCGGAGCAAGACGAGCCACTGAAACTGAAGGACGGCCGCTTCTGCCTGCTCAAGCGTGTCGTCACTGAACACGGCACAGATGGTGCCAGCAAGGCCTTCGCAAGCTTCTATGCGGACAAAGGGCAGCCGCGTCTGGCGCGCCGGGTGGCCTACTTCGCCCCCAAGGTCGGCGTCGCGGCTGGCCGAGTGGAGGTCAAGGATCTCGGATACCGCTGGGCCTCATGCCTGAAGGACGGCGATCTGCACTTTCACTGGAAGTGTCTGATGGCCCCCCTGACCATCATCGACTACATCGTCGTCCATGAGCTCTGCCACCTGCGCCACCGAGACCACTCCAGCGCGTTCTGGAACGAGGTCGACAAAGTCCTGCCGGACTACCAGCGCCGGAAGGAATGGCTCAGGGTACGCGGGGTTGAGCTGGATCTCTGAGGTATCGGCGCTGAGGTGCTCAGCAAAGCCGCCCGCTTAGGCAACTGGCCTGCGCCAGGCGCCTGACTACGCAGCACTCACACCCGCCCCGTCGTGAACACGAAGTCCCGCGAGAACGGCACGCCGTCCACCGTGCCTTGCACCTGGGCCTGGTAGCGGCTGCCGGGGTCCAGCGCTTCGCGCGGGATGACGAAGGCCTGGTGGCCGGCCAGCAGGTGCTGCGGGTCGTCGCTGGCGTGGTACAGCAGCACCGGCACCGCGCGGCCGTTGCCGCTGGTGAGCGT
>CAKZXL010000634.1 GCA_937883885.1 uncultured Aquincola sp. | reverse complement strand
GGCCCTGGTCCACGTCCACATGCAGCCAGCGCGGCGCGTCGGGCCGGCTCTTGGGGTCGAAGTAGGGGCTGGCGGGGTCGAACTGCGTTGCGTCCGGATAGGCGGTGCCGGCCACACGGGCGAGGCCCGCGATGCCCGGCTCGGGGCAGGACGAGTGATAGAACAGCACGCCGTCACCCGGCTGCATCGCATCGCGCATGAAGTTGCGCGCCTGGTAGTTGCGCACGCCGGTCCAGGGCACGCGGCCCAGGCGCACGAGGTCGTCGATCGAGCACTCGTCGGGCTCGCTCTTCATCAGCCAGTAGGCCACGAAAGGGGTGCGTCAGCGGAGGGAGAAAGGAGGGTGTCCGCCGCAAGCCGCGAGCCGCATTCCCGAACCCCAAAGGGAAGTTCAGGTGGGCGAGGTCAGCAAGGCTTCGGGTTCATCTGACGCGAGACGATCACACCAGCCGAGCGATGTTCCAAGCCCTTGGTCATAGACCATCGGTTCGAGGAAATATAGGACCCGCGCGAATGCGACGGACGAGTTCATTCTAAGCCCCGACCGTGCTGCCGGCGGTAGGAGAAGGCCGGCATTTCCATGGCACGCGACGGGTCTAGCGGTTGGTTCAAATGAGGTGGCCGTCGTCGCCCAGGGCCTGGTCGATGCGGCGCATCAGCGCGCCGACATCCACCCGCGGTGGCGCGGCTTCGCCTTCTGCCGGCGGGGCCGGCGGGCGCTCGGCCAGCTGGTAGGCCAGGTTGAGGGCGGCCAGCACCGCGATGCGCTCGCGGGCCTTCACACGGCCGGCATCGCGGATGGCGCTCATCTCGCGGTCGACGCTGGCCACCGCCGCCATCAGCGAATGCTCGCCGCCTTCGGGGCAGCCGAGGATGTAGCTCTGGCCGAGGATGGTGACTTCCATCTGCTTCATCGGGCGTCGCCTCCGTTGGCGGGCAGGCGGTCGAGCAGCGCGTCGATGCGGGCGCGTGCGGCGTTAAGTCGGGAGCGCATCTGGTCGCGTTCGATGGTCACGGCGTCCACCTGCTGCTGCAGCAGCAGGTTGGTGCGCTTGAGTTCCTCGTGTCGCAGCACGAGGCGTTCGATCCGCTCGGCAAGATCTTCGAGGGTGGGCATGGCAGGGCGGCAGCTAGGGGAGCCCCTGATTGTAGGCGGGGGTACTGGTAGCATCGGCGCCGTTGGTGCCTGGGTTGCGCTTCGTTGCAGCCCGGGGTAAACGGGAAGCAGGAAGGCCAAGCCCCACGGGCGATGCCCAACCTGCGCTGCCCCCGCAACGGTAAGCGGACGGATCGGTTGATCGCATCAACCATCCAGCGACGAGCTCTCTGCCACTGGGTGGCCGGCCTGCAAGGCCGCGCCTGGGAAGGCGCTGCGTCGAGTCCGCCAGCCCGGATACCGGCCAACAAGCGGTGACGCGCCCTTTGCAGGGTGCTCGCCTTGTCGCAGACACCCGCGGGGAAGCAGGTGGCTGCATTTGTTGTCCCTGGCCTTTTCATGAATTCAAACCTTTCCGCGCTGCGTGCGCGCCCGGCGTCGTGGACGCTGCGCCTGGCCGTGGCCGCCTGTTTGGCCGGCGGCACTGCCGCCCATGCCCAGACCGTGGTGGTCACCGGCAGCCGTGAGCCGCTGCCCCTGGACCGTGTGACCGCCGACGTGGTGGTGATCGATGCCGACCGCATCCGCACCAGCAGCGCCGATTCGGTGGAAGACCTGCTGCGCCGCGAGGCCGGCGTGCAGGTCTCGCGCAACGGCGGGCCGGGCAAGAGCGCGGCCGTCTTCATCCGCGGTGCCAGCGCCAGCAACACCGTGGTGCTGATCGACGGTGTGCGCATCGGCTCGGGCACGCTGGGCCAGGTCGAGTTCGAGGCGCTGTCGCTGTCGCAGATCGACCGCATCGAGGTGTTGCGCGGCCCCGGCTCCAGCCTCTATGGCGCCGATGCCGCCGGCGGCGTGATCCAGATCTTCACCCGCACCGGCAAGGCCGGCGGCGGCCTCAACCTCGAGGCCCATGCGGCCGTGGGCGGCTATGGCGCGCGCCAGGGCGGGGTGGCCTTCAGCGGCGCCAGCGGCGCCTTCGACTATGCGGCGTCCATCGCCCATGAAAGCGACGACGGCGTGTCGGCCATACGGCCCGGCGACCGCTTCGGCAACTACAACCCCGACAAGGACGGCCACCTGCGCACCAGCAGCAGCCTCAAGCTGGGCTTCACGCCGGTGGACGGCCATCGCCTGGGCCTGCTGGTGACGGACAACCGGCTGCGCTCGCAGTACGACGGCAGCGAGTACCTGGCGCCCAGCTTCGCGCAGGACGCGACCGGCGACATGCGCAACACGCTCAAGACCCGCGTGGTGGCGCTGGACTACCGCGGCCGCGTGTCCAACGCCTGGACCACCTCGGTGCAACTGGCGCGCAACACCGACGACCTGGTCAGCGGCTTCCGCGCGCCCGACAGCTACCGCACCGAGCGCGACCAGTTCACCTGGCAGAACGCCTGGACGCCCGATGCCGACACCCAGGTGGTGCTGGCCTATGAGCACCTGGGCGAAAAGGCCGAGAGCAGCAGCTACGTGCAAGGCGAGAGCCGCCACAACAATGCGCTGGTGCTGGGCTGGTCGGGCCGCTTCGGCGCCCACACGCTGCAGGCCGACCTGCGGCGTGACGACAGCTCGGTCTACGGCGGCAACACCACCGGCCGCCTGGGTTGGCGCATGAGCCTCACACCCGCCTGGAGCGTGCGGGCGCTGGCCGGCACCACCTTCCGCGCGCCCAGCTTCAACGACCTGTACTTCCCCGACTACGGCGTGCCCGGCATCGAAGCCGAGCGTGGCCGCAGCGTGGAGGCGGGCGTGGAGTGGCGCCGCAACGGCAGCGAGGCCGCGGCCACCGTCTACCGCAACCGGGTGAAGAACCTGATCGCCTACCAGCCCGATGCCAGCTTCTGCCCGCCGGGCGCGGGCTACCAGTACGGCTGCGCCGGCAACGTCGGCCGCGCGGTGATGCAAGGTGCCACGCTGAGCGGCGCCCACCGTGTTGGCGCGCTGCAGCTGCGCGCGACGGTCGACTTCCTCGATGCCACCGACGACGACACCGGCGCCCGCCTGACCCGCCGCGCCGCCCACCAGGAAAGCCTGTCGGCCGACTATGAGCTGGGCACCTGGAGCTTCGGCGCCGCGCTGCAGTCGGTGGGCCGCCGGCCCGATGGCAACGTGAACCTGGGCGCCTATGCGCTGCTGGACCTGAGCGCCCGCTGGCGCTTCATGCCGCAGTGGCAGCTGGAAGCCAAGGTGCTGAACGTGGCCGACAAGGACTACAGCCCGGCGCGTGACTACCAGGCGCTGGGCCGCCAGGCCTGGCTGGGCCTGCGCTACAGCGCACGCGGGCTGTAAGCAGCAGGGCGGCGGCCATGCATGAGCTGATCCTCGGCGGGCAGAAGAGCGGCAAGTCACGCACCGCCGAAGCGCGTGCTGCCGCCTGGCTGCAGGCCGCCCCTGGCCACGAGGCCACGCTGCTGGCCACCGCGCTGGCCGGCGACGACGAGATGGACCGCCGCATCCAGCGTCACCGCGAAGAGCGCGCGGCGCGCGTGCCCGGCCTGGCCACGGTGGAAGTGCCGCAGGCGCTGCCTGAGGCGGTGCAGCAGCTGGCCACACCGCAGCGGCTGCTGGTGGTCGATTGCCTGACGCTGTGGCTCACCCAACTGGCCATGCCCTTGCACGGCCCGGCGGCCGACGAAGCCGCGCTGGCCGCGCAGCGCAGCGCGCTGTGCCGGGCGCTGGCGCAGGCGGCCGGGCCGGTGGTGCTGGTGAGCAACGAGATCGGCCTGGGCGTGGCACCGATGTCGCGCGAGGCGCGGCGTTTCATCGATGCACTGGGCCTGCTGCACCAGGCGGTGGGCGCGGCGTGCAGCCGCGTGACCCTGATGGTGGCGGGCTGCGAGCTGGCGGTGAAGGGGCGGGCATGACGCAGGCCACGCGCCCTTGGGCCAGCCGCCGCTGGCCGCAGCTGCTGGCCGCGCCGCTGTGGGCGGCTTGGTGGGCGGCGTGGGTACTGGTGGCGCCTGCGCTGCCAGCGCATGCGGCACCGCCGCTGCCGGGGGCACCGGCGTCTGCCGCCATCACCGTGCAGGACGACCGCGACCGCAGCCTCACGCTGGCCGCGCCGCCGCGGCGCATCGTCTCGCTGCTGCCTTCGCTCACCGAAACCGTGTGCGCGCTGGGCGACTGCGCGCGGCTGGTGGGCGTGGACCGCTTTTCCAACTGGCCGGCCGAGGTGGCGCGGGTGCCGCAGGTCGGCGGGCTGGAAGATGCGCAGATCGAGCGCATCGTCTCGCTCAAGCCCGACCTGGTGCTGGCCGCGGCCTCCTCGCGCGCGGTCGAGCGCCTGGAATCGCTGGGCTTGAGCGTGGCGGTGCTGGAGCCGCGCACCCATGCCAGCGCCCGCCGCACCATGGAAACCGTGGCGCAGCTGCTGGGCCGGCCGGGCGCCGGCCAGGCCTTGTGGCGGCAGGCCGATGCGCGCATCAGCGCTGCCGCCGCTCGCGTGCCGGCCGCGCTGCGCGGCCAGCGGGTGTACTTCGAGGTGGGCAACGGGCCGTATGCGGCCGGCGCCTCGTCCTTCGTGGGCGAGACGCTGCAGCGCCTGGGCCTGGACAACATCGTGCCGGCCACCATGGGGCCGTTTCCCAAGCTGAACCCGGAGTTCGTGGTGCGCGCGCGGCCGCAGATCGCGATGGCGCCGCAGGCCAGCATCGACGAGATGCCTGGCCGCCCCGGCTGGGCCACGCTGCCCGCGGTGGCGGACCGCCGCTGGTGCGGCTTCGATGCACCCACCTACGACATGCTGGTGCGCCCCGGCCCGCGGCTGGGCGAAGCGGCCGATCAGCTGGCCGGCTGCCTGCAGGCGCTGGAGGCCGCGCGGCGATGAGCGCACCGGCCGCGCAGCAGCAGGCCGGGCGCACGGCACCGGCCGCGGCGGGCCTGTCGCCGCTGGGCCTGGCCGCGGTCTTCGCCGCGGTGGGCCTGCTGCTGCTGGCCGCCGGCCTGGCCGCCGGCAGCGAAGGCTTTTCGCTGGCCTGGGCCACCGACTGGCCCTTGATAGAAGCCATTCGCGCGCCGCGCACGCTGGGCGCCTTACTGGCCGGTGCACTGCTGGGCCTGTCGGGCGCGCTGGCCCAAGGGCTCTTTCGCAATCCGCTGGCCGACCCTTACCTGCTGGGCTCGGCCGCCGGTGCCGGCCTGGGCGTGGTGGCGGTGCTGGCGGTGGGCGGCGTCTTCGGCAGCACCATCGGCCTGGCAGGCGTGGGCTGGCTGCTGCGCCTGGGCCTGGTGGGCGCCGCCTTCGTCGGCGCGTTGGGCGGCGTCAGCCTCACCTTGATGCTGGCGCGGGGCGCCGGCCAGCCGCTGCAGTTGCTGCTGTCGGGCGTGGTGGTGGGCGTGCTGCTGGGCGCGGTGGCCGATCTGATGCTGCTGGTCTCGCCCGAGGCCTTGCGCGGCAAGCAGGTGTTCCTGCTGGGTACCACCAGCTTCCTGGGCTGGCCCAGCGTGGCGGTGCTGGCGGCGGCGCTGGCGGTGGCGCTGCCGCTGGCCACGCGCTTTGCCCGTGCGCTGGATGCGCTGGTGCTGGGCGAAGCCAGTGCCCGCAGCCTGGGCCTGGACCTGCCGCGGGTGCGCCTGCTGCTGGTGGTGCTGATGGCGCTGG
>CAKZXL010000633.1 GCA_937883885.1 uncultured Aquincola sp. | reverse complement strand
CCTGGTCACCAGCGGCGGCAAGACCCGTGTCACCCGCGCGCCGGCCGGCACCGTGCCGCGCACCAACGTGCCGGCACCGGTGTATTCGCCCCAGCCGCCCAGCTCGCAGGCACCGGCCACCACCCCCAGCGTGGCCCCGGTGTACTCGCCCACCGCGCCGCTGCGCAGCTGACGTCGAAGCGAAGGTGGTCACCGGGCAGTTAACCTCGGTGGCATGACCTCACTCCTGCACACGCTGGCCTTGCTGGCCGCCGGCCTGGCCGGCGCCGCCGCCTGCATCAGCCCGGCCAGCGCCCAGCCGGCCCCGCCCGCGGCGGTGGAAGACTCGATGGCCCAGCGCATGCAGGCCTGCACCGCCTGCCACGGCAAGGAAGGCCGGGCCGCCCGCGACGGCTACTACCCGCGCATCGCCGGCAAGCCGGCCGGCTACATCTACAACCAGCTGGCCAACTTCCGCGACGGTCGCCGGCACTACGCGCTGATGAGCGAGCTGCTGGTGCCGCTGACCGACGACTACCTGCACGAGATCGCCGGCTACTTCGCCAGCCTCGACCTGCCCTACCCCGCGCCCAAGGCGCCCACCGGCACGCCCGAAGAGCGCGCCCGCGGCCAGCGGCTGGTGACGCAGGGCGACCCCGGCCGCAAGATCCCGGCCTGCGCCGCCTGCCATGGCGCGGCGCTCACCGGCATTGCGCCCGCGGTGCCCGGCCTGCTGGGCCTGCCGCGCGACTACCTCAATGCCCAGCTCGGCGCCTGGCGCACCGGCCAACGCAAGGCCCATGAGCCCGACTGCATGGGCCAGATCGCGCGCAGCCTGGCGCCCGAAGACATCGGCGCCGTGTCGCATTACCTGGCCGCGCAGCCGCTGCCGGCCGACACCCACCCGGTGGCCGTGCCACCGCCCAGCTGGCCCTTGCGCTGCGGCGGCCTGCCGGAGGGCACGAAATGAGCGCCGCCCGCCCATCCCGCAGCCGGCTGCGCCGGGCCCTGCTGGGCGTGGCCACGGTGGTGCTGGTGGCCGGCGCCGCGTTCGGCGCCCGCGTGTTGTGGGAACTGCACGACGGCCGCGATGCGGCCCGCCCCGCGGCGCAGCTGCCGGCCCCCAGCGCCGAGCTGGTGGCCCAGGGCGCCTACCTGGCCCGCGCCGGCAACTGCATGGCCTGCCACACCGCACGCGGCGGCGCGCCGGGCGCCGGCGGGCTGGGCATTCCCACGCCGTTCGGCACCGTCTACACCACCAACCTCACGCCCGACGTGCAGGCCGGCATCGGCGCCTGGTCGGCCGACGACTTCTGGCTGGCGATGCACGAGGGCCGCTCGCGCGACGGGCGGCTGCTGTACCCGGCCTTTCCGTATCCCAACCTCACGCATGTGTCGCGAGCCGATTCGGACGCGTTGTTCGCCTACCTGCGCAGCCTGCCGCCGGTGGCCCAGCCGGCGCGGCCGCACGAGCTGCGCTTTCCGGTGAACACCCAGCTGGCGCTGGCCGCCTGGCGCACGCTGTACTTCCGCCCCGCCAGCTTCGAGCCCGACACCCGCCAGTCGGCTGAATGGAACCGCGGCGCGTACCTGGTGCAGGGCCTGGGCCACTGCAACGCCTGCCATGCCGCCCGCAACGTGCTGGGCGCCACCCGCAACACGTTGGACCTGGGCGGCGGCTTGATTCCGATGCAGAACTGGTACGCGCCAGCGCTGAACTCGCCGCAACAGGCCGGCGTGGCCGAATGGCCGCAGGCCGACGTGGTGGCGCTGCTGCAGCACGGCGTGGCGCCGCAGGGCTCGGTGGTGGGGCCGATGGCGGAGGTGGTGCTCAACAGCACCCAGCACCTGCGCACCGACGACCTCAACGCGATGGCCACCTACCTGCGCGGCCTGCCGCAGCAGCCGGCGCCGGCCCCCCGGCGTGAAACGGCTGCCGCGGGCGCCGACCGCCTGGCCCGCGGCCAGACGCTGTACGCCAACCACTGCGCCAGCTGCCATGGCGAGCAGGGCCAGGGCGTGCCCGGCATCTACCCCCGGCTGGCCGGCAACCGCACGGTGACGATGGAGCCGCCCGCCAACCTGGTGCGGGTGGTGCTGGCCGGCGGCTTTCCGCCCGCCACCGCCGGCAACCCGCGGCCCTACGGCATGCCGCCCTTTGCCACCGTGCTCAACGACGACGAAGTGGCCACGCTGCTGAGCTACCTGCGCAGCGCCTGGGGCCACCAGGCCGGGCCGCTGAGCACCTTCGAGATCAACCGCTACCGCACCGGGTCGACGGGCGGGGGGTACTGAGCGAGCGCTGCGCCAAGCCGGGCGCTACACGTCCAGCGTGTACACCTGTGCCGCCGCGCGCTCTTCGGCGCTGTGGCCGCGCAGGGCGTCGTTCCATTCGGGTTGGCCCGCGCTGCGCTCGGGCTTGAGGGCCGCGGTCATCACGACCACCTCTTCGGTGGAGGCGTCGATCTCGGTCACCAGGTGGCGCTGGTCGTCGAACAGGCGGGCCACCATGCCGCCGCCGGCGTCGATGATGACCAGGAAACGGGCCGGCTTCTGCATGGATGGGCTATGGGTTGTACTGCGGAGGGCCCACGATACACCCGGCGCCCGGCCACGGAACTTGAGCGCTGACCATCCACCGCAAGGGTGAGTGCCGTGAAGCATTTCACGAAGCATGTTCACACTGTCGGGCGCCAGCCCCAGATCATGGGGAGACGATGACCGCCTGACGCGCGAGCATCGCGCCAGCGCCCTGAAGCAACTGGTTTCAATTGCAGCGGGCCCCTGAAGGACCCCATGGAATTACCCGAATCCGCCCGGCTGCCCGCCAGCGCCGCCACCGGCGCACGGCACGACGACACCGCCTGGACCCAGGTGCTGGGAGAAGCCGGCGCCGAAGTGGCCGGCCCCCTGACCCGCGTGGCCGCGCGGCTGGATGCACTGGTGCAGGCCGGCCGACTGGAGAGCCACGACGCGGCCCCGCTGCGCGAGGCAGTGGAAGAGGCGCGCGCCGCCGCCATGGCCACCCAGCAGCTGGCGCGGCTGACCGGTGGCCGCCTGCGCCAAAGCCATGAGCGCGTGGAACTGGCCGGCCTGGTGAGCGAAGTGCTGCAGCAGCATGCCGGCGTGCTCACCGCCCGCGGCCTCAATGCCCGCGCACAGCTCAAGGCCGCCGAAGTGCTGGTCGACCCCTCGTTGCTGTTCGGCCTGCTGCACACGCTGATGGACTGGGCCGGCCGTGGCGCCTGTGCGCCCATCCACCTGACGCTGGACCACCAGGCCTGGCCGCCGCATGCGCTGCTGACCTGCCGCTTCCACCACACGCCGCCCGACCGCGTGCCCGATCCGGCCGCGCCCTTTCCCGCCCCGGCGCTGGACACGCTGCGCTGGCGCGTGCTGCAGCAGACCGCCCGCGCGATGGGCCTGCGGCTGGACCGGCAGGACACCGCCAGCCAGGCGCTGGTGAGCATCGAGTTTCCGCGCACCGTCAATGCGCTGGGCGAAGGCGTCAGCGCGCCGGAAGCCGAACCGCCGGTGCAGCACGCCACCAGCACCCGGCCGCTGGCCGGCGCCAGCCTGCTGGTGATCGAACCGCGCCGCGAGCGCCGCACCCAGGTGCGCGAGGCAGTGCAGCACCTCGGCCTGATCCTGGACTTCGCCGGCTCGGTGGAAGAGGCGCGCGACTTCTGCCACGGCGGGCTGCCGCACACCATCGCCTATGCGGCGCTGGTACGCGGGCTGCGGCTGGACATCCTGCGCTCGGAGATCCTGGCCAGCGTGCCCGACTTCCCGTTCATCGAGATCGAGGAACAGGGCTCGGTGCTGGAGATCTCGGACGGCGCCGGCCGCCCGATCGCCAAGGTGGGCCGCGACGCGCTGGCCCGCACGCTGCCCGCCGCCTTGGTGCACGAGCTGGGCAAGCGTTTGGGGTCCTAACTGCCAAACACCTTCTTGAGGATCGCGCTGCCGGTACCCACCGGGTCGCGGCGCATCGCGCGTTCCTGCTCGCCGATCGTGAGGTACAGGCCGTCCAGCGCGCGGGCGGTGACGTAGCCGCGCAGGTCGGCATCGCGTTCCTTCAGCAGGCCCAGCTTGGCGGCGCGGCCGGCCACCGCGTCGTACTTGGCGGCCAGCGACACCTTCTCGGTGGCTCGGCCGACGATGGGCAGGAACTGCTGCGTCAGCGGCTCGCGCGTCTTGCCCGCGAAGAAATCGGTGACCGAGGTGTCGCCGCCTTTGACGATGCGCAGCGCGTCTTCCACCGACATCGAGCGCGCGGCATTGACCAGCAGCGTGCGCGCCTTCGGCACCGCGGCCTCGGCGGCACGGTTCATCGCTGTCACCAGCTCGTCGAGCTTGCCGCCCTGACCGGTGGCCTTGAGCAAGCCCGCCGCCTGTTGCAGCGGCCCGGGCAGCTCGATGCGCACCTTGGGGTTGCCCAGGAAGCCGTCGTTGCGGCCGAGCAGGCCCACCGCCGCCTCGGCGCCCCGCTCGATGGCGGTGCGCACGCCGATCGCGGCGTCGCTTTCACTCAAGGCCCAGGCCGGCTGCGCCACCAGCAAACCCCCGACCATGCCCGTGGGCAGGGCCGCCGCCATAAAATCACGCCTTCTCATCGGAACCGTCCATGAAATCTGTCAAACACACCGCCGCAGCCGTCGCTGTGGGCCTGCTCGTTGCAGCGGGCGGCTATCTGGGTTGGCAGGCCTTCGGCCCGCGCGAAGCGGTGCCCGCAGTGTCGTACACGCTGCTGGACGGCAGCAAGGGCAGCACCGAGTCCTTGCGCGGCAAGGTGGTGCTGGTCAATTTCTGGGCCACCAGCTGCGTGACCTGCGTCGCCGAGATGCCGCAGATCGTCTCCACCTACGACAAGTACAAGGGCCAGGGCTACGAGACCGTGGCCGTGGCCATGAGCTACGACCCGCCGGCCTACGTGGCCCGCTTCGCCGAGACGCGCAAGCTGCCCTTCGGCGTGGCCATCGACAACACCGGCGAGATCGCCCGCAGTTTCGGCGACGTGCAGCTCACGCCCACCAGCTACCTGATCAACAAGCGCGGCGAGATCGTCAAGCGCTACGTGGGCGCGCCCGACTTCGCGGCCCTGCACAAGCTGGTGGAGCAGCTGCTGGCGGAAGCCTAGCCACTCAGCAATACGCCGGCAAACCGCCGCTGTTCTCATCCCCGTCCGGCGCGCGCCCGGGCATGAAGGCATCATCGTCCCCGCCCGCCCGGGCCAAGAGGACCTTGAATGCAAGAACAACAAACACCGGCCGCGGCCACCCCGGCTGCCGCGGCTGAACGGCGCCCCAACCGCCGCGCCCGCTGGGTGGGCCGCATCGTTGCGCTGCTGGCCTTGCTGGCCCTGTTCGGCCTGGCCTGGTACCTGACCCACCGCCCTGCCACCACCGGCGCGCCCCCGGGTGCGGCCGGCGGACCGCCGGGCGGCGGTGGCCCGGGCGGCCCCGGCGGCCCGCCGGGCATGGCCATGGGCCGCGGCGGCCCGGCCACCACCGTGGGCGTGGCCCGCGCCACCCGCACCGACATCCCCATCGTCATCGAGGCGCTGGGCACCGTCACGCCCTCGGCCACCGTCACCGTGCGGCCGCAGGTCTCGGGCGTGCTCAAGGAAGTGCGCTTCCGTGAGGGGCAGATGGTCAAGGCCGGCGAGGTGCTGGCCGTCATCGACCCGCGCCCTTTCGAGCTGGCGCTGATGCAGGCCGAAGGCCAGCGCCAGCGCGACGAAGCCCAGCTGCAGCTGGCCAGGCTGACGCTGGAGCGCTACCAGACCCTGCTCAAGCAGGACAGCATCGCCCGCCAGGACGTGGACACCCAGGCCGCCAGCGTCAAGCAGCTGGAAGGCACGGTGCTGTCGGACCGTGCGGCCGAAGGCACGGCGCGGCTGAACCTGAGCTACACCCGCATCACCGCGCCGGTCTCGGGCCGCGTGGGGCTGCGGGTGGTGGACGTGGGCAACGTGGTGTCGTCCAGCGATGCCAACGGCGTGGTGGTGATCACCCAGCTGGCGCCCATCGACGTGCAGTTCGCGGTGCCGCAGGACCGCGTGCCCGACATCGAGCGGCGCATCGCCGCCGGTGCGCAGCTGCCGGTGAAGGCGCTGGACCGCAGCCGCGCCACGGTGTTGGACACGGGCAGCTTCTCCACCCTCAACAACGAGATCGACACCACCACCGGCACCGTCAAGGCCAAGGCGCGCTTTGCCAATGCCGGCCGCACGCTGTTTCCCAACCAGTTCGTGAACGTGCAGATGCAGCTGGACAGCGTGCGCGACGCGGTGACCATTCCGGTGGCGGCGCTGCGCCATGGCAACGACGGCGACTTCGTGTACGTGCTGAACGAAGACCGCACCGTGAGCCAGCGCGCCGTGCAGCGCGGCCAGGCCACCAACGACCGGGTGCAGGTGACGAGCGGTCTGCAGGCCGGCGAGACCGTGGTGACCGAAGGCGCCGACCGCCTGAAGGACGGCGCCCGCGTGACGGTGGCCGGCGACCGGCCGCAGCGCGGCGCATCGGCGCCTGGCGGCGGGGCCTCGCGCCCCGGCCGCGGCGCTTCCGCCCCCGAAGGCGCCGCCAGCCGCCCGCACCGCCGCGCCAGCGGCGCCGCCCCCGCGGCCAGCGAGTGAGCGGCCGGTCATGGCCCTGAGTCCGTCGCGTCCCTTCATCCAGCGGCCGGTCGCCACCTCGCTGTTGATGCTGGCCATCCTGCTGGCCGGGCTGGTGGGCTTTCGTTTCCTGCCGCTGTCGGCGCTGCCGCAGGTGGACTACCCCACCATCCAGGTGCAGACGCTGTACCCCGGCGCCAGCCCCGAGGTGATGAGCCAGACCGTCACCGCGCCGCTGGAACGCCAGCTGGGCAGATGGCCGGGCTGGCGCGCATGAGTTCCACCAGCGCGGCCGGCGTGTCGGTGATCACGCTGCAGTTCGGGCTCGACCTGTCGCTGGATTCGGCCGAGCAGGAGGTGCAGGCCGCCATCAACGCCGGCAGCTCGCTGCTGCCGGCCGACCTGCCGGCGCCGCCGGTGTATGCCAAGGTCAACCCGGCCGATGCGCCGGTGCTCACGTTGGCCGTCACCTCCAGGAGCCTGCCGCTGACCGAGGTGCAGAACCTGGTCAACACCCGGCTGGCGCAGAAGATCTCGCAGGTCAGCGGCGTGGGCCTGGTCACGCTGTCCGGCGGCCAGCGGCCGGCGGTGCGCATCCAGGCCGACACGCAGTCGCTGGCTTCCTACGGCGTCGCCATCGACACCGTGCGCAGCGCCATCAGCGCGGCCAATGCCAACGGCGCCAAGGGCAGCTTCGACGGCGCCACGCGCTCGTACTCGATCAATGCCAACGACCAGCTGCTGACGGCCGACGAGTACAAGAACCTGATCGTGGCCTGGCGCAACGGCGCACCGGTGCGCCTGAAGGACGTGGCCCAGGTGGTGGACAGCGCCGAGAACGTGCGCCTGGGCGCCTGGTCGGGCCAGGCCGGCGGGCCGCTGGTGCCGGCCATCATCATCAACGTGCAGCGCCAGCCGGGGGCCAACGTCATCCAGACGGTGGACGCCATCCGCGCACGGCTGCCGCAGCTCACGGCCGGCATGCCGGCTGCCGTGGAAGTGCAGGTGCTGGCCGACCGCACGCGGGGCATCCGCGCCTCGGTGGAGCATGTGCAGTTCGAGCTGGTGCTGGCCGTGGTGCTGGTGGTGCTGGTGATCTTCGGCTTTTTGCACAGCCTGCGCGCCACCGTCATCGCCAGCCTGGCGGTGCCCATCTCGCTGGTGGGCACCTTCGGCGTGATGTACCTGCTGGGGTACAGCCTGAACAACCTGAGCCTGATGGCGCTGACGATCGCCACTGGCTTCGTGGTGGACGACGCCATCGTCATGTTGGAAAACATCGCGCGCCACATCGAAGAAGGCGACCCGCCGATGCAGGCGGCCGTCAAGGGCGCGACAGAGATCGGCTTCACCATCATCTCGCTCACGGTGTCGCTGATCGCGGTGCTGATTCCGCTGCTGTTCATGGGCGACGTGGTGGGCCGGCTGTTCCGCGAATTCGCGATCACGCTGGCCAT
>CAKZXL010000632.1 GCA_937883885.1 uncultured Aquincola sp. | reverse complement strand
GCTGGTGAGCGGCGAGCATGTGGGCGCGCTGGCGATGAGCGAGCCCAACGCCGGCTCCGACGTGGTGAGCATGAAGCTGCGCGCCGAGCGCAAGGGCGACCGCTACGTGCTCAACGGCAGCAAGATGTGGATCACCAACGGCGGCGATGCCGACGTGCTGGTGGTGTACGCCAAGACGGAGCCAGAGGCCGGTGCCAAGGGCATGACGGCCTTCATCATCGAAAAGGGTTTCAAGGGCCTGGGCTACGGCCAGAAGCTGGACAAGCTGGGCATGCGCGGCAGCAACACCTGGCCGCTCTTCTTCGACAACTGCGAGGTGCCGGCCGAGAACGTGCTGGGCGCCGAAGGCGGCGGCGTGAAGGTGTTGATGAGCGGCCTGGACTACGAGCGCGCCGTGCTCAGCGGCGGGCCGCTGGGCATCATGGCCGCCTGCATGGACGTGGTGACGCCTTATGTGCATGAGCGCAAGCAGTTCGGCCAGAGCATCGGCGAGTTCCAGCTGATGCAGGGCAAGCTGGCCGACCTGTACACCACCTGGCAGGCCTGCCGGGCCTACGCCTATGCGGTGGGCCAGGCCTGTGACCGCGCCGACCACAGCCGCACGCTGCGCAAGGACGCGGCCGGCGTCATCCTCTACACCGCCGAGAAGGCCACCTGGATGGCCGGCGAGGCCATCCAGACGCTGGGCGGCGTGGGCTACACCAACGAGTACCCCACCGGCCGGCTGTGGCGCGATGCCAAGCTGTACGAGATCGGTGCCGGCACCAGCGAGATCCGCCGCATGCTGATCGGCCGCGAGCTGTTTGCCGAGACGATGTAAGCCATGCAAGCCCTGCCTTCCCAAGTCAACACCCGCAGCGACGAGTTCAAGGCCAACGCGCAGCGCATGCGCGAAGCCGTGGAAGACCTGCGCGCCCAGGTGGCCCAGGCCGCGCTGGGCGGTGGCGAAGCCGCGCGCAGCAAGCATGTGGCCCGCGGCAAGCTGCTGCCGCGCGACCGCGTGCAGCAGCTGCTGGACCCCGGCACGCCCTTCCTCGAGATCGGCCAGCTGGCCGCCCACGGCATGTACGACGGCGCGGCGCCCGCGGCCGGCGTGATCACCGGCATCGGCCGCGTGCAGGGCCAGGAATGCATGATCGTGGCCAACGACGCCACGGTGAAGGGCGGCACCTACTACCCGATGACGGTCAAGAAGCACCTGCGGGCGCAGGAGATCGCCGAGGCCAATCACCTGCCCTGCATCTACCTGGTGGACTCGGGCGGCGCCAACCTGCCGAATCAAGACGAGGTGTTCCCCGACCGCGACCACTTCGGCCGCATCTTCTTCAACCAGGCCAACATGTCGGCCCAGGGCATTCCGCAACTGGCGGTGGTGATGGGCTCATGCACCGCTGGCGGCGCCTATGTGCCGGCCATGAGCGACGAGGCCATCATCGTCAAGAACCAGGGCACCATCTTCCTGGGCGGCCCGCCGCTGGTCAAAGCCGCCACCGGCGAGGTGGTGAGCGCCGAAGACCTGGGCGGCGGCGACGTGCACACCCGCGTCTCGGGCGTGGCCGACCACCTGGCCGACAACGACAGCCATGCGCTGTACCTGGCCCGTCGCGTGGTGGCCAGCTTCAACCGCCGCAAGCCCGCCACGGTGACGCTGGAAGCCAGCGAAGAGCCCTTGTACGACCCGGCCGAGCTGTACGGCGTGATACCCGCCGACACCCGCAAGCCCTACGACGTGCGCGAGGTCATCGCCCGGCTGGTGGACGGCTCGCGCTTCGACGAGTTCAAGGCCCGCTACGGCGCCACGCTGGTCACCGGCTTTGCGCGCCTGTACGGCATGCCGGTGGGCATCGTGGCCAACAACGGCATCCTGTTCGGTGAATCGGCGCAGAAGGGCGCGCACTTCATCGAGCTGTGCGCCCAGCGCGGCGTGCCGCTGGTGTTCTTGCAAAACATCACCGGCTTCATGGTGGGCCGCAAGTACGAAAACGCCGGCATTGCCAAGGACGGCGCCAAGATGGTCACCGCCGTGGCCACCGCCCAGGTGCCCAAGCTGACGATGGTGATCGGCGGCAGCTTCGGCGCCGGTAACTACGGCATGTGCGGCCGCGCGTTTGCGCCGCGCTTCTTGTGGATGTGGCCCAACGCACGCATCAGCGTGATGGGCGGCGAGCAGGCCGCCAGCGTGCTGGCCACCGTCAAGCGCGACGGCATCGAGGCCAAGGGCGGCCAGTGGTCGGCCGACGAGGAAGAGCGCTTCAAGGCCCCCATCCGCCAGCAGTACGAAGACCAGGGCCACCCCTACTACGCCACCGCCCGGCTGTGGGACGACGGCGTGATCGACCCCGCGCAGGCGCGGCGCACGCTGGGCCTGTCGCTGGCCGCCGCGCTCAATGCGCCGATCGCGCCGACCAAGTTCGGTCTCTTCCGCATGTGAGGGCGCAGGCATGAGCAGTTGTATAGACATCGAGCACCGCGGCCCCGTGGCCTGGCTGTGGATGAACCGCGCCGAGCTGCACAACGCCTTCGACGAACACCTGATCGCCGAGTTGACGGCCGCCTTGCAGGCGCTGGACGCCGACGAGGCGGTGCGCGTGGTCGTGCTGGCCGGCCGCGGCAAGAGCTTCTCGGCCGGCGCCGACCTGAACTGGATGAAGCGCCAAGGCGCCGCCAGCCAACAAGACAACCTGGCCGACGCCCGCAAGCTGGCCGAGCTGTTCCGTGTGCTGGCCGGCTGCGCCACGCCCACGCTGGCCCGGGTGCAAGGCGCGGCCATGGGGGGCGGCATGGGCCTGGCCGCGGCCTGCGACATCTGCGTGGCGTCCACCGCGGCCAGCTTTGCCACGTCGGAGGTGCGGCTGGGCATCCTGCCCGGTGTCATCAGCCCGTACATGGTGCGCGCCATCGGTGAGCGGCAGGCTTATCGCTACTTTCAAACCGCCGAACGCATCAACGCCGCGCGTGCGCGCGAGCTGGGCCTGGTGCACGAAGTGGCCGAGCCCGAGCAGCTGGACACCGCGGTGCAGGCCCTGGTGGACGCGCTGCTGGCCGGCGGCCCGCAGGCGCAGGCGGCTTCCAAGGACCTGATCCGCGCAGTGGCCGGCCGACCGGTGGACGCGGCCCTGATCGAGGACACCG
>CAKZXL010000631.1 GCA_937883885.1 uncultured Aquincola sp. | reverse complement strand
GCCGCGCGCGACCTGCTGTTCGAGGCCGCCCACCGGCCCGATGCGGCCGACGTGCCGCGCCGCATCGCGGTGCTGCTGCTGGCCATCGACCTGCGCGACACGCTGCTGGGCAGCGAGCTCGACCTGGACCTGCTGGGCCACGATGCGGCGGCCGAGCGGCTGCGCGGGCAGCTGGCCGCCACCATTGAACACACCGCCGCCGCGCTGGACCGCATGGCCCTGGCGCTGCAGCTGGGCCTGCCGGCCGACCCGCCCACCAGCCGCCACCAGCCGGCCCTGGCCGACGCGGTGCAGGCCTTCGGCACCCAGCCTTCACGCAGTGCGCTGGCCACCGCGCTGCTCGACCGATCGCGCCACATTGCCGACGACCTGGCCCGCATGCAGGCGGCGCTGGCGGGCCTGCAGGTGCCGCAGCCGCTGGGCGCGGCCGAGCTGCGCTTCTTCGTCTCGCCCGAAGGCTGGCCGCTGGCGGCGCTCAAGCCCCACCTGCGGCTGGGCTCGCCCATCCTGCGCCATGCGCTGCGCAGTGCGGTGGCGCTGGGCACGGCCTACTTCCTGGCGCTGGCGCTGCCCTGGGCTTCGCACCCGCACTGGCTGGTGCTCAGCGTGGGTGTGGTGCTGCGCGGCAACCTCGACCAGACGCTGTCGCGCCGCGATGCGCGGGTGGCCGGCACCGTGCTGGGCTGCCTGCTGGTGCTGCTGTTCGCGCAGGTGCATTCGCCGCTGCTGTCCAGCCTGGTGTTCCTCCTGGCGGCGGGCACCTCGCATGCGTTTGTCAACGTGCGCTACCTGGTCACCGCCACCGCCGCCACGGTGATGGCGCTGGTGCAGGCCCACCTGGCTGACCCCAGTGGCGGCTTCGGCGTGGGCGAGCGGCTGGCCGACACGGTGCTGGGCGCGCTGCTGGCCTGGGGCTTCAGCTATGTGCTGCCCGCCTGGGAACGGCGCGGCCTGGGCCGCCTGGTGGAACGGGTGCAGCGCAGCCTGCGCACGCTGGTGAAAGAAGCGCTGCGCTGGCCCGAAGCGGGCGAGCGCGACGTGGCGCTGCGCCTGGCCCGGCGCGAGGTGTACGAGGCCATCGGCGGCATTGCCGCCAGCGCCCAGCGCACCCGGGCCGAGCCGCGCAGCGTGCAGGTGCCGCTCTATGCCATGGCCACGCTGCTCACCCAATGCCATGTGCTGCTGGCCCAGCTGGCCGCGGTGCGCACCATGCTCAACCGCCGGGCCGACCGGCTGGACCGCGAAGCGTCCGAGCAGGCGCTGCAGGCGGCCGCCCAGCAGATCGACCAGCTGCTGGCCGCCATCGGTCAGCCCGGCGTGGCGCCGCCGCTGCCACCGGCGGCGGCCGCACCGCAGACCACCGGCGACCTGCGCCTGCCGCCGCTGGGCAACCAGGAGCCCTTGCTGCCCTGGCTGCAACGCCGCCTGGGGCTGGCCGTGCAGGGCGCCCGCCGCGTGTCGGCGGCTGCGGTGGCGGTGAAGGAGGCGCCGCAGCGCGAAAACTGAGCTGCCGCGGGCGCGGCTACCAGCGCTCGGGCAGCGGCTTGGCGATGACCAGGGCCTTGCCGGCCTTGACGACGTAGCCGCCGCGTTCCAGGTCCTTCATCAGGCGGCTGACCATCTCGCGCGAGGCGCCCACGTGGTGGGCCAGGGCCTGGTGGGTGGGGCGCTCGGGGATGGTCGGGCGGCCGTCGGGGCCTGGCTGCGCCATCTCCTTCAGCACCAGCACCAGCCGGCCGTACACGTCGTTGAGCGCGATCTGCCGCGCCGACAGCGTGGCCGAGCGGGCGCGGCGGATCAGCCGCGAGATCAGCACATAGGCGAATTCGGGCCGCTCGCGCAGGAACAGCGTCAGCGTGTGCCGCGTGACCACCGCGCATTCGGTGGGCTCCAGCGTCATCACGCTGGCCGAGCGGGGTTCGCCGTCCAGGCTCATCTCGCCCACGTAGTCGCCCGCGCCGTAGAAGCCGTAGGTCACTTCGCGGCCGTTGCGGTCGGCGGCGAACACCCGCACCCGCCCCGACAGGATGATGAAGAGCGAATCGCCGGCCTCGCCCTCCTGGATCAGCAGCGCATGGCGCGGCGCCCGCAGGCGGCTGCCGCGGGCGGCCAGTTCGGCCAGCAGTTCGGCGGGCGAAGGCGCCGGGCCGGGGGAAGGAACAGGCGAGGGCAGTTCGTCGGGCATGGGCGGACCCCCTGTGGATCCGCCGATGCTATCGGGCTCGGGCCCGCCGGCCCGCCTGAGCATCCCCCTACATCGCCTGCGCGGCGGCGGCGCGGCCACCCACCCGCAGCGAGCCGACCAGCGGCGGCAGCAGGGCCACGGTGCGCATCATCTCGTCCAGGTTGTGCGCGCCCAGCTTGGTGCGGATGCTGCTGATGTGGGTGCGGGTGGTGGACACCTTGACGCCGCAGCGGTGAGCGGCCTCGGCCGGCGAATCGCCATTGCACAGGTGCATCAGCACCTGGGTTTCGGTGGGCGTCAGGCCGTGCGCCTTGCCGAAGGACAGCGCGGTGAGTTCTTCGCACATGCGGCGTTTGCCCAGCATCACCAGCACGCCGCTGGCCTGCGCGGCGGGCGCCGTCTGCAGTGGGGTGACGGCCAGCGTGGCGCGCTGGCCGAGGCCGGTGGTCACGGCCACCAGGGTGCGCAGGCCGCGGCGGCGGGCGTTGTCCATCGCGGCCTGCAGCGCGCTGGTGTCGCGCTCACGGCAGGCCACCAGCCGCCGGCCCTGCAGCTGCAAGGGCAGCCCCGCCTGCAACTGGGCGCGGGCGGCGTGGTTGGCGTGCTGCACCTGGTCGTCGGCATCCACCAGCACCAGGCCGTAGTCCACCTCGTCCAGCACCAGGGCCATCGCGGCCGCCCCCAGCGGATGGCCGCGCGGCGGGTCGTCGGCGCGCCGCAGCGGGTGCTGCGCGTCGGTGAGCTGGGTGGCCGGCAGGCCGGACCGGGTGCCCCAGGTCACGGGGCTGGCATCGAAGGCATGCGTCGTCATCTTTTCTCTCCTGGCGCAACACAACGGTTGCTTGCAAGAAAAGACTAGTTGTCACGTCTTATGTCAGGGCGTGAATGTGACCGGCAGGTTTGTGCGGTTTTCACATTCGCCAGTCGCGCCTCCTCTCACAGGGGGAGGCAGGCCGGACCGTCCTTCGTCCGCACGAGGCAGCGCCTGCCGTCAGCACCTAAGTTGCTGGCACGGCAGCTCGGTGTCCGGCTGCCGAGCCATCAGTACCAGGGCGCCGCCGGGAACGACGATGGACGAGCATGACGAGACCGAGATCCTCCATCCGCTGGAACGGCGCTGCCTCCTGCTGGCCGGTGTGGGCACATCGCTGCTGGTGCTGGCCGCGGTGCTGGCGCTGTTCGATGGGGACGGCCGCACGCCCTGGTTCCCGCCGGGCGGATGGGCAGCCAGCGCAGCCGCGCGCTGCCAGGCGCCGCAGGCCGGCCCGGCGCGGCATGAGTGCCTGCGCCAGATCGCCCAGGCGGCCCGCGCTTCGGCGCCGCTGGCGGTGGCGGCGCGCTGAGGCGGGTCGGGCCAATCTCAAAAGGTGACGGCCTGGCCGTCCTTGCGCGGGTCGGAGCCGGCGACGTAGTGCTGGCCGTGGCGCAGCACCAGCTGGGCGCCGCCGAAGGCGAACACGCCGCTGCCGGTTTCGATGGTCACCTGGTGCCCGCGGCGCTGCAGCTCGGCCACCACCTCGGGCGCGAAGCCGGGCTCCAGCGCCACCCCACGGCCGCCGGTCACGCGCCAGCGCGGCGCGTCGACCGCGGCCTGCGGGTTCTGGCCGTGGCGCAGCACGCGCATGGCCATCTGCACATGGCCCTGGCTTTGCATCGGCCCGCCCATCACGCCGAAGCTCATCTGCGGCGTGCCGTCGGCATTCATCGCAAAAGCCGGCACGATGGTGTGCGAAGGCCGCTTGCGCGGGCCCACCTGGTTGGCATGGCCGGGCTCCAGCACGAAGCCGTGGCCGCGGTTCTGCAGGCTGATGCCCGTGCCCGGCACCACCACGCCTGAGCCGAAGCCCATGTAATTGCTCTGGATGAACGAGACCATCATGCCGCTGGCGTCGGCGCAGCTCAGGTACACCGTGCCGCCGGGGCGCGGCGAGCCGTGGCCGGGGTCGCCGGCCTGCTGGCGGTCGATCAGCGCCGCGCGTTCGGCCAGGTAAGCGGGGTCCAGCAGGGCCTGCGGCGGCACCTGCATGTGGTCGATGTCGGCGTTGTGGCGGTGCAGGTCGGCCAGGGCCAGCTTCATCGCCTCGATCTGCAGGTGCACCGTGTCGACATGGTCGATGGGCAGGTCGTCGGCGCCCAGCGCTTCCAGCATGCCCAGCGCCATCAGCGCGGCGATGCCCTGGCCGTTGGGCGGGATCTCGTGCACCACCGACTGGCCGAAGCGCTGCGACAGCGTGCCGCACCAGTCGGCCCGGTGCTCGCCCAGGTCGGATTCGGTCATCGCGCCGCCGTGGGCCTTGGCGAAGGCGGCGATCTTCTCGGCCAGCGGGCCGCGGTAGAAGGCTTCGCCCTGGGTGTCGGCAATCGCTTCCAGCGTGCGGGCGTGGGCCTCGCTGCGGAACAGTTCGCCGGCGCGCGGCGCCCGCCCTTCGGGCAAAAAGCACTCGGCAAAGCCGGGCTGGCCGCCCAGCCGCTGGCCGCCCATGGCCCACAGCGTGGCGATGATGGGCGAGACCGGAAAGCCATCCCGTGCATAGCCGATGGCCGGCGCGGCCACCTGGGCCAGCGGCAACTTGCCGAAGCGGCGCGACAGCTCCACCCAGGCCGAAACGGCGCCGGGCACGGTCACCGCGTCCCAGCCGGCATCGGGCATGGCGGTGCGGCCGGCATAACGATCGGCCGACCAGGCGGCCGGCGAGCGGCCCGAGGCATTGAGGCCGTGCAGTTGCTGGCCGTCCCACAGGATGGCGAAGGCATCGCTGCCGATGCCGCAGCCGGTGGGCTCCACCACCGTCAGCGTCATCGCGGCGGCCACGGCCGCGTCCACCGCATTGCCGCCGGCCAGCAGCATGCGCAGGCCGGCCTGCGCCGCCAGCGGGTGCGAGGTGCTGACCACGTTGCGCCCCAGCACCGCCGAGCGGGCGGAGGCGTAGGGCTGGGTCCAGTCGAGGGAGTTGTCTAGACGACTCATGATGATGGCGAACCTTAATCGATGGTGATCTTGCGCTCGCGGATCAGCTGACCCCAGCGCTGGCTGTCCTTGGCCACCATCGCAGCAAAGGCTTCGGGCGACTGCGGCGCGGCGGGCTCGGCGCCCAGCTGGGCCAGCTTGGCGCCCACTTCGGGCGCCCGCAGCGCCTTGTTGAAGGCGGCGTTGATCTGCCGCACCACGTCGGCCGGCAGCCTGGCCGGGCCGTACAGGCCAAACCAGGTGACCGAAGTGAAGCCGGGCAGGCCGGCCTCGGCGACCGTGGGCAGCTCAGGCATCAGCGGCGAGCGCTGGCCGCCGGTGACGGCCAGGGCCTTCAGCCGGCCGCTGCGCACATGCGGCAGCCCGGTGGGAATCGAATCGAACAGCACCTGCACATTGCCGGCGGCCAGGTCGGTCAGCGCCGGGCCGGTGCCCTTGTAGGGCACGTGCAGCATCTGCAGCCCCGCCTGCGAGCGGAAGGCTTCGGTGGTCAGGTGCACGATGGTGCCGTTGCCGCTGCTGGCGTAGTTCAACTCGCCGGGGTGGGCCTTGGCATAGCTGATCAGCTCGGCCACGTTCTTGACCGGCAGGCCGGGCGTGACCAGCAGCACGCTGGCTGCATCGGCCACATGGGCGATGGGGGTGAAGTCCTTCACCGGGTCGTAGGGCGCCTTGGCCATCAGATGCGGCGAGATGGCGTGGGTGCTGCTGGTGGTGAACACCAGCGTGTAGCCGTCGGCCGCGGCGCGCATGCCTTCGGTGGCGCCCAGCGTGCCGCCGGCGCCGGCCTTGTTGTCGACGATGAATTGCTGGCCCGTCTCGGTGGCCACCTGCTGGGCCACCACGCGGGCCACGGTGTCGGTGGCGCCGCCGGCCGGAAAGGGCACCACCAGCCGCACAGGCTTGGCCGGCCAGGCCTGGGCCTGGGACAGCAGCGCGAAAGTGGCCAGGCCGGCACCGGCCAGGGAACGCAGGAACAGCTTGCGGGACAGGCGCATGGTGCGGAGCATGACAAAGGGATGACCGCGCATCCTAGAAAGGGCGGGCGGCGCGGACAAACACGGATTGGGCAAGGCTGCGTTGC
>CAKZXL010000630.1 GCA_937883885.1 uncultured Aquincola sp. | reverse complement strand
GCGGCGGCTTCGTGCTGCTGACCGGCGAGATCGGCGCCGGCAAGACCACCGTGTGTCGCTGCTTCCTCGAGCAGATCCCGACGAACTGCGACGTGGCGTACATCTTCAACCCCAAGCTCTCGGTGCTGGAGCTGCTGAAGACCGTGTGCGACGAGTTCCACATCGCCCCGCCGCCGGCCGGCGCCGGCGCGACGGTCAAGGACTATGTGGATGCGCTCAACGCCTTCTTGCTGCAGGCGCATGCGGCCGGACGCAACAGCGTGCTGGTGATCGACGAGGCGCAGAACCTTTCGGCCGACGTGCTGGAGCAGCTGCGGCTGCTGACCAACCTGGAAACCAGCGAACGCAAGCTGCTGCAGATCGTGCTCATCGGCCAGCCCGAGCTGCGCGGCATGCTGGCCAGCCCGGCGCTAGAGCAGTTGGCCCAGCGGGTGATCGCGCGCTACCACCTCGATGCGCTGACCGCGCCCGAGACCGCGCAGTACGTGGCCCACCGCCTGGCCGTGGCCGGGCTGCAGACCGCCCTGCCCTTCGACCGCGATGCGCTGGCGCGGGTGCACCAGCGATCGCGCGGCGTGCCGCGGCGCATCAACCTGCTGTGCGACCGCGCGCTGCTGGGCGCTTATGCCCACGGCAGCCCGCGCGTGGGCCGCCAGCTGGTGGACCGCGCCGCCGCCGAAGTGTTCGGCGGCGATGCGCCGGCGGTGCGCCGCCCCGCTGGCCGCCGCGCCTGGGGCCTGGGCCTGGCCACCACCGCCGGCGTGGCGGTGGGCGCGCTGGGCGTGGTGGGCGTGGTGGTGGCCTTGCAGGCCGATGGCTGGCGCGGGCTGACCGATGGCACGCGTGCCGCGGGCAGCCTGGCGTTGGCGGGTGCACCGGGCGCCTCGGCGGCCAGCGGCGCGGCGGGCAGCGCCTCGGCGGCCCAGGCCGGCGCGGACGCCGACGGCACGGGCGCAAAGACCGATGCTGCCCTGGCCGCTGCTGCCGCGGGCGCAGGCGGCGCTTCGGCTGCGGCAGCCAGCGCCAGTGACAGCAGCGCCGATGCGCTCGGCGCCCGCCTGCTGGCCGCGCTGCCGGCCGACGAACGCAGTGCCTGGCGGCTGCTGGCGCCGGCCTGGGGCCTGCCGGCCGATGCCGCAGACCCTTGCGCGGCCTGGTCGGCGCTGCGGGTGCAGTGCTTCCGCGGGCCGGCCAACCTGGCCCAGGTGCGCCTGCTCGACCGGCCCGGCCTGCTGACGCTGAGCGATGGCCGTGGCCGCACCGCTTATGCGCTGCTCACCGGCATCGGGGCCGATGCGGCCGAGCTGCAGCTGGCCGACGGCCCGCAGGCCGTGCCGCTGGGCACCCTGGCCGAATGGTGGACCGGCGAATTCGCCACGCTGTGGAAGGCCAGCGGCGCCACCGCGGCCGACGACCCGGCCGCCCTGGCCCGCCGGCTGGACCAGGCGCTGGGCACGCCGCGCGCAGGCGCCGACCTGCGCCAGCGCATCCAGACCTTCCAGCGGGCGCAGGGCCTGCGCGCCGACGGGCTGGCCGGCCCGATGACCGCCATGCAGCTCAACCGCGCCACCGGCGTGGACGAACCCCACCTGGCCCGCGGAAGGTAAGCCCGATGTCCCTGGTCCTCGATGCCCTGAAGAAGGCCGACGCCGAACGCGAGCGTGAGCGCAGCGCCGTGCCCGGCCTGCATGCCCGCCCCCTGCCGCTGGCCGAGGCGCCGCCCGCCCGCACCAGCCCGGCGCTGGCCTGGGGCGTGGCCGCGGTGGCCGTGGGCGTGGCGGGCGCGCTGGGCTGGCAGCTGCTGCGGCCGACGGCAGCGCCGGTGGCGGCGCCGGTGGTGCGGGCGGCGCCCGATGCCGCGCCGATGGCCGCGGCCGGGTCGGCGGCGGCCGGCGGGGCGCCGACGGCGCCCGTTCGGGCGCCCGTTCCGGCGCCTGTTCCCGCGCCAGCGCCCGCGCCCTTTGCAGCGCCAGCACCAGCACCGGCCGCCCTGCGGACGGCTCCGCCAGCGCCAGCCCCCGCGCCCGAACCCCAGCGCCCGTCAGCCGCCCGGCCGGCGACGCCGCCGGTGCCCGCACCGCCACCGGCCATCGCGCGGTCCACGGCCCCGGCGCCGGCCCCCGCCGCGGTGCCCGCACCCCGTCCGGCGCCCGAGCCCGAATCCCCTGCCTTGCGCGAGACCGACCGCGTCTACGACGACCTGCAGGCCCTGCCCGAGGACGTGCGCCGCAGCCTGCCGCGGCTGACCATCGGCGGCGCGATGTATTCCGAATCGCCGGCCAATCGCATGCTCATCGTCAATGGCCAGTTGTTCCGCGAAAACGACCGCCTGGCCGACGACCTGGTGCTGGAGCAGATCGCGCTGAAATCCGCGGTGCTGCGCTATCGCAATTACCGCTTCCGCATCCGCTATTGATGACCCCCGGCAGTCCCGCGCCGGCGGTCATCACCGGGCTTTCAAACCGCGAATTCCTCCAGCTTGCGGCCGGCGGAAATCGCTTCGCGCAGCCATTTCGGGCGCGGACCGCGGCCGCCCCACACATTGCCCGATTCATCGCGGTAACGCGGCTGGCTGGCCACGTTGGAGCGGCGGCGGCCACCGGTGGCCGTGCGCTTGCGGGCGGCCGTGCGGCCACCGGCCGCAGCGCCCCGCGCCTGGCCGAAACCCAGGTCCTCGGCGGTCAGTTCGTAAGCCTCGATCGCTTCCTTGATGCGGGCGACCACGCCGGCCACTTCCTTGCGCCGCACGGCCTCCGCCTGTTGGGAGAGCGCCTCAATCTGCTTTTTCAACTGCTCGTACGTCTTTGTCATGGCCTGATGGTGGGTTACGTCAATATTCACAGCGAAGTTCCACCCGAAGGTGGTTCGCAATTATCGCGATTTGTTGTAGCACTTGGCATACCCAAGTGCGGAAAAGCGCCGACGTGAGCGTTTCCAAGCCTTCGCACTCCATCTGGGCCACGTTGCGGCACGACGTGTTCCGCAGCTTGTGGCTGGCCGGCGGCCTGTATTTCGTCGGCAATGCGATGCAGACGATGGCCGCCGCCTGGATGATGGTCGAGCTCACCGGCTCGGCTTTTCTGGCGGCGCTGGTGCAAACCGCGGTCTTCCTGCCGATGTTCCTGCTGGCCTTGCCGGCCGGGGTATGGGCCGACATCACCGACCGCCGTCGTCTGATCCAGCTGGCCCTGGTGACGCAGGCCGCCACCGGCGTGCTGCTGGCCGCGCTGCTGCTGGCCGGCTGGGCCGGGCCCACCACGCTGCTGGTGCTGATCTTCGTGGCCGGCTGCTGCACCGCGCTGCTGTCGCCAGCCTGGAACTCCACCATCAACGACGCGATTCCGCGCGAGGAACTGCCGCAGGCCATCACCTGCGTGTCCATCGCCTACAACGCGGCGCGGGCGCTGGGGCCGGCGCTGGCCGGCCTGGTGTTCGCGCACATCGGCGGCTCGTGGAACTTCGCGCTGGCGGTGCTCAGCGTGCTGGCCATGATGCTGGTGGTGCGCCGCCACCCGCCGGCGCCGCACCCGCCCTCGCGGCTGCCGGCCGAGCGGCTGTGGGGCGGCATGCTGAGCGCGCTGCGCTTTGCGCGCCACTCGCGGCCGGTGTTCGCCCAGCTGGTGCGCACCGTGGCCTACAGCGGCACCGGCTCGGCGCTGTGGGCGCTGCTGCCGGTGATCGGCCAGCGCCAGCTGGGCCTGGGCGCCGAAGGCTACGGCCTGCTGATGGCCTGCCTGGGCGGCGGCGCGGTGGCCATCGGCCTGGTCATCGGTCCGCTGCGGGCGCGCCTGGGGCTGGAAGTCATCGTCAACGGCGGCTGCGTGGTGTACGGCGGGGTGATGGCTGTGGCCGCGCTGGTGCGCTGGCCGCCGGCGGTGTACCTGGCGCTGGCCATCGGCGGCGCCTGCTGGATGGCGGCGATGTCCACCTTCAACACCGCCACCCAGTCCAGCGCGCCGCCCTGGGTGCGCGCGCGGGCGATGGCGCTGCACACCGTGGGCGCGCTGGGCAGCTTTGCCATCGGCTCGGCCATCTGGGGCGCGCTGTCGGGGCTGTTCGGCCTGCCCTTCACGCTGTGCGTGGCGGCGGTGTGCATGGTGGCCGGCTCGGCGCTGGCGCGGCCGTTTCCGCTGCGCATGGGCGAGCGGCCCGACGTGACGCCGGCGGCGGCGTCCGAGCTGCTGAGCCTGGTCGATGAACCCGCGCCCGAAGCCGGCCCGGTGGCGGTGGAAATCGGCTACCGCATCGCGCCGGAATCGGCGGCCGAGTTCCTGGACGCGGTGGCGGCCCTGCGCGGTCCGCGGCGGCGCGACGGCGCCACGTTCTGGCGGGTGTACCGCGACCTGTCGGACCCGGCGCGCTACGTGGAGCGCTTCATCGTCACCTCCTGGGCCGACTACCTGCACCAGCGCGCCCGCGCCACCCAGGCCGATTCGCACCTGGAAACCCGCGTGCGCTCATTCCTGGCCCCAGGCGAGCCCGTCACGATGCAGCACTACCTCGCCGAAAGGTGAATGGGGCACCCGGCCTCAGGTGCCGGTGCGTGCCCGCTGCGCGGCTTCTTCCTCGATGCGCCGGGCGAAGTCTTCGGCGCTGCCGCCGGTGGGCAGGTTGTCGGCGGCTTGCAGGGCGGCGCGCAGCGGGGGCTGGCGCAGCGCGCGGTTGAGTTCTTCGTTCAGCCGCTGCAGCCGCATGCCCGGCGTGCCGGCGGGTGCGAAGAGGCCGAACAGCGACACCAGGTTG
>CAKZXL010000629.1 GCA_937883885.1 uncultured Aquincola sp. | reverse complement strand
TGGGTGAGCCAGCCGGTCAAAGGCACCGAGATGGCATTGGCCACCGCGAAGCTGGTGATGACCCAGGTGCCCTGGGTGGCGCTGACGCCCAGGTCGCCGGCGATGGACGGCAGCGACACGTTGGCGATGGACGTGTCCAGCACGTTCATGAAGGTGGCCAGCGACAGCGCCACCGTGCCGAGCGCCAGCTGGGAACCCGTGAGCGGCTGCGGGCCGGCCGGGGCGGCCGCGGGTGCGGGCGCCGGTGGTGGGGCGGCAGCCGGCGGCGCGCCGTCGCCGGGCCGGGCGGCCAGGGTGGTGTCCGATGCCATGGGCGATCCTCAGAAGACTCAGTGCGCGGCCGAGCCCTTGGCGGCGCTGGCCACCTGGCTGCTGGCGGCCACGGCCACGCGCTTGCCCAGCTGGGCGGCGACGATGCGCTTGACCTCTTCATCGGCCCGCGCATCCAGCGCGTCGAAGACCTGGGTCTGCACCGTGGCGGGCGCCTTGGCCGAGTCGGCCAGCACCTTGCCGTCCTGCTGGGTGACGTCCACCGTCACGTCCATCGACAGGCCCACGCGCAGCGGGTGCGCCTGCACTTCCTGCGGGTCGAGCGCGATGCGCACCGGCACCCGCTGCACCACCTTGATCCAGTTGCCGGTGGCGTTCTGCGCCGGCAGCAGCGAGAAGGCGGCGCCGGTGCCGGCGCCCAGGCCCACCACATGGCCGTGGTATTCCACCTTGCTGCCGTAGACGTCGGCTTCCAGCGTGGCGGGCTGGCCGATGCGCAGCTTGCGCAGCTGGCCTTCCTTGAAGTTGGCGTCCACCCAGGTGTCGCCCAGCGACACCACCGACATCAGCGGTGCGCCGGCCTGCACCCGCTGGCCCAGCTGCACGCTGCGGCGGGCCACGTAGCCATCCACAGGCGCCAGCAGCTCGGTGCGCTGCGCGGCCAGGTAGGCCTCACGCACCTGGGCGGCGGCGCGCTGCACATTGGGGTGGTCTTCCACCGCGCTGCCGTCGGTCAGGGCCACGTTGGCGGCCAGCTGCTCGGCGGCAGCCACGCGGGCCGACTGGGCCGCGGCCAGCGCGCTTTTGGCGGCAGCCAGTTGCGACTGCGCATGGTTGAACTCTTCCTTGCCCACGGCGCCGGTGGCCAGCAGCGGGCGGCGGCGTTCCACATCGTCCTGCGCGCGGGTCACGTCGCTGTTGGCGCGGGCGATGTCGGCCTCACGCAGCGCCACCTGGGCCTTCAGCGCCGCGTTGTTGGCGAACAGGGTGCGCACTTCGCGCACCGTCTGCGCCAGCTGCGCCTCGGCCCGGTCCAGCGCCACGCGGGCATCGGCCGGGTCGAGCTTGACCAGCGGCTGGCCGGCCTTGACGAAATCGGTGTCGTCGGCCTGGATGGCCAGCACCGTGCCGCCGACCTGCGGCGTGATCTGCACCACGTTGGCCTGCACGTAGGCGTTGTCGGTGTTCTCGAAGTGGCTGGCCACCTGCCAGTGGTGGATGCCGTAGGCGGCCGCGCCCAGCAGCACCACGCCGCCCAGGATCAGCAGGCCGCGCTTGCGTGCCGGGGCCTGCGGGTTGGCGGCGGGGGCGGCGTTGTCTTGCGTTTGGCTCATGGTCTTGCTCGAAAGGGGGTGGGTCGGCGCGCTCAGCGGGCGGCGGCCAGGGTGGAAGTCGGGGCAGTGGCAGCAGAGGCAGTGGCGGTGGCGGCGGTGTCGCGCCAGCCGCCGCCCAGGCTGCGCATCAGCAGCGCCTGGGTGTCCAGCGCGCGGGCCTTCAGCTCGGCCGCGGTGCGGCGCTGGGCCAGCACGTTGCTTTCGGCGTTCAGCACCACCAGGAAGGTGCCCAGGCCGGCGCGGTAGCGCTGCAGGGCCAGGTCGTAGGCGCTTTCGGCAGCGGCCTGGGCCGCCACCTGCTCCTGCTGCTGGCGCTCGATGGCCTGCAGCGAGGCCAGCTGGTCGGCCACCTCACGCACCGCATCCACCACCGCGCCGTTGTAGCTCTGCACCGCAGCGTCCAGGTCGGCGCTGCGGCCACGCAGGTTGGCGCGCAGCCGGCCGGCGTCGAAGATCGGCAGGCGGATGGCCGGGCCGGCGCCGTACTGGCGGCTGCCCGCCTCGATCAGGTTGCCCAGGCCCAGCGCGCTGAAGCCGGCAAAGGCCGTCAGGTTGACGTTGGGATAGAACTCGGTGCGGGCGACGGCGACATCTTGCGTGGCGGCTTCCACCCGCCAGCGGGCGGCGGCGATGTCGGGCCGGCGGCCCAGCAGGTCGGCGCCCAACTGCGCCGGCATGGCGGGCAGCTGCACCGGCTGCAAGGCCGGCTTCAGGCTGGCCAGCGCCTGCGACGGCTGGGCGGTGAGCGCGGCCAGCTGGTTGCGGGCCAGCGCGATCTGCTCGTCCAGCTGGGCGATCTGCACACGGGCTTCGGGCAATGCTCCTTCGCCCTGGCGCAGCTCGACGTTGGTGTCCAGGCCGGCGTCGACCCGCTGGCGCACCAGCTTCAGGGTTTCGTCGCGCTGGCTCAGCGCCCGCTCGGCCACGTCGCGCAGCGCAAAGGCGCGGGCCAGGCCCACGTAGCTGCGCACGACGTTGGTGGCCAGCATCAGGCGGGCGGCGTCGGCATCGGCCATCGCGGCGCGTTCACCGCCCAGCGCGGCTTCCAGCGCGGCGCGGTTGCGGCCGAAGAAGTCCAGCTCCCACGAGACCCCGGCCTGCAGCGTGGCATTGGTGCGCACGGTGCCGGCCAGCGGCGGCGGAATCAGGCCGTTTTCGGTGTAGCGCTGGCGGGTGGCGTCGGCGCTCAAGGTGGCATTGGGGCGCTCGGCGGCGCGGGCGTTCTCGATCGCGGCGCCGGCACGTGCCACGCGGGCGGCGGCCACCTGCAGGCTGGGGCTGTCGGCCAGGGCCTTGTCCACCAGGCCGTTGAGCGTGGCGTCGCCAAAGGCCTGCCACCACTGCGGCTGCACCTCGGGCGTGGCCACTTCGGTGGCCAGGCCCACGCGGGCCGGCTCGATCTTCTGCGCGGTGGACTGGATGTTGCCGGGGCTGGCGCAGCCGGCCATCAGCACCACGGCCGACACCACGGCCAGCGCCGCGGTGAGGGTGGTGAGCGACACCGAACGTGCCGGCAGCGCGCGGTGCAGCACGCAGGGCAGCGCCGCCAGCCCGTGGCAGTCGGTGGAAGGTTGACGAAGTTTCACAACAGGCCTTTCTTGATCTTCAGGCGGCTTCCGCCGCATCGGCGGTGCCCTCGGCACCGCGCAGCGCGTCGCCGTTGCGCGCCATGCGGCGCAGCAACGACAGCAGCGTCTGCCATTCGTCCTGGCTGAATCCGGTCAGGTGATCGTTGAACACCTCGGCCAGCGCCGGCAGCACCAGCGAGGCCAGGCGATCGCCCTCTTGCGTCAGCTCGAGGTTGACCACCCGGCGGTCGGTGCCTGAGCGCACGCGGGCCACCAGGCCCTTGGCTTCCAGCCGGTCGAGCGAGCGGGTCATCGCGCCGGCATCGGTCTGCAGGTCGCGCGCCAGCGCCGCCACGGTGGCGCACTGGCCGAGCTTGAGCTTCATCAGCGGCACCCACTGCACATGGGTGAGGCCATGGCCGGCCAGGCGGCGGTCGGCCTGCAGGGCGATGGACTGCATCACCCGCTTGAAGAGCATGCCCAGGCTGTCTTCCGCATTCCAGGCGTCGGGGCGGTAGAAGCTGGCGGGGGTGGTCGGATCGGCGGATTCCATGGGGCAGATATTACTTGCCTAGGCAACCATTGTCAAGGCAGTGGCTGCATGAGCATTGATTGCCCCGGCAGTATTTGTCATGACACAACAGGAGCGCGGTTCCCGGTCCCTACACTGCGCGCCATGAGTTCCGCGCCCTCTTCCGCCCC
>CAKZXL010000628.1 GCA_937883885.1 uncultured Aquincola sp. | reverse complement strand
CGTGTCGCCGCGCGCGTCCGAGTCGATCGCGCCCAGTCGCGCGCCCACGAGCTCGCTGATTCGAAGGCCCGTGGCGTAGGCGAAATCCAGCATGAAGCGCAGCCGCTGCGCGGCCGGCTCGCTCCAGCCGTAGGACCACTCCAAGCCTTCGGCGACGACCCGGACGAGCTTCCACTCGTGCTCGGTAAAGGCGTGAGACCTGTCGAGCTGCACCGGCCGGCCGCCTCGCAACTTGACGCCGGCGAATGGGTTGGCCAGCACGTAGCGCTGCTCGATGAGCCAGCGGTACAGGGCGTTGAGTACCGACAGCGCATAGGCTGCCGAGCGCGCCGAGAGGTCGCCCGCGAAGGGGCGCCACGCGGGC
Source organism: uncultured Aquincola sp. (assembly GCA_937883885.1). The sequence continues at coordinate 1,032 of CAKZXL010000628.1, read as the reverse complement.
GACGACCGCGGCTGTGGTGCGCCGACCCAGCGCGCGCGTGGGCCCGGATGACGCAGGAAGGCGCGGTAGGCAATGGCGTCCTCGGTGGTCAGCGACGACAAAGCCCGCCGACGCTCGACGATCGCCCACAGGATCAGACGTTCGGCCTCCTTGCGATAGGCCCGCTGGGTTGCCGCCGACTCGTGCAGCGACAGCCATGCGTTTACGGCCTGGTAGTCGTTGCTGGCGTCGAGTGCACAGCTGGCCCGCGGCGCTCGAAAGGTACCCCGTGAGCCATCGACGTCGTCGGGGACGACCAGTCGCTCCCAGGGGATCAGTTCCTGCGCCTAGTTCACTGTGATCAGCGCTCGAGCGCGTTCGGTCAGCGCAGGATGTTGGGCAAAGAATGCCTCGATGTGGCGGGCACCCGCCGGCCCGAGCCCCGCGAGGCTTGCCCACCACCGCCGGCGCCTGGGCACACGAAGGGTCAGGTCGGCCAGCGTGCGAATGCCCACCGCGTGCAGTGCACTCACGAGCCGCACGGGTAGCCAGCGCTCGACGGCGTCGCCGATGAGAGGCTGCGGAGGCGGCATCCCGCGCAACGTCTCGATGGCGGCAGCGGCGGCCTTGGCGAGTATCCGGTCGGATGGACTGGCCGCCGACAAAGTAGAGGCCAGGTCCGTCAGCGCGCGGCTCGTCGCGAAGGCCACCAGCTGGCGTTTCACTCGCCCGATCACCGAGCGCGCCGATGCGCCGGCAGTCCGGCGATCGGGCAGATAGCGGTCCACGGCGGCGCGGCTCGGCACCCCTTGAAGCCAGGCGCGGAATGCGGCCAGCGCAGCCTCATCCGGCCAGGTTGGGTCTGAGAGGATGTTGGGTGGCGCTGGCAGCGCGTTTTCCATGGATGCCAGTTTAGACCCGTGGCAAGCATGCCAAGCTAATGTTGTTTATCTTGGTGGCGCTGCGATTGAACCTGGTTGCCAGCGAACTCTCACCGCGGTGAGAGTCTCGGCAGACTAGGCGCGGGGAGGCTGTAGCACGCCAAGGCGTTCG
>CAKZXL010000627.1 GCA_937883885.1 uncultured Aquincola sp. | reverse complement strand
GAGGAAGCCACGATGCATACCCTGCCCGCCACCGGTCTGCGACAGCAGGCCGAGATGCTGGCCAGCCTGTCCCTGAAGCATCTGAGTTCGGCGACGCGCAACAAGCTCGCCGATGACGACCTGTCCGTGAACGCCTACCCGACCGACTGCGGCGGGTTCGTCTATGTCGGGGCACCGAAGTACCGGGTGCCGTCGGAACCCGATCTGGCCATGCTGTTCGAGGTGGCCGAATCCGCCGGCGTGGCCTGGCTGATGTTTGACCGCGAGGCCGCCGTTATCGATGGCCTTCCGGTCTTCGACGCAGTGGAGCCGGGGCCGTGAGCCAGCACCTCGCGACGGTACAGCTGAACGGACGTACGGTCGAGGTCCTGGCCGGCTTCGATCGCCGCCTGGGGGACTATTTCCTCCAGGTCCACGGCAAGCGGAACACCGTGATCTACACCAGCCTTCGGGAGCCCCTACTGGACTGGACCGCCATCGCGACCTTGCGTGGCAAAGTCGCCGAACTCGGGCTTCAACTGCCCAGCACGATACTCGGCGAAGTCGAGAGCGACGGCCTGCGGCTCGCGGGCAACCGCATCGTCCGCCACGCCGCCGACGGGACGCCGGTCACGCTGATGGTCGGCTGAGGCATACAGACTTCAAATCACGGCGCCGTGTGCTCCTCCCTGCTGGGACGAGGCCGGCGCCGACTCTTTGCTCGATCAGTCAGAGAATGGGTCCGCGATCAAACAACAACCCGCCTGTGATCTGCCCAAGAACGCTCTCACCAGTGGTGAGAGTTTTTGTGCTGCCTCTGTGTGACGTGGTTAATTATGTCAACTATCTGAGAAGGCACCCCCTCTTACAGTCGCGCCATGCTGAACGATCCTCGCCGCCCTCGGGATGGTTCAAATGTACGAAGCCATGCTGGACAGGGGTAATTCGGGCCACTGGGAGTGGGCTTCAAATGCGCGCCGCTGGCAACGACCGAGCCGATCGACGCGTTAGAACTCGTCCGCACGATCGCTGCGGCGGGCATTCACCCGCCGCCTGCGATCGTGCGGCTGGCGGCCGGCCGCGAAACGGATGAACGACGGCGTCGCAGGCGCTGTGTTTCCACATCTGCGGGAATTCGATGTGCTACGGCGACAAACTGCTGAGCACCATCACGCCGCCGACTCGGCGCGCCCACGCGCAGTTTGAGTGGCTGGGCCTGGGGGCGCGCTGAAGGGGTGCCTTCGCAACCGCACGGGCTGCTGCGTAATCAGCACATGCTTAGCGCTGGCGGGCCGTAGCGCTGATTTCGATGTTGTCGATCAAGCGTGTCGAGCCGATACGGGCCGCTGCAAGAACGACGACCGGCACGCCGTCGGCACGATCCTGCAATGTCGGCACGGCCAGATCGGCCTGTCGGCGGATGCACACGTAGTCGGGCAGCCAGCCGCCATCACGGAGTGCGGCCATCGCAGCCGCCTCGATCGCCGCCGCATCCGGCGCCGCCGTGTTCCAGGCGTCGCGAACACGCGCCAGCGCCTGTGAGAGGCCGACGGCGCGGGCCCGCTCGCCCGGGTCGAGATAGCCGTTGCGGCTGGACAGCGCGAGACCGTCTGCCGCGCGCACGGTCTCGCCGCCGACGATTCGGATCGGCAGTGCGAACTGCTCGACCATCCGGCCGACCACCTTCCACTGCTGGTAGTCCTTCTTGCCGAACACCGCCACCGCCGGCCGCACGCAGGCAAACAGCTTGAGCACCACCGTGCACACGCCACCGAAGAAGCCGGGCCGGAACTCCCCTTCCAGGGTATCGGCCAGCGCCGGGTCCGGACACACCGCATAGGTCTGCGCTTGCGGGTAGAGCTCGCGCTCGTCGGGAGCGAAGACGATGTCACAACCCGCCGCCTCGAGCAGTTCGCAGTCGCGTGCCAGCGAGCGGGGGTAGCGGTCGAAGTCCTCGTGCGGAGCGAACTGCAGCCGGTTGACGAAGATGCTCGCGACCACCGGACCGCCCTGCCGGCCGGCCTCCCGGACGAGCGCCAGATGGCCGTCGTGCAGGTTGCCCATCGTCGGAATGAAGCTCGTCGAGCCGCAGCCCGCCAGGGCCTCCCGCAGACCGGCAATGGTGTGGATGGTTCGCATGCTGCCCCCCGGCGCATTTCAGTAGGTGTGCTGCGTTGCTTCCGGAAAGCTGCGTTCCTTGACCGCGGCGACATAGCGTTGCAGCGCCTGGTGGACGCCGCCCCCCTCGCGGCCGAAGTCGCGCACGAAGCGCGGCATCGGCCCGGCGGTGACGCCCAGCATGTCGTGCAGCACCAGCACCTGGCCGGCGACGTCGCCGCCCGCGCCGATGCCGATCACGACGAGCGCCGGATTCTCCTGCTGCACACGCCGCGCCAGCGCAGCCGGCACCAGCTCGAGCACCAGCATTGCCGCGCCCGCGTCCGCGAGCGCACGTGCTTCGCGGGCGAGGCGGTCGGCGGCGGCCTCGTCGCGGCCCTGCACGCGGTAGCCGCCGAGCGCCGAAGCCGACTGCGGCGTCAGCCCGAGATGGGCGCAGACCACGATGCCGCGCTCCACCAGGAAGCGCACCGTCTCGGCCGCCCAGCCGCCCTCGAGCTTGACCATCTGGGCACCTGCGCGGGCGAGCACCGCGCTGGAGCGCAGCGCCTGCTCGGGGCTTTCCTCGTAGGTGCCGAAGGGCAGGTCGGCGAGCAACCAGGCATGCCGGCGCCCGCGCGCGACGCAGCGGACGTGGTAGGCCACCTCGTCGAGCGTCACCGGCACCGTGCTCGATCCGCCCTGCACGACCATGCCGAGCGAATCGCCGACGAGCAGGCAGTCGACACCCGCGTCGTCGGCCGCGCGCGCGAACGCGGCGTCGTAGGCGGTCAGCATCGCGATCTTCTCGCCTGCGGCGAGCATGGCGCGCAGGCGCAGCAGCGACACCGGCTTGCGCTCGGGCCGCGTAGCCTCCACCAATGCGCTCATGCCGGAGTCGCCTGCACGGGGATGTCAGACCGCATCTCGCGGATGCGGTTTCGTTCGTCGACGAAGACGAGCTTCGGGCGCCGCCGGTCCAGCTCGTCCTCGGCCACCATCCCGAAGGCCGCGATGATGACCAGGTCGCCGAGCGCGGCACGGCGGGCGGCTGAGCCGTTCAGCGACACGATGCCGCTGCCGCGGACGCCCCGGATCGCGTAGGTGACGAAGCGCTCGCCGTTTGCGATGTTCCAGATGTGCACCTGCTCGTTCTCGCGCAGGTCGGCCGCGTCGAGCAGGTCCTCGTCGATGGCGCAAGATCCCTCGTAGTGCAGCTCGCACGCGGTGACGGTGGCGCGGTGGATCTTCGACTTCAGCATGTGGCGGAACATGGTTGTCGCCTCAGCAGGTGCGGATGCCGAGCGCGCCGAGCAGCCGCTGGTCAGCTTCCCAATCCGGGTTGCCGGTGGTCAGCAGCTTGTCGCCATAGAAGATCGAGTTGGCGCCCGCGAGGAAGCACAGCGCCTGTACGGCATCGCTCATCTCGCGTCTCCCGGCGGACAGGCGCACGCGGGCCCGCGGCATCGTGATGCGCGCCACCGCGATTGTGCGCACGAACTCGAGCGGATCGAGCGCCTCGGCCTCGGCCAGCGGCGTGCCTTCCACGCGCACCAGTTGGTTGATCGGCACCGACTCGGGGTAGGGGTCGAGGTTGGCCACCTGGGCCACCAGGCCGGCCCGCTCGCGCCGCGACTCGCCCATGCCGACAATGCCGCCGCAGCACACGCCGATGCCGGCGTCGCGCACGCGCTCGAGCGTGCGCAGGCGGTCGTCGTAGGCGCGGGTGGAGATGATGCGGCCGTAGGCCTCGGGCGCGGTGTCGAGGTTGTGGTTGTAGTAGTCGAGCCCGGCGTTCTTGAGGGCGTGTGCCTGGCCATCGCTCAGCATGCCGAGGGTGCAGCAGGCTTCGAGCCCTTCTGCCTTCACGGCGCGAACCAGCTCGGCCACCTTCTCGATGTCGCGGTCCTTGGGTTCGCGCCACGCCGCGCCCATGCAGAAGCGCGACGCGCCCTGCTCGCGTGCCGCGCGTGCCGCGGTGGTGACCTCGCCCACGTCGAGCAGCTTGCCGGCCGCCACGCCCGTGTCGAAGTGGACCGACTGCGGGCAGTAGCCGCAGTCTTCCGGGCAACCGCCGGTCTTGATCGACAGCAGCGTGGACAGCTGCACCTCGTTGGCGTCGAAGTGCTCGCGATGCACCTGCTGCGCGCGGTGCATCAGGTCGGCAAAGGGCAGATCGAACAGCGCCTCTACCCGATCTACGCTCCAGCGCTCCGCGACAGCACCCTCCGCTGCGCCGCGCCCGTCGCGGCGCGCCGGCAGCCACTGCAGAGGTTGCTCGACAACATCCTTCAGTTCGTTCATGTTCAATTCATCCGGCATTGGGCCGCACGTGGGCGCTGGCCTCGTCCTCGACACGCTGCCAGATCTCCACTGCCATCGGATTGTTGCTTTCCTCAAGGATGTGGCCCACGAGACCGATCGCACGCGCGAACACGCCCACGCCACGCACGATTTTCCACGGCAGTCCGAGTTCACAACAGATCGCGCCGATCGCGCCGGTCGCGTTGACTGGCAGCATCTTGCCGCTCGCATGTTCGGCTTCGGCGCAGATCAGGCGTTCGAGCCGGATGTAATCGCCCGAGAAGCCGTTCTCCTCGGCGATCTTGAAGAGCCGCGGCGCCCGCGGATCGACGGGCTTGTGCAGCGGGTGGCCGAGGCCGGGCACGATCTGCCCCCGCTGGCGGTAGCCGGCCACGAGGTCGCGCGCGATCTTCTCGAGGTCGGCGCCCTTCGTTCCGGGCGGCAGGGCCTCGTAGAGCATCTTCGCCGTGCCCTCGGTCGAACCGACGAACACCGATCCCAAGCCGCACAGGCCCGCGGCCACTGCCGCCTGCAGCGACTCGGGCGCGCCGGCATAGGTCAGGCGCGCGGCCAGCGCGCTGGGCGTGATGCCGTGCTCGACCAGCGTCACCGCGATCGCGTTGAAGACTGTCGACTCCTGCGGCGTAGGCGTGCGGCCGACGATCAGCAGCCAGGCCATGTCGCCGAGGCTGATCTTGCCCAGCAGCTCGTCGGGCAGGCTGCGCGCGCGCACCTCGATGCGGTCGGGCGTGCTCCAGGCGATGTCGGAGCGGATCGGCTTGGTCTTGCGGGGCATAGGCCCTCCTGTAATGGACAAAGTTGGGAAAGGGGTTCAGCTTGCGAGCCCGGCGCTCCGCAGCACGGCACGGGCGCGCTCGACGACGGGCACGTCGATCATTTCGCCATCCACGGCCACCGCGGCGCCGCCCGAGGCAGCGAACGCCGCGCACACGCGCCGAGCCCAGGCGATGCGCTCGGGATCGGCGGCAAACACGCCCTGCACGACGGCGATCTGCTTGGGATGGATGCACAGCTTGGCGCCGAACCCGAGCCGGCGCGAACGCTCCGCATCGGCGCGCAAGCGCGGCGCATCGTCGATCGCGAGGCTCACGCCGTCGGCCGGCGCCGCCAGGCCTCCGAGCCGCGACGCCAGCACCACCTGCGCACGATAGGGCTGCAGCTCGGCCTCGCCGCCGTCGGGCGCGCAGTCGATGCCGAGATCGACCGCCAGGTCGATGCTGCCGAAGGCCAGCCGCACGACCCCCGGCACGCGCGCGATGGCGCGCACCTCCTCGATGCCGCGCGCCGACTCGATGATCGGCAGCACGTCCTTGAACGCATTCTCGAAGGCGTGGCAGACGGCGTCGATGCCGTCGGCCTTGGGCAGCATCACCGCGGCCACGCCCGGATGCCGGCACAGTGCCAGGTCGTCGTCGAACCAGGGCGTGCCCGCCGCGTTGACGCGCACGATCAGCGGCGCGGCTTCGTCCTGCGCTGCGTCGAGAGCACCGTCCAGAGCGTTCGCCAGCGCGTCGCGTGCATCCGGCTTGGCGGCGGGCGCGACGGCGTCCTCGAGATCGACGATGACGGCATCGGCCCCGGCCGCGCGCGCCTTGGCGTAGCGCTCGGGCCGGTCGGCCGGCACGAACAGGTAGGTGCGCGGCTGCCGCGCTGCGAGCCCGTCGTCGCTCATCTGGAGGTCCCTGCCCGGCCCCTTCGCGTGTCCGTCAGGTGCCCAGCAGGCGGCCGATGTGCGGGGTGCGCTCCAGCGCCCAGACGCCTGCGATCAGCGTGCCCATCTCGGCCGGCGTGGCCGCATCGCCGTAGGCGGCGAGCCGGCGCGCCTTGTCCTCCAACTCGGCCCGGCTCAGCGTGTTGCCGGGGTCGCCCTTGGGCTGGTCGACGCGCGCGTCGAGGATTCGTCCATCGCGCGTGCGCACCTGCACCTTGCCGATCCAGCGTTGCGGGTACGCGGCGTCGACCTCGGCGTCTAGCTGCATCGCGACACGGTCGCGGAACTCGGCGACGCGCGGGGCGACGAAGTGGCGGTCGAACTCGTCGAGGCCGGCGTAGCCGAACTCGGCCACCAGGCCCAGCACCGTGCCCATCGAGAACTTGGCCTGGTGCACGGTGGCCGGCACCACGACGCGCCCGAGCACGTCGATCGCCCCCTGGTGCACCCGCGCCTTGACCTCCGCGATGTCGTCCGCGCCGAGCCGGTGCTCGCGCATCAGCGCCAGCAGCGCGTCGGCGCTCGGATGCGTGTGGCGGCACGAGGCGTGGTACTTGAACGAGGTCTCTGCGGTCGCCCAGCGTTCGCCCAGGCCGACCGTCAGCCGGGCCGGATCGGCATCGCTGGACATGCCCGCGGCCATGCCCTGCTCGCCTTCGAGGATGCGCCGCGCGCCGGTGAACCCGTCGCGTGCGAGCCAAGCCGATGCCAGGCCGGCCGAGGCCGCGTGCGCGCAATGCAGCTGCTTGGAATCGGCAGCGTCGCGCAGGAACTCCCACAGGCCCGCGGCCTGCGTGCCCGCGCTGCCGAACGCGTGCAGCATCGTCTCGGCGTCGAGCCCGAGCAGCCGCCCGGTGGCCGCGGCGGCGGCCAGCGTGCCGGCCGTGGCAGTGGTGTGGAAGATGCGGTAGTGCGGCCGGCCGAGGAACTCGCCCACACGGATGCCTACCTCGTAGCCGGCGACCGCGGCGGCCAGGAACTCGCGCCCGCTTGCCCCCGTGGCCTGCGCAGTGGCGAGCGCCGCGGGAAAGACTACCGCGGCCGGATGGAACACCGAGCCGTTGTGCACGTCGTCCTGCTCCACGACATGCGAGGCGGCAGCGTTCACCATCGCCGCGAAATGCGGCGACGTGAGGCGGCGCGAGATCAACACCTCGGCGCCACCTGCGTCGCCGTTGCGCAGCGTCGGCCCCATCGCCAGCGCGTAGCGCTCGATCGCCTGAACGGCCCGGGCGCTCTTGCCCGCGAGCGTCGAGCCCAGCCAGTCGAGGAACAGGTCCTCGCTGCGGCGCAGCACCGCGACGGGGATGTCCTCCGCACGGAGCTTCGCGGCGAAGGCGGCCAGTGCGGCCGAAGGGTGATCGTTCATTGGTGTCTCCGCGAAAGCTCGGTCACGTCAGATCGCGCCCTCAGCGCGCAGCTTCGCGATCTGGTTCGGCGACCGCCCGAGCTCGGCCAGGATGGCATCGGTGTGTGCGCCCAGCGCCGGCACCGCGCCCATCGGCGGCGGCTCTTCGCCGGACACGTGGTGCGGCGGATACAGCGCCGGTACCGGGCCGCCGGGCGTGCCGATCTCGGTCCAGCGCGCGCGGGCCTGGAGCTGCACGTGGCGCCACAGATCGGCCATCTCGTTGAGCCGGCCGTAGGCGATCTGCGCCTCCTCGAGGCGTTCGATCAGCTGCTCGCCGGTCAGCCCCACGCAGACCGACTCGATGATCCCGCGCAAGGTCTCACGCTCGGCCAGGCGTTTCGCGTTGCCCTTGTACTGCGCGGCCAACTCGGGCCGGCGCAGCACCTTGTCGCAGAACTGGCCCCACTCGCGGTCGTGCTGCACCGCAAGCACGATCTGGCGTCCGTCGCCGCAGACGAACGGGCCGTAGGGATAGATCGCCGCGTGTGCGGCACCGGCGCGCGGCGGCGGCGGCTGGCCGCCGAGCGTGTAGTACAGCGGAAAGCCCATCCACTCGGACATGGCCTCGAGCATCGAGATCTCGAGTCGTTTGCCGCGCCCGGTGCGCCCGCGCTCCAGCAGAGCAGCCAGCACGCTGCTGTAGGCGTACATGCCAGCGGCGATGTCGGCGATCGACAGGCCGGCCTTCGACGGATGCTCTGGCGTGCCGGTCACCGACACGAAGCCCGACTCGCTCTGGATCAGCAAGTCGTACGCCTTCTTCTCGGTAAAGGGGCCGCCGTCTCCGTAGCCCGAGATGTCGCAGACCACGAGCTTGGGGTTGCGCGGCGCGAGGCTCGCATGGTCCAGGCCCATGCGCGCGGCGGCACCGGGCGCCAGGTTCTGTACCAACACGTCGGCGCGTTCCACCAGTTCCTGAAGCACTGCACGCGAGGTGGCATTCTTGAGGTCGAGCGTCAGGCTCTCCTTGCCGCGGTTGCACCACACGAAGTGCGACGCCGAGCCGCGCGTGCGCGTGTCGTAGGCGCGCGCGAAGTCGCCTTCGCCGGGGCGCTCGACCTTGATGACACGCGCGCCCAGGTCGGCGAGCTGGCGCGTGCAGAACGGGGCGGCGATGGCGTGCTCGAGGGTGACGACGAGCATGCTCTGAAGCGGACGCATGGCAGGACCCTTCAGAACGAACGCGGCAGGCCGAGCACGTGCTCAGCCACGTACGACAGGATCAGGTTGGTCGAGATCGGCGCCACCTGGTACAGCCGCGTCTCGCGGAACTTGCGTTCGACGTCGTACTCGCAGGCGAAGCCGAAGCCGCCGTGCGTCTGGATCGCCACGTTGGCGGCCTCGAACGAGGCCTTGGCGGCCAGGTACTTGGCCATGTTGGCCTCGGCGCCGCAGGGCTGCTTGGCGTCGAACAGCTCGCAGGCGCGCCAGCGCATCAGGTCGGCAGCCTCGGTCTCGATATGGTTTTCCGCGATCGGGAACTGGACGCCCTGGTTCTGGCCGATCGGGCGGTCGAAAACGCGGCGTTCGCGCGCGTAGGCGGCGCTGCGAGCGACAAACCAGCGCGCGTCCCCGATGCATTCGGCGGCAATCAGCGTGCGCTCGGCGTTGAGGCCGTCCAGGATGTACTTGAAACCCTTGCCTTCCTCGCCAATCAGGTTTTCGGCCGGGATCTCCAGGTTTTCGAAGAACAGTTCGTTGGTCTCGTGGTTGACCATGTTGCGGATGGGCCGCACGGTCAGGCCCTTCCCGATGGCCTGGTGCAGGTCGACGATAAAAATTGACATCCCTTCGGACTTGCGCTTCACGTCGGCCAGCGGCGTGGTGCGCGCGAGCAGGATCATCAGGTCGCTGTGCTGCACGCGGGAGATCCACACCTTCTGGCCGTTGACCACGTAGCGGTCGCCCTTGCGCAGCGCGGTGGTCTTCAGCTGGGTGGTGTCGGTGCCGGTGGTGGGCTCGGTGACGCCCATGCTCTGCAGGCGCAGCTTGCCGCTGGCGATGCCGGGCAGGTAGCGGCGCTTCTGCTCCAGCGAGCCGTGGCGCAGCAGCGTGCCCATGTTGTACATCTGGCCGTGGCAGGCGCCGGCATTGCCGCCGCAGCGGTTCACCTCCTCCATCACCACCGACGCTTCGGCCAGGCCCAGGCCGGCGCCGCCGTATTCCTCGGGGATCATCACCGCCAGCCAGCCGGCCTCGGTCAAGGCGTCGACGAATTCCTCGGGGTAGCCGCGCGCCTCGTCGACCTTGCGGAAGTACTCGTCGGGAAAGCGCTTGGACAGGTCTCTCAGCGCAGCACGGAGCTCCGGGTGACGTTCTGCAGTAGCAGTCATGAACAAGGAATGACGAAGAGGAAGAAACGTACTTTAACCTAACAAACGTTAGCTCAAAGCGCCTGGGCCGACCGACTCATCCGGCGCGGTCGGCGTAGAGGTCCTGCAGTTGCTCGCGCAGCGGATGCTTCTGGATCTTGCCCGTGCTGGTCATAGGCAGCGCATCGACGAACACCACGGCCTTGGGCACCTCGAAGCCGCCAAGGTGCTTGCGGCAGTGCTGCAGCAACTCCTCCTCGGTGACCTCCGCGCCAGGGCGTCTGACCACAACCGCCGTCACTGCTTCGATCCAACGCGCATGCGGCAGTCCGACCGCCGCGGCATTCGCCACCGCCGGATGTCGCAGCAGCACCGCCTCGACCTTGATCGACGGCACGTTCTCCCCGCCGGTCTTGATCATGTCCTTCTTGCGGTCCTTGAACATGAGCTGACCGTCGACCCACATGCCGAGGTCGCCGGTGTGGTGCCAGCCGTGGGCGCGCGCCTCGGCGGTGGCCTCCGGGTTCTTGAAGTAGCCCTCCATCACGTTCGGGCCGCGGTGCACGATCTCGCCAACCTCTCCTTCGCCAAGCAAAGTTCCCGCGTCGTCCATGACGGCGGTGTCGTTGATCATCGCGCTGACGCCCCAGTACGAGCCGAAGCGCCGGAGTTGCTCATCCGGCCGGAACGCTACGGTCAGCGGGTACATCTCGGTCTGCCCGGTGCCCAGCATGTAGTTCGGACAGATCTCGGTGACCAACCGGCGCAACAGGGTTTCGGGCATGGGCGCCATTGCATACATGCACATTCGCAGGCTAGACAGGTCGCGCCCCGGTCGTGACGGATGCTCGAGCAACGCCTGATGCATCAAAGGCAGGCCCATGAAGAAGGTCAACCGCTCCCGCTCGATGATCTCGAGCATCTGGCCAGGGTCGAAGCTCTTGGTGACGATCACCGTACCGCCGGCAGCCAGCAGCCCGCAGACCAGCGTGTGCTGTGCGCAATGGAACAGCGGCAGAGTCGCGTTGCAGATCGCGTCGCGCCACAGACCGAACTCGATGGCATTGTTCATCGCCGCCATCACCACCGCGAGGTGGCTTTGCATGACGCCCTTCGGCCGCCCCGTGGTCCCACTCGTGTACATGATCTGCGCCACGTCGCGGTCGTGGACCTCGACCTCCTGCTCCACGGCCGGCTGCCGCGAAAGTGCCTGAGCGAACGCGCCGAAGCCGGCCTGGGCCGGCCCTTCAAGCACCCATCCGCGCCCGGGCGTGGCGGCGAACAGCTTTGCCAACCCGGGACGGGTGATGAGCGCCGCGTCGACCAGGACGAAACGCGACTCCGAATGCTCGAGGATGTACCGAACGTCGTCGTCGCCCAGACCGACGTTGATGGGCACCCACACCATCCCTGCCCGATGGATACCAAACATCGCGGTGAGGAACTGCAGCGAATTGCCGCATAGCGTGGCGACCCGGTCGCCGGGTTGCAGTCCGCCAGCCAGGAGCGCGTTCGCACAGCGGGTCACCTGGTCATTGAAGTCCCCATAGCAAAGCCGCTCATCCTCTAGGACGAACGCCGTCTTGGCTCTGTCACGGGCCGCACAGCGGCGTAGGAAGTCCCCGATGGTGACGCGAGCGATTTGCCCGGGGCCTGGAACTCCCGCAGTGACCGTGGAAGCGTTCGATTTGGACAAGGTTTGTCTCCGGACGAGAGGGAGAGAGCCGAAAGGTCCCGAAGCGCTCCGGCCCTCGCCTACGGCCTGCAGGCCGTTCAGACCGCGCCGGTCAACTCCGGCACCACAGCGAACAGATCGGCCACCAGCCCATAGTCGGCCACCTGGAAGATCGGCGCATCGGGATCCTTGTTGATGGCAACGATGACCTTGCTGTCTTTCATGCCTGCCAAGTGCTGGATCGCGCCCGAAATGCCCACGGCCACGTAGAGTTGCGGCGCCACGATCTTGCCCGTCTGGCCCACCTGGTAGTCGTTCGGCGCATAGCCCGCATCCACAGCGGCCCGAGAGGCGCCCAGCGCCGCGCCAAGCTTGTCGGCCATCGGCTCAAGAACCTCGCGAAATTTCTCGGCAGAGCCCAGACCCCGTCCGCCCGAGACGATGATCGAAGCGGCCGTCAGCTCCGGGCGCTCGAGCTTGACGACCTCTCGACCCAGCAGTTCGCAAAGGCCCAGGTCGGCGCCCGCCGAGGTGGCCTGCACGGTGGCGCCGCCGCCTGTCGTCGCGGCCGGATCGAACGCGGTGGTGCGGACGCTCAGCACCTTCACCTTGTCGGAGGACTTTACGCGCGCCACCGCATTGCCGGCGTAGAACGGCCGCACGAAGGTATCTGGCGTCTCGATCGCGACGACGTCGGAGATCTGCGAACTGTCCAGCAGCGCTGCCGCGCGCGGCAGCACGTTCTTGCCGAACGGCGTGGCCGGCGCAAGCACGTGGGTGCAGGCCGAATCACCCTGCACGCAGGCCACGACCACGGCGGCCAGGTTCTCGGCCGACTGCGACGACAGGTGGGCCGCATCGGCCACCAGAACCTTGGCAACACCGGCCACCGCGGCTGCGGACGAGGCCGCGCCTGCGCAGTCGCTGCCGGCCACCAGCACATGGATGTCGCCGCCGATCTTCGCGGCCGCAGCGACGGTGTTGAGGGTCGACGGCTTGAGCGCGGCGCCGTCGTGTTCCGCAATGATCAGAATCGTCATGTCACAGCACCTTCGCTTCTTCCTTGAGCCGTTTGACGAGGTCCGCCACGTCGGCCACCTTGATACCCGCCTTGCGCGCGGCGGGTTCTTCCACGCGCAGCGTGGTTGTGCGCGGCGCGAGGTCGACGCCCAGATCGGCCGCCTTCAGCAGCTCGAGCGGCTTTTTCTTCGCCTTCATGATATTGGGCAGCGTGATGAAGCGGGGCTCGTTGAGGCGCAGGTCGGTCGTCACGGCGACGGGCAGCTTGAGCTTCAGGTTCTCCAGGCCGCCGTCGATCTCGCGCGTCACCAGCGCGGAGTCGCCCTCGATCTTGACCTTCGACGCAAAGGTGGCCTGACCCCAACCCATCAGTCCGGCGAACATCTGCCCTGCCTGCCCGGCATCGTCGTCGATCGCCTGCTTGCCGAAGATCGCCAGTTGGACGCCCTCCTTCTCGGCGACGTGCTTCACCAGCTTGGCCACCGCCAGCGGCTCCAGCACCGCGTCCGTCTCGACCAGCACGCCACGGTCTGCGCCGATCGCCATCGCGGTGCGCAGCGTCTCCTGACATCCTGCCGGGCCGCACGATACAGCGATGACCTCGCTGGCCACCCCGGCTTCCTTCAGACGCACCGCCTCTTCACAGGCGATCTCGTCAAAGGGGTTCATTGACAACTTCTGGTTGGCGAGGTCGACCCCCGAACCATCGGACTTCACTCGGGCCTTGACGTTGTAGTCCAGAACCCGTTTCACGGCGACGAGAATCTTCACTTCAAGAGCACTCCTATCGTTAAACGCAAGTGGCGAACCAGAATGAACGCGGCAGGCAGGCCTACACGGTCCCGGCTGCCGCAGGGTGATGCCGAAAGACCGTCAAGCACCCGGCCAGGCCCAGTCCTTGTACATGTCGCGCAGCTTTGTCTTCAGGAACTTGCCGGTGGACGTTCGAGGAATCTCCGCAACGAAGTCGTAGGCGTCCGGCACCTGCCACTTCGCGAACGTGCGCGAAAGAAACTGCTGAATCTCCTCGGCGGTGGCCGACATGCCGGGCCGCAGCACGATGGCTGCCAGTGGCCGCTCGGCCCAACGTGGGTGCGGCACGGCAATCACGGCAGCCTCCAGCACCGCCGGGTGTCCCATGATCGCGTTTTCCAGATCGACCGAACTGATCCACTCACCGCCGCTCTTGATCAGGTCCTTCGTACGGTCGGTCAGGCGCAGGAACCCGTGCTCGTCGATGCAACCGACGTCGCCGGTTCGCAGCCAACCGTCCGAGGTGAAGCTGCTCTCGCTGACCGGCATCTCGTGGTAGCTGCCCGTGATCCATGGGCCACGCACCTGGATCTCGCCGACCGACTGGCCGTCCCAGGGAACCTCCCCCTGCTCGCCGACCAGCCGAATCTCGACCAGAGGCGCTGCACGCCCTTGCTTGACGCGCAACACATACTGCTGCTCTTGGGACAGCGATTTCATCGCCGCCGTCAGCGCCGACACCGTACCCAGCGGCGACGTCTCGGTCATGCCCCAGGCCGTACCCACCTCGAGGTCGAACTCGTCGAAGCCGCGGAAAAGCGACTCCGGTGCCGCCGAGCCGCCGACCAGCATGCGCATCCCTGGCTTCAGGCGGTACCTCTCAGGCTGACTGCGAAGCGTCTGCAGGATCGACAACCAGATCGTGGGCACACCGCCCGTGACAGTCACGGCCTCGCGCTCGAACAGGTCGAGCAGCGACTCGGCATCTAGGTGAGGTCCCGGCATCACCAGCTTGGCACCCACAAACACCGCAAGGTACGGCAGCCCCCAGGCGTTGGCGTGGAACATCGGCACCACCGGCAACACGGTGTCGGCATCGGACACCCTGAGCGCACCCGGCAGGGCTGCCACCAGTGTGTGAAGAACCGTCGAGCGGTGTGAATACACCACGCCCTTCGGATGCCCCGTGGTCCCCGACGTGTAGCACATGCCGCAGGGCGCGTGCTCATCCACCACCACCGGCTCGAACCTGCCGCTGGCCTTGCGTAACAGCTCTTCGTAGTCGTCGTACCCGGCCGGAACCGGCTTGCCGGTCAAGGGCACGACAATGATGCGCTCGAACTTCACGTCCTTCGAGAACTGCGCAAACAAGGGCAGCAGCACATCGTCGACGATCAGGATGCGGTCCTTGGCATGGTTGACGATAAACGCCAGGTCATGCGGAAACAGTCGCAGGTTGAGGTTGTGCATCACCGCGCCGGCAGCCGGAATCCCGAAGTAGCACTCGAGGTGCGCGTAGTGGTTCCAGCTCAGGGTGGCAACGCGATCGCCAGGCTGAACGCCCGCCTCGACCAAGACCTCGGCCAACGCAAGCGCGCGCCGGTGGAGGTCGCGGAACTGGTGGCGGTGCAGCGACTTGTCGGGCAGGCGGCTGACGATCTCTACGTCCGCGTGATACCGCCCCGCACGATCCAAGAAGTGGTTCAGCGAGAGGGGCGCACGCATCATCGTTGAGACTGCGGTCATCGAAACTCCTCCGCAGATGGAAGCTGTGGTGTGATGGAACTTGCCGCCCGCGCCGAAGGATCGGCGACAACGTCGGAATGACCGGCGGCGCACGCGCAGTGGGCGACACCCAGTCTTGATCCGCAGCCCAATTGCGCGTGCACTTCGGGCATCAGGATGGCGAGCATGCGCGTCGACAACGCGTCGACACTCAGCCGGCTGCTCGCCCGATACCACTGCCCGGCCCAGTTCAGGGCCCCGAGCACAGTCTGCCGCACGAGGACCACATCGGAGTCGACCCAACCATTCGCAGCGGCGGCACCGATGGCCTGGTCCCAGAGATCCTCGTAGCGATTCCGCCAGGCCATCACACGCCGCACCGCCGGCTCGGAGAGGCTCCGCCATTCGTACACCAACACCATCAGCGCGTCCAGGTTGGCCCCGAGCAGCGCGGTCAGATGGCGGCGCACCATGGCCGCCAGTTGCTCCGGCAACCTGCGCTCGCTGGCCAAGCCCTCCTGCACCGACGCATGCACGTCGCGGATGCCCTCCTCCATCACCGCCACGAGGAGTTCTTCCTTGGTCGCGAAGTGATAGAAGAGCGAGCCCGACTTGATGCCCAGTTCGGCCGCAATCTGGCGCATCGAGGTGCGCTCGAATCCCTGCCGCCTGAACAGCCCGGCAGCAGCCCTCAAGATTTCCTGCCGTCGATGGCTATCCACCTGTTGCATCATGGCTTAGACTATAACAGCTAACAAGCGTTAGGTCGAATATTCGAACCCATCGAGCCATTCAAGATCCATGCTTCAACGTCCCTTGTTCACCGCCGAGCACGACCTCTTCCGCGAGCAGGTCCGGCGCTTCATCGAGCGCGAGGTCGTTCCCCACCACGCGCGTTGGGAGGCCGAAGGCATCGTGCCGCGCTCCGTCTGGCGCGCTGCCGGCGAGGCCGGGCTCCTCTGCCCGGCCATTCCCGAGGCGTACGGCGGCGGCGGTGGCAGCCGGCTGCACAGCGCGGTGCTCATCGAGGAGGTGGCGCGTGCCGGCGTCAGCGGCATCGGCTTCGGGCTGCACTCCGACATCGTGGCGCCCTACATCCTGGCCTACGGCAGCGAAGAGCAGAAGCGCCGCTGGCTGCCGCCGATGGCGCGCGGCGAGGTCATCGGCGCCATCGCGATGACGGAGCCCGGCGCCGGCAGCGACCTGCAGGCCGTGCGCGCCACCGCCTTGCGCGACGGTGAGGAACTGGTGATCAACGGCCAGAAGACCTTCATCACCAACGGCCAGAATGCCGACCTGGTGATCGTGGTCGCCAAGACCGATCCGTCCGCTGGCGCCAAGGGCACCTCGCTGGTGCTGGTGGAGACCGACCGCGCCGGCTTCAAGCGCGGCCGCAACCTCGAGAAGATCGGTATGAAGGCGCAGGACACGTCGGAGCTGTTCTTCGACGGCGTGCGCGTGCCCGCCTCCAACATCCTCGGCGGCGAAGGCAAGGGCTTCATCTTGCTGATGCAGGAACTGGCCTGGGAGCGCATGCAGATCGCCATCGGTGCGGCCGCCGGAGCCGAGGCCGCGCTGCAGTGGACGCTGGACTACACCAAGGAACGCAAGGCCTTCGGCCAGCGCGTCATCGACTTCCAGCACAACCGCTTCCGGTTGGCCGAGTGGAAGACGCAGACCCAGGTGATGCGCGTCTTCGTCGACCGGCTGATGGACGAACTGCTGCGCGGACAACTCGACGCCGCGACCGCGGCCATGGCCAAGTACTGGACCACCGACCTGCACTGCCGGCTGCTTGACGACTGCCTGCAGATGTTCGGCGGCTTCGGCTACATGTGGGAGTACCCGATCGCGCGCGCCTATGCCGACGCGCGCGTCTCCCGCATCTACGGCGGCACGAACGAGATCATGAAGGAGATCGTCAGCCGCACGCTCTGACGCGCAACGAGGACGAACCGCCTCCGAACCGCCATCCACTGTTCACCCCTTTTCGATCAGCCCATGACCGACGCTTTCATCTACGATGCCGTGCGTACGCCCCGCGGCAAGGGTCGCGCCTCGGGCGCACTGCACGGCACCACGCCGATCCATCTGGCCGTCACCGCGCTCCAGGCGCTGCGCGACCGCAACCGGCTCGACACTGCACAGGTCGACGACGTGATCCTCGGCTGCGTCGAGCCGGTGGGCGAGCAAGGCGCCAACATCGCCCGCGTGGCGGCGCTGGTGGCTGGCTACGACCAGTTCGCGCCAGGCGTGCAGATCAACCGCTACTGCGCTTCGGGCCTCGAGGCCTGCAACATGGCCACGGCCAAGGTGATGTCAGGCCAGTCGCCGCTGGCCGTCGGCGGCGGGGTCGAGAGCATGAGCCGCGTGCCCATGGGCACCGGCGGCGGCGCTTGGCCGGCCGACCCGGCCGTGGCCCTGCCCACCTATTTCGTGCCGCAGGGCATCTCGGCCGACCTGATCGCCACGCTGTACGGGTACTCGCGGGCCGATGTCGATGCCTATGCCCTGGAAAGCCAGCGGCGCGCCGCGGTCGCATGGCAAGAAGGCCGCTTCGCGAAGTCGATCATGCCGGTGCGCGACGTCAATGGCTTGGTCGTGCTCGACCGCGACGAGCACATGCGCCCCGAAACCACGATCGAATCGCTAGCCAAGCTCGAGCCCGCGTTCAAGCTCCAGGGCGAGCGCGCCGGTTTCGACGCGGTGGCGCTGCAGCGCTACCCGCAGCTCGAGCGCATCGAACACGTCCACCACGCCGGCAACTCCTCGGGCATCGTCGACGGTGCGGCCGCGGTGCTGATCGGCAGCGCCGAGGCCGGCCAGCGCCTGGGCCTGAAACCGCGCGCGCGCATCCGGTCGTTCGCCTCCGTCGGCAGCGAGCCGACCATCATGCTCACCGGACCGTCGTTCTCGGCGGAGAAGGCGCTCAAGCTGGCCGGCATGTCCTGTTCCGACATCGATCTATTCGAACTCAACGAGGCCTTCGCCTCGGTGGTACTGCGCTTCATGGAGGTGATGGACGTGCCGCACGAGCGCATGAACGTCAACGGCGGCGCCATCGCGATGGGACATCCGCTGGGCGCCACCGGCGCCATGATCCTCGGCACCCTGCTCGACGAACTCGAGCGCCGCAACCTCTCCACCGGTCTGGCCACGCTGTGCGTGGGCGCGGGCATGGGCACTGCCACCATCATCGAGCGCGTGTGAACCGCGCCGATCAGGAATCCTCACCATGAGCATCGACTACCAAGCGGGCGCCGACGGCATCGCCACCCTGACCTGGCAGATGAGCGACGCGCCGATGAACGTCCTCAACGCCGCCTCCATTGCCGCCTATGCGGATGCGGTGCAGCGCGCCATCGCCGACCCCGCCGTCAAGGGCGTGATCGTCACCTCGGGCAAGCCGGAATTCATCGCCGGCGGCGATCTGAACATGCTGCTGGCCTTCGACGACGCGCAGGCCATGACGCGCTTCACCGAAGAGCTGCACGCCCTGATGCGCGGCATCGAGAAGAGCGGCAAGCCCTTCGTCGCGGCCCTGAACGGCAGCGCACTCGGCGGCGGCTACGAGGTGGCGCTCAGCTGCCATCGCCGCATCGCCGCCGACAACCCGAAGGCGCAGATCGGCCTGCCCGAGGTGGGCCTGGGCCTGCTGCCCGGCGGCGGCGGCACCCAGCGCCTGCCGCGGCTGATCGGCATTCGCCCGGCACTGCCCTTTCTGCTCGAGGGCAAGAAGGTCTCGCCGGCGCAGGCACTGAAGGCGGGCATGGTGGACGAACTCGTGGCACCGGCCGAACTGCTGGAGCGCGCACGCGCCTGGCTGCTGGCGGCACGGCCCGAGGACGCGATCCAGCCCTGGGACCGCAAAGGCTTCAAACTACCCGGCGGCCCGGTGCAGAGCCCCGCTGGCTACGAAACCTTCACCGCAGGCAACGCACTGCTGCGCGCCAAGACCTTCGGCAACTACCCGGCGCCCGAAGCGATCATGAGTTGCGTCTACAACGGCTGCCAGGTCGACATCGACACCGCCTTGAAGGTGGAGGCGCGGGAGTTCGTCAAGCTCACCGTCGGGCCGGTGTCGAAGAACATGATCCGCACCCTGTTCTTCGGCATCGGCGAAGCCGGCAAGCTCGCCGCGCGCCCCAAGGGCGTGCCGCCGGCCAGCTATCGCCGCGTCGGCATTCTCGGTGCCGGCATGATGGGCGCCGGCATCGCCTGCGCGGCGGCCGAGGCCGGGCTGGACGTGGTGTTGCTCGACACCACGGCAGAACTCGCGGCGCGGGGCAAGGCCTATGGCGAAGCGCGCTGGGCCAAACAGGTCGAGCAGGGCCGCCTGAGCGCCGAGAAGTGCACCACGTTGGCGGCCCGCGTTCGGCCTACGGCGGACTTCGCCGCCCTGGACGGTTGCGACATCGTCGTCGAAGCCGTCTTCGAGGACCGCGCCCTGAAGGCCGACGTGACCCGCAAGGCCGAGGCGCAGCTTGCGCCCGACACCATCTTCGCCAGCAACACGTCGACACTGCCGATCACCGGCTTGGCGCAGGCCTCGGTGCGGCCGGCTAACTTCATCGGGCTGCACTTCTTCTCGCCGGCCGAGAAGATGCCGCTGGTGGAAGTGATCGTCGGCAAGGCGACGAGCGAACAGTGCCTGGCCCGCGCGCTCGACTTCGTGAAGGCGCTGCGCAAGACGCCGATCGTCGTCAACGACAGCCGCGGCTTCTACACCAGCCGCGTGTTCTCCACCTACGTCGGCGAGGGCCTCACGCTGCTGTCGGAAGGCGTCGCGCCGGCCTTGATCGAAAATGCCGGCCGCATGGCGGGCATGCCGGTGGGGCCGCTGGCCCTGGCCGACGAGGTCTCGCTCGAACTGATGGCCCGCATCCGCCGGCAGACCGCCGCCGACCTGGGCGCGGCCTACCAGCGCAGTGCCATCGATGAGGTCTGCGACCGCATGGTCGACGGTGCCCTCGGCCGACTGGGCAAGAAGGCCGGCAAGGGCTTCTACGAGTATCCGCAGGGGGCCGCCAAGCATCTCTGGGCCGGCCTGGCCGACCTGTGGAAGCCGGCGCCGGTGCAGCCGGGCGTGGCCGAGGTCATCCAGCGGCTGATGGCCATCCAGTCCATCGAAACCGTGCGCTGCCTCGAGGAGGGTGTGCTGCGCGCACCGATCGATGCCGACGTCGGCGCCATTCTCGGCTGGGGTTTCCCCGCCTGCCTGGGTGGACCGATCGGGCAGATCCACAGCCGCGGGGTCGCCGCCTTCGTGGCCGACTGCGACGACGTGGCACGCCGCCACGGGCCGCGTTTTGAACCCCCGAAGAGCCTGCGCGCGATGGCCGCCGAAGGCATGGCCTTCTTCGCCCGTTAGCACACTGCACGGCCACAGACCCCAAGAAGAGTAGACCTCATGCCCTCCATCGAGTCCGGCATCGACCGGCAGTCCGAAGCCTTTCAGGCTCAGCGCCAGCAGATGCTGGCGTTGATCGACAACTTCCGCGGCCTGGAAGGCCGCGTGCGCGACACCTCGAACGCGCTGGAGTCACGATTCCGCGAGCGCCGGCAGCTGCTGCCGCGCGAGCGCGTGTCGCTGCTGCTGGACCGCGGCTCGCCCTGGCTGGAACTGTCCACGCTGGCCGGCCTGCGCATGCACGACGATGACGGCGAGAAGAACGTGCTCGGCGGTGCGCTGATCACAGGCATCGGCATCGTCTCCGGCGTCCGCTGCATGGTCATCGCCTCGGACAGCGCGATCAAGGGCGGCACGATCACCCCGATGGGCATGCGCAAGAGCCTGCGCGCCGAGGCCATCGCGCTGGAGAACCGGCTGCCGGTGGTGCGGTTGGTCGAGTCCGGCGGCGCCAACCTGATGCACGTGGGCGAGGTCTTCATCGAAGGCGGCCGCGGCTTCGCCAACCAGGCACGCCTGTCGGCGGCGGGCATTCCGCAGGTCACGGTGATGCACGGCCACTCCACCGCCGGGGGCGCCTACCTGCCGGGCATGTCCGACTACGTGATCATGGTGCGTGGCCGCGCCAAGGCCTTCCTCGCCGGCCCGCCGCTGCTGAAGGCCGCCACCGGAGAGATCGCCGGCGACGAGGAGCTCGGCGGCGCCGAGATGCACACCCGCGTCTCCGGCGTGGCCGAGTACCTGGCCGAGGACGATGCCGACGGCATCCGCATCGCGCGCGACCTGCTCGCGCGCATGCCATGGAACGACAAGCCTGGCCAGGGCACCGGGCGCGCCTGGAAGCCGCCGCGCTTTCCGACGGAAGACCTCGTGGGCCTTGTGCCGCCGGACTACCGGCAGCCCTACGACGTGCGCGAGCTGCTGGCGCGGCTGATCGATGACTCGGACTTCCTGGACTTCAAGCCCGAGTTCGGCGCCGCCACCGTGTGCGGCCACGGCGCCATCGAAGGCCAGCCCTGCGGCTTCATCGGCAACAACGGGCCGATTGACCCGCAAGGCGCGAACAAGGCCACGCAGTTCATGCAGCTGTGCGAGCAGTCGGGCACGCCTCTGGTCTACCTGCAGAACACCACCGGCTTCATGGTCGGCAAGGAGGTCGAGCAGGTCGGCATGATCAAACATGGCTCGAAGATGATCCAGGCCGTCACCAACTGCAAGGTGCCGCGCATCACGCTGATGATCGGCGCCTCCTTCGGTGCCGGCAACTACGGCATGTGCGGTCGCGCCTACGACCCGCAGTTTGTCTTCGCCTGGCCGAACGCGCGCGTCGCCGTGATGGGCGGCGAACAGGCGGCGATGGTGATGCGCATCGTCACCGAGGAGAAGATGGCGCGTGCCGGCAAGGCGCCGCCCGAGGCCATGCTCGAGTCGATGCGCGCCGAGATCCTGAAGCGCTTCGACATGGAGTCGCACTCGCTGTTCGCGACGGCGAGGTTGTGGGACGACGGCATCATCGATCCGCGCGATACGCGCGCCGTGCTGGCGCTGGCGCTGGCCGTGTGCCGTGAAGGCCGGGGGCGCAGCATGCGCCCCAACAGCTTCGGCGTGGCACGGATGTGAGGACGCAAGCGATGCATACCTCCTTCCAGAAGATCCTCATCGCCAATCGCGGCGAGATCGCCTGCCGCGTGATCCGCACCGCACGCGCCCAGGGTTACCGCACGGTGGCCGTCTACAGCGAGGCCGACGCCGGCGCGCTGCACGTGCAGCAGGCCGACGAGGCGCTGTGCATCGGCCCGGCGCCAGTGCGCGAGAGTTATCTCAACATCGATGCGTTGTTGCGCGCCGCGGCCGAGAGCGGTGCCGACGCCATCCACCCCGGCTACGGCTTCCTGTCGGAGAACGCCGAATTCGCGCGTGCGGTCCAGGCCGCCGGCCTGATCTTCATCGGCCCCGATCCGCAGTCGATCGAGCAGATGGGCAACAAGGCGGCGGCCAAGCGGCTGATGATCCAGGCCGGCGTGCCCTGCGTGCCCGGCTACCAGGGCGCCGACCAGTCTGACCGCACCCTGCTCGCGCAGGCGCGCGAGATCGGCGTGCCGATCATGGTCAAAGCCGCGGCCGGCGGCGGCGGGCGCGGCATGCGGCTGGTGCACGACCTCGCCGAACTGCCCGAGGCGCTGGCGCGCGCGCGCTCGGAAGCGGCCAACGCCTTCGGCTCCGACGAACTGATCCTCGAGCGCGCGGTGATCGAGCCGCGCCATGTCGAGGTGCAGGTCTTCGGCGACCGGCACGGCCACATCATTCACCTGGGCGAACGCGACTGCTCGGTCCAGCGTCGGCACCAGAAGGTGTTCGAGGAAGCGCCCTCGCCGGCGGTCGACGCGGCGCTGCGCGAACGCATGGGCACAGCGGCGGTGGCGGCGGCGCGCGCGGTGGGCTACGTCGGTGCCGGCACGGTGGAATTCCTGCTCGACCGCGAAGGCCGCTTCTACTTCCTCGAGATGAACACCCGGCTGCAGGTGGAGCACCCGGTGACCGAGTGCATCACGGGCCTGGACCTGGTGGCCTGGCAGCTCGCCGTGGCACGCGGCGAGCCGCTGCCGCTGGCGCAGGACGAGGTGCGCCTGACCGGCCACGCGATCGAAGTCCGGCTGTACGCCGAGGACCCGGCCAGCGACTTTTTGCCGCAAAGCGGCGAGGTGGCCTTGTGGCAGCCGCCCTCTGGCACCGGCGTGCGCGTGGACCATGGCCTCGCGCAGGGTCAGGCGATCAGCCCCTTCTACGACCCGATGATCGCCAAGATCATCGCCCACGGCGCCACCCGCGACGAGGCGCGGCGCCGCCTGGTGGGCGCGCTGCGCAGCACCTGTGTGCTGGGCCTGCCCACCAACCTGGGCTTCCTGGCCGACGCCGCCGCGCACCCCGAGTTCGCAGGCGGTCAGGCGACCACCGCCTTCATCGGCAGGAACTTCGGGCCCGAGCGGCTGCGTGCTGCCAACGCGGACTCGCGAACGCTGGCCGTCGCCGCGGCGCTGTGGTTCGATGCCAGCGCGTACCGCGGCGCGCAGTCCGGCTTCCGCTCCAACGGCCCGGCACGCTGGTCCCTGATCCTGGGCGTCGGCGATGATCGGGCGGCCACGCATGTCCGCATGCTGGGGCCCGGGCGATTCATCGTCGAGTGCCCCTGTGGCGCCGTGCATGAGATCGCGCTGCTTGGGCGGGACGCCGAAGCCCACCTGCTGGCCATCGACGGGCTGCACACGAAGGCGGCGGCCGTGTTCGCCGGCGGCAGGCTGCACCTGGCGCTGGCCGGCCATGCGCACAGCTTCGACGACCTCACCTACGCCCCGCCCAAGCGGGCCGACGACGCCGGCGAATCGAACGTGCTGGCACCGATGAACGGCCGCCTGCTCGCCCTGCTGGTGTCGCCGGGCGACCAGGTCGTCAAGGGCCAGCGCGTCGCCGTCCTCGAGGCGATGAAGATGGAACACCAGTTGCTGGCCCGCCGCGACGGCGTGGTCGAAAGGGTCGGCGCCGCGGTGGGCGAACAGCTGGCGACCCGCGCCCTGGTTGTCAAGCTGGCCGAGTCCACCGACTGACCACCTTTCGACGATCCGCAACCAAGAGCCAATCATGAGCCGATCCAGCCCCTTCTACACCGCCGAGCACGAAGCCTTCCGTCAGGCCGTGCGGCGCTTCGTCGCGCGCGAGATCACGCCCCATGTCGAGGACTGGGAGACCCAGGGCAGCTTCCCGCGGGAACTGTACCGGCAGGCGGCCGATCTGGGGTTGCTGGGCCTGGGATTCCCGCAGGAGTACGGCGGCAACGACGGTGATCTGTTCATGACCATCGTCGCCTCGCAGGAGCTCACGCGCTGCGGCGCCGGGGGGGTGTTGGCCAGCCTGCTGTCGCACACCATCGGCTGCCCACCGATCGTCAACGTCGGCAGCGAGGCGCTCAAGCGCAAGGTGCTGCAGCCGGTGATGCGCGGCGAGAAGATCAGCGCGCTGGGCATCACCGAGCCCTCGGGCGGCTCGGACGTCGCCAACCTGCGCACCACCGCCAGGCGCGACGGCGACCACTACATCGTGAACGGCTCCAAGACCTTCATTACCTCGGGCATCCGGGCCGACTTCTACACGGTGGCGGTGCGTACCGGTGGGCCGGGCCCCGCAGGGGTGTCTCTGCTGCTGATCGAGAAGGGCATGCCGGGTTTCACCCAGACCCCGCTGTCGAAGATGGGCTGGCTGTGCTCCGACACCGCGACGCTGCATTTCGACGACGTCCGCGTTCCGGTGGAGAACCTGGTCGGCACCGAAAACCAGGGTTTCAAGGCCATCATGCAGAACTTCAACCGCGAACGCATCTTCCTCGCCGCGGGGGCGAACGGGTTCGCACAGGTGTGCCTTGACGAGGCACTGGCATGGGCCAAGCAGCGCGAGATGTTCGGCGGCAAGCTCATAGACCAGCAGGTCACGCGCCACAAGCTGGCCGATATGGCGATGCGCATCGAGGCCACGCAGGCGATGCTCGAAACGCTGGCCTGGCGCGTCGAGCACGGCGACGCGCCGGTGGGCGAGATCTGTCTGCTGAAGAACCAGGCGACGCAGACCATGGCCCACTGCGCCAGCGAGGCGGTGCAGATGCATGGCGGCGCCGGCTTCATCCGCGGCGTGACCGTCGAGCGCATCTACCGTGAAGTCAAGGTCAACGCCATCGGTGGCGGCGCCGAAGAGGTGATGCGCGACCTGGCGGCGCGGCAACTGGGGTTTCACGCGTGAAGACGGTGGTGCCCGCCGCCCACCCGCCCGCTGAAGGCCTCGCGCGGGCGCTGAACTTGGCGCTGCGCGGTGCACCGGCCGTTGCGCGCGAGGCAGGATTTCCGCGAGACTGGTGGCGGCACTTGGGCGAACAGGGACTGCTGGGCTTGTCCTTCGACCTCGACGGACGCGGCCCGCGCGCCGACTGGCCCGCCATCGCCCGGATCGCCGGCTGCATGGCGAGAGAAACAGCCAGCCTCGGACTCACGCTCGGCTGGCTGCTCAACGAGATGGTGGGGCGCTGCATCGTCGGCGCCGCCGACACCGAGCGCGCGCGTGCCCTGCTCCGGCGAATGGCCGCCGGCCAGGCGATCGTGGGCTTGGCAGTCTCCGAACCGGAAGCCGGCGCGCACCCCAAGCGCCTGCGCTGCGCCGCGCGCCGCGAAGTCGACGGACAGGGCGAGCGCTGGCTCATCGACGGTGCCAAGTCGCACG
This sequence comes from uncultured Aquincola sp., assembly GCA_937883885.1. The sequence goes on along the minus strand of CAKZXL010000627.1, from coordinate 82,291 downwards.
TCAGCAACGGTCCCGTGGCCGACGCCTTTGTCGTGCTGGCCGTCACCGCCGACGATGGCCACCGCAAGGCCTTCGACGCCTTCCTGGTCGAGGCCGGCACCGCGGGATTGACGCTGCGGCCGGCGATGCCCGCCCCGGCTGAGATCGGTCAGGCCTCCTCGGCCGTACTGGCGCCGCTGCAGCACGCGGGATTGCAGTTCGAGGCTTGCGCGGTGCCGGCCAGCTGCCGGCTGGGACAGGGCGGGACAGCCTTCGACCGCATCGCCAGGCCGGTGCGCGTGACCGAGGATGCCCTGCTCGCCAGCGCGATGGTCGGGGCCATGCACGCCGAGCTCGACGAGCTGGCGCGCTGGCTGCGCACCACGCAGCCGGCGCCGTCGCTCGTGCGCAGGCTGGGCGCACTGCGGCTCGAGCTGCGCGCCCTGGAGGCAGTGGCCGATCATGCGGCCCGGCGCCTCGAGGTCGAGGGCCCCAGCGCCGGCCTGGCGGAATTCAATGCCGGCAGTCGCAGGATGTTCGAACGCTGGCAGGCGGAGTTCGAAGCCCTCGCGGCGACTCTGGACGACCTGGGCGACGGCATCGCGTCGCTTAGCCGCGACCTGCGCTGCATTCTGGGCATCGCCCGTAGTGTCGGTGAACTGCGCCAGCTCGAGGCCGGACAACGCCTGCTCAACACCAAGGAATCCGATGAAGTCCCTGCATGACACCCACTTCGAGAGCGTGGAGGTGGTGACGTCCCGCCTCTCGGACGTCGACTACATCGCCAGCCGGCAGCTCGCCACCGCGGTCTTTCTGGCCTTCAACCTTGAAAAGCCCGTGCTCGTCGAAGGCCCGGCCGGCGTGGGCAAGACCGAACTGGCCAAGAGCATGGCGTCGATCCTCGACGTGCCGCTGATCCGCCTGCAGTGCTACGAGGGCCTAGACGAATCGAAGGCGCTGTACGAGTGGAAGTACGGCAAGCAGCTGCTCTACACGCAGTTGCTGAAGGACAAGCTGGCCGAGCTGATGCAGGGTGCCGTCGGCTTGGCGGCCTCGATCGAGAAGCTGCATGCGCACGACGATCTGTTCTTCTCCGAGCACTTCCTCGAGCCGCGGCCGCTGTACCAAGCGCTGCATCAGGAACGTGGCTGCGTGCTGCTGATCGACGAGGTTGACAAGTCCGATCCGGAGTTCGAGGCCTTCCTGCTCGAGGTGCTCTCGGACTTCCAGGTCTCCGTGCCCGAACTGGGCACGATCGCCGCGAAGGTCAAGCCACTGGTCTTCCTCACCAGCAATAACACGCGCGAGATGAGTGATGCGCTCAAGCGCCGCTGCCTGCACCTGCACATCCCCTTCCCGGAGGCCGCGATCGAGCGCCGCATCCTCGAGCGGCGCGTGCCGGGCCTCTCGGAGAAGCTCAACCGCGAACTGGTTGCCTTCGTGCAGGCGGTGCGCGAGATCGACCTGAAGAAGCAGCCCTCGGTCAGCGAGACGATCGACTGGGCGAAGACGCTGCTGCTGCTGAACTCCGAGCATCTCAACCTCGACCTGGTGCGCGACACGCTCAACGTGTTCCTCAAGTTCGAGCAGGACATCGCCAGTGCCGCCGAACAGCTGCCGGCGCTGATGGACAAGGCGCGCAAGAACGCGGAGCTTCCGCATGCAATCCACGCTTGAAGATTTCTTCAAGGCGCTGCGCGGCAGCGACCTGGACGTGAGCCTGAACGCGCAGATCGACGCGGCGCGCGCCACGGCGCTGGTCGGCTGGGGCGAACGCGAGCTGCTGAAGTCGGCGCTCGGCACGACGCTGGCGAAGACCCTGCCCGACCGGGCGATCTTCGACGAAGCCTTCGACCGCTTCTTCCGCTTCGACTCGTTCGGCACCGGCGCAGCTGCGACGACGGGCGGCGCTGTGCTCGACCCGGCGGCGCAGCCGCAGAGCCCGCCGCAGGAGGGCAACGGCCAGGGCAGCGGCGGCCCTGGCGGCTGCCAAGGCAGCGCCGGGCAGGCGCTGTCGCAGCTGCTGCTCTCGGGCGACTCGGCAGCATTGGCGCGCCGTATGCAGCAGGCGGCGCGCGAGGTGGGCCTCACCGACATCTGGTTCTTCACCCAGAAGGGCCACTACACGCAGAAGATCCAGCAGGCGATGGGCCTGGAACTACTGGACCGCGAGATCGCCGAGGCGCGCCGCCAGACGCTGGCGCCGCAGCGCCATGCCGACCTGGAACTGGCGCGCAAGCGGCTGTTCAACGAGGTGCGCAACTTCGTCGAGCGCAAGCTCGCGCTGTACGGCACAGCGCCCACGCGCGAGCTGCATGACGAATTCCTGCAGTCGCAGAAGCTGTCGGCCATCGACCGTCGCGACTTCGCGCGCATGCACGAGATCGTGCGCAAGATCGCGCGCCGGCTGGCCGAGCGCCACGCCCGCCGCAAGCGCCGCGAGCAGCGCGGCCAGCTCGACTTCCGGCGCACCCAGCGCGCCAACGCGGCCTACGGCGGCATGCTGTTCGAGACCCACTGGCGCAGCACGCGCGTCGAGCGGCCCAAGGTGGTGGCGATCTGCGACGTCAGCGGCTCGGTGCGCCAGTACGCGCGCTTCCTGCTGCTGTTCCTCTACAGCCTGGACGAGCTGCTGTCGGATGTTCAGTCGTATGCATTCACCAACCACCTGGTCGACGTGAGCGCCACGTTCGAGTCGCTGCCCGTCGAGCAGGCGGTGGACAAGGTGCTCAACGCGGTGGGCGGCTCGGGCACCGACTACGGCCAGATGCTGCTCGATCTGGACGAGCAGCTGATGCACCGCATCGACCACCGCACGACGGTGCTCGTGCTCGGCGATGCGCGCAACAACCGCGGCCACGCGCGCAGCGAGATCATGAAGACACTGTACGGGCGCGCGCGGCGGGTGATCTGGCTGAATCCCGAGCCGCGTTCGTTCTGGGGCCTGGGCGATTCCGAGATGAAGCGCTACGCGCCGTATTGCCACATCGCGCGCGAGTGCAACTCGCTGCGCCACCTGGAGCGCACGCTCGACGAGCTGCTGCGCTCCAACAGCGCCAGCGCCTGAACATGGTCCGCCCGGTCACCCAGCTTCATCCTCCGCGCACGCCGGTCGCGCCGCGGCCCGCCGCGACGCTGCTATGGCTGCGCGATGCACCGGCCGGCCCCGAGGTGCTCTTGACGCGGCGCTCGCCGAACGCGAGCTTCCTGCCGGGCGTGTTCGTCTTCCCCGGCGGCCGCATCGACGACGCGGACGCCTCGGCGGCCGACCTCGTCGGCGAGGCGGCCGCAGCGCTGCCGCACCTCGCCGCGGCGGTCGCAGCACTGCGCGAGAGCTTCGAGGAGCTTGGCGTGCTGCATGCCCACGACGCCGCCGGCAGCCCGGTGGCGGCAAGCGAGCTCGCCGGGCTCAAGCGCCACGAGCCGCTGCATCCGCAACTGCGCGCGCGCGGCCTGCGCCTGGCCGCCGGCGCGCTGCGCGTCGCGGTGCGCTGGACCACCGACCGCGACGTGCAGCCGCGCCGCTTCGACACGCTGTTCCTGATCGGCCGCATGCCCGAGGGTCAGACGCCGGTGGCCGACGACGCCGAGCAGTTCGAGCCGGTGTGGCTGCGCGCCGCCGACGCGCTGGCGCGCCACGAGGCCGGCACGCTGCCGATGATCTTCCCTACCCTGCGGACGCTGCGCTGGCTGGCCGGCTTCGACAGCGTCGATGCGGCGCTCGCGGCATGTGCCGGCAACCGGCCGCACTGGGAGTCGTGCCCGCGCGGCGCGCTCGTCGGCGGCAAGCCGCAGCGCTTCATGGAAACGGACCTGCCTTTCGGCGAGCTCGAACTCGTCTGCCCCGACGGGCAGATGCTGCACGCGCTCGACTGGCAGAGCGAGCGGCCGGTGCAACTGTTGCGCCACCTGTGGCGGTTCACCGCACCGAACCCCGGCGTGATGACCGGCCCGGGCACCAACGCCTACCTGCTGGGCAGCGCGGCCGCCGGCTGGATCGTCATCGATCCCGGTCCGCCGGACGAAGTCCACGTCAAGCGCCTGCTCGAAGTCACCGGCGGCCGTGTGCGGACGATCATCTGCACCCATTCGCATCCCGACCACTCGCCGGCTGCGCAGCCGCTGGCGCAGGCCTGCGAGGCCGCGACCGGACAGCGTCCGCCGATCCTCGGCCTGCCGTCGGCGCCGACGGCGCGGGCGCACTCGGAGTTCACCCCCGACCGCACGCTCGCCGACGGCGAATGCATCGTGCTCGACGACCCCGCGCACCCGCTGACGCTGCGCGCCGTGCACACGCCGGGCCACGCCGCCAACCACCTGTGCCTGGTGCTGGAGGAGGACGGGCTGCTGTTCTCCGGCGATCACGTGCTCAGCGGCAGCACCACGGTGATCGACCCGCCCGACGGCAACATGGCCGCCTACATCGACTCGCTCGACCGGCTGCTGCGCGAGTGCGAAAGCCACGACATCCGCTTCATCCTGCCGGCGCACGGCCATGTCATCGGCTCGGCACCGCAGGCCATCGCGTGGCTCAAGTCGCACCGCCTCGCGCGCGAGGCGAAGGTGCTGGCGGCGATGCGCGAGTGCCCCCAAGGCAACGCCGACGACTGGGTGCCGATCGCCTACGCGGACACCCCGAAACAACTGTGGCCCGTGGCCCGGCGCTCGCTGCTGGCGCACCTGGAGCGCATCGAGGCGCTGGGCCTCGCGCGCTGACCACCGCCCCGACCGGAGACCCACCCTTGAACGATCAACCCAAGCTTCCCCCCGCAGTCGTCGACGCCTTCTGGAAACGCTGGGGCAGCAACACCTTCCTCAGCGCCCAGGGCCTGGAACTCGAGCTCGGCGAGGTCGGGCGCGCGGTCGTCCACCTGCGCGCGCCCACCGCCGCGCAGCGCGGTGGCGGTGGCTCGGACAGTGTGATCAACGGCGGCGTCATCGCCTACATGTTCGACGCCGCGCTCGGCTGTGCCATCGCCTCGGCCAACCTGGCGCGACCCGAGATGCGCGAGGTCGACCCCGGCGGGCTGCGCCAGTCGACCATCAACCTCGACATCACCTACGTCGATGCGGCGGCAGGCGCGCGCTTCGAGGCCCACGGCAGGGTCGTGCGCTCGGGGCGCAGCGTGGCCTTTGCGGAAGGCGAGCTGCTCGACGACAGGGGCCGCGTCTGCGCCACGGCCAAGGGCATCTGGCGCATCTTCTGGCCGCACCGGGACCGCACGGCCGGCTGAAACGCCACCATCCAACCCACACCTCGCAAGGGGACTCATCCGCATGAGCAAAGACACCCTCCGCATCGGCTGCGCCTCCGGTTTCTGGGGCGACAGCGAGTTCTCGGCCGCCCAGCTCGTCGAGCACGGCGACATCGACGTGCTCGTCTTCGACTACCTGGCCGAGATCACGATGTCGCTGCTGATCCGCGCCAAGGCCAAGGATCCGAGCCTGGGCTACGCGCCCGATTTCGTCAGCACCATCAAGCCGCTGATGAAGCAGCTCAAGGCGCGCGGCATCCGCGTCGTCGCCAACGCCGGCGGGGTCAACCCCTCGGCCTGCCGCGAAGCCCTGGTCGCCGCAGCCCAGGCCGAGGGCGTGGAGCTGAAGATCGCCGCGGTGCTCGGCGACGACCTGATGACGCAGGTCGAGGCGCTGCGCGCGGCCGGCACGAAGGAGATGTTCTCCGGCGCGCCGTTCCCGGCCAAGGTGATGAGCGCCAACGCCTACCTCGGCGCGTTCCCGATCGCGGCGGCGCTTTCCGCGGGCGCCGACATCGTCGTCACCGGCCGCTGCGTGGACAGCGCGGTGACGCTGGCGCCGCTGATCGCGCACTTCGGCTGGACGGCCGACGACCTCGACAAGCTCGCGCTGGGCAGCCTGGCCGGGCACCTGATCGAATGCGGCACGCAAACCACCGGCGGCAACTACACCGACTGGCAGAGCGTGCCCGGCTGGGACGACATGGGCTTTCCGATCGCCGAGTGCCGCCCTGACGGCAGCTTCGTCATCACCAAGCCACCGGGCACCGGCGGGCTGGTGTGCCCCTCGACCGTGGGCGAGCAGATGCTCTACGAGATCGGCGATCCGCGTGCCTACATCCTGCCCGACGTGGTGTGCGACTTCACCCGAGTGACGCTGACCCAGGCCGGCACCGACCGCGTCGAAGTGCGTGGTGCGCGCGGACTCGCGCCCACCGACGAGGCCAAGGTCAGCATCACGTACGCCGACGGCTTCCGCGCCACGAGCCTGTTCATGATCGGCGGCATCGACGCCGGCGCCAAGGCGCACCGAGTCGGCGCGGCCATGCTGGCACGCATGCGGCGAAAGTTCGCCGAGCGAGGCTGGCCCGACTTCACGGAGGCCTGCGTCGAGGCCATCGGCGCCGAGGACACCTACGGTCCGCAGGCCCGGGTGAGCGCGCGCGAGGTCATGCTCAAGGTGGGCGTGCGCCACCCGCTGAAGGATGCGCTCGAGCTGTTCTCGCGCGAGGTGGCGCCGATGGCGCTGATGTCGGCGCCGGCCATCACCGGCTTCACCGGCGGGCGGCCCAAGGTGCAACCGGTGGTCCGGTTGTTTTCCTGCCTGGTGCCGAAGTCGCAGCTCGGCGTGAGCATCGACATGGGCGCGCAGAAGGTCGCCGCACCGGCGCTGGCCGGCGTGAGGCTCGACGCCGCGGCGTTGCCTGCGGTCGACGGGCCGCTGCCGGCCGTCGATGCCTTCGCGCGCGGTTCGCGCAGCGTGCCACTGGTGCAGTTGGCCTGGGGGCGAAGCGGCGACAAGGGCGACGCGGCGAACATCGGCATCATCGCCCGCAAGCCCGAGTACCTGCCTTTCATCCGCGCCGCCATCACCGAGCAGGCGGTGGCGCGCTGGTTTGCGCACCTCGTGCATGGCGAAGTGCGCCGCTATGACCTGCCGGGAACGCATGCGCTGAACTTCACGCTGCAGGCAGCGCTGGGCGGTGGCGGCATTGCCTCGGTGCGCATGGACCCCCAGGGCAAGGCCTATGCGCAGATGCTGCTCGACCACCCAGTGACGATTCCAGCCGAACTCGCCCTCTGAGCCCACCCTTCATTTCACGACACCATCGGAGTGAACCCATGACCGCAATGACCCCGCCCACCGGCCGCGCCACGGCCTCCTCGATCATCCAGTCGCGCATCCGCGACATCCAGGAAGCGGCGCGCGGCGTCACCAAGCAGTACCCGCGCAGCTACATCCTGCAGTGCATCAAGGAAGACAGATTCCCCGACGAACTGTGGCGCGAACTGGGCAAGTTCGGCCTGCTCGGCCTGTCCATTCCCGAGGAGCACGGCGGCTCGGGTGGCGGCGTGCTCGAGATTACGGCGCTCAATGAGGCGCTTGCGCTGGCCGGCGTGCCGACGCTGTTCCTGGTGGTCACGGGCCTGGCCCGGGTGCCCATCGTGCGCCACGGCACCAAGGAGCAGATCGCCAAGTACGTCACACCCACCTGCATCGGCGAGAAGAAGATGTGCTTCGCGATCACCGAGCCGAATGCCGGCACCAACAGCTTTGCGATGACGACGCTGGCCAGCCCCGACGCCGACGGCGGCTGGACGCTCAATGGGCAGAAGGTCTTCATCTCCGGCGCGCGCGATGCCGACTACATGCAGGTCGTGGCGCGCACCACCAAGGCCGGCGACGTGAAGCACCGCACCGACGGCATGTCGCTGTTCGTGGTCGACATGAAGACCCCGGGCATCAAGCTGCAGCAGCTCAACATCCAGGTCGAAACCGCCGAGCGCCAATACATGGTGTTCTTTGACAATGTCAAGCTGCCCGCCGAGGCGGTGATCGGCGAACCCGGCAAGGGCGCCAAGCTGATGTTCGAGGGCCTGAACTCCGAGAGACTGCTGGCCGCCGGTGCGGCCATCGGCCTGGGCGACTACGCGTTGTCGAAGGCCGTGGCGTACGCCAACGAACGCAAGCCATTCGGCAAGCCGATCGGCAGCTATCAGGCGCTGCAACACCGCATGGCATTGGCCAAGGCCGAACTGGAAGCGGCGCGGCTGATGACCTACGACGCCGCGGACCGTTTCGACAACGGCGAGGACGCCGGCGCCCATGCCAACATGGCCAAGCTGCTCGCGTCCCGCGCCGCGGTGGCGGCCATCGACGCCACGCTGCAGGTGCATGGCGGCTATGGCTTCGACCGCGACTACGACGTGGTCACGCTGTGGCCGATGACGCGCCTGCTGGAGATCGCGCCCATCAACAACGAGATGCTGATGAACTACATCGGCGAGCACGTGCTCGGGCTCCCCAAGTCGTACTGAACGAGATGCCTAGCCGTCGGGCCCAGGAATCGGCCACCGCGGCTGGCACCGTCGGCCGGGACTGAGGGGGGGCACACGGGCGCGCCCCTGCCGCTCGGCATTGCCGAGACCTGCCGGCGCCTCGGCATCACGTTGCGCGCCATCAGGCACTACGAGTGTCTGGGCCTGTTGCTGCCGCGGCGCATCAACGGCGCGCGGGTCTACGGCGCAACGGAGCTGCGCTCGCTGGAACTGCTGCTGCGCTTCAAGGCGATGGGGCTGTCGCTGAACGAGTGCCGCAACGGTCTGAGGTGTTTCGGCCTGCCAACGTCGGGCCCTTCGGCCGATGACGCGACCGATCCGCAAGGGCTCCTGCGGGCGCTCCAGCGCCGACGTCATGCGATCGATTCGACGATTGCCGAAATGAAGATCATCCGCAACGAGGCCTCGGCTGCACTGGCTGGCAGCAGGACGGCCTGACGAACTTCTCGGAGAACACGTGGAGCTGCATCATCTCACCGCCGGTGGCCACGGGCTCGCGGCGTACTCCTGGGGACGGTTCGACGGCGATGCACCGGTCATCGTCATGATGCACGGCGGACTCGATTGCACGAGCACCTGGAAGGATCTGCCGGAGTCCATCGCGCGAGAATGCGGTCTCGCCGTGCTGTCTTACGACCGCTGGGGTTATGGAAGATCGGATCCCTATGTCGGGCGACGCGAGCGCTCCTACCGGTTCGAGGAGTCGGGGCCGGTGTTCGCCGAGGTGCTGCGCCATTTCGGCATTCGGCAGGCAGTGATCTTCGGCCACAGCGACGGCGGCGCCATGGGCATCCTGGCGGCAGCCGCCCACCCGGACGTGGTGCGCGGCGTATGCGCCTGTTCGCCCACCGTGGCGCTGGACCTGCCGATGGTGCGGGCCATGGCATCGGCGCGGCGGGCCTTCGAGCACGGCGGCCTGCGCGAGAAGCTGGCCCGACATCATGGCGACAGGACCGATGCCATGTTCTGGGCATGGTACGAACCCTGGGCCGATGAGGCGGCGATCGAATGGTCGATGGCGGCGCAGGTGGCCGAAGTCCGCTGCCCCGTCGCTGCACTGTTCGGCCAGGACGACGACTACGGCTGGCGCGCCAGCGCGCGGCTGTTGGTGGAGCACGGTCGCATGCCTCTGGAGGTGACGGCAATTCCCGGGGTCGGCCACGATCCTCAGCACAGGGCGCGGGCGTCCGTGCTGGGGGCGCTGGACCGCGTGCTGCGCACGGCCGCCACGCGATCCTGACTTTGCACGGATCCGGATCGCGCGCTGCCCGTTCACCTGCAAGAGCAACTCGGCGGTTCGCACACCACCGCCCGCTGTGAGTTCACGCCCTCTGAACGCGCTGGCGCAACTGCGCCTTCAGGATCTTGCCTACGGGATTGCGCGGGATCGCATCGATGTACTCGATGCGCTCCGGCAGTTTGTAGACCGCCACGCCGATCTGCTTGAGGTGCGCAACGATGTCTTCCAGCGTCGGCGGATGGACCTTGTCCCTGGCCACGACGTAGATGCAGGTCTTCTCGCCCATGATCTCGTCCGGCACGGCCACCGCCGCAGCCTCCTGCACGCCCGGATGGGTAAGCACGAGGTTCTCCACTTCGGCCGCACTGATGTTGAATCCGCCGCGGATGATGATGTCCTTCTTGCGGTCGAAGAAGCCGATGTGCCTGCCGTCGCGCACGATGAAGTAGTCACCCGTGCGGAAGAACCCGTCCGCGGTGAAGGAGTTCGCAGCCAAGTCCGGCCGACGGTAGTAGCCGGCAAACACATTGGGGCCTCGGTAGACCAGTTCCCCGACCTGGCCCGGCTCCGTGCATTCCTTGTCGCTGTCGTCGAGCAGTTTTGCTTCCACACCCTCGACATTGGAAGGCCACTGCACACCTTGCTTGCCCCACCACGGGAAGTTTTCGCTTCGCTTGGCGAACTCCGGCACGTCGAGAGGCCCGGCAATCAAGCCGGTGCCCTCGGTCTGTCCCCAGAGGTTGCAGATCTCGATGTTCCAGCGGCGCTTGAACTCTTCCATGCTCCAACGCGAAGGCGGCGCCGATCCCGTGGCAATCGAACGGATCGACGACAGATCGAGGTTGTCGACGTTCGGCAGTTTGAGGACCATGTTCAGGATTGCCGGCACCAGGATCGTGAACTGCACGTTCTCGGTGAGCATTTGACGGATCAGCAACTCGACGTTGATCGGGTGGTGCAGGATCAGCGTGCCGCGCCCCGAAAGCCAACTCATCCAGGCCACTGCCCCGGTCATGTTGACCATGGGTGCCGGCGCCAACACGCGGTCCCCCTCCTGTATGCCGACAACGGCAGGAATCAGCCGCATCTGGAACTGCCAGTTGTTGTGCGACATCGGGCAGCCTTTCGCATGCGACTCCGTGCCCGAAGACCAGCACAGACTGAAGATGTCGTTGGCCGAGACCTTGATACCTGCGAGCAGCGCGTGATCAGGCGGCTGCCCGGCCATCTCGGTGATGTCCTCCAGCGACAGCGTCTGATAGCCGACGCGTTGAGCCATACCGATGTGGTCGAAGCCCTTGAACTGTCTCACCCCGATGTAGCGCCTGGCCTGGCTGACTTCGGCCACGTTGCGCAGTTCGGAGTCGCGCCATTGCATGGCGATCGGCGAAAGTACACCCCCCGCGCGTGCCACGGCGAAGTACAAGGCCATGAGTTCCCATACGTTGGGCAACTGGGCCACCACGACCTCGTCCTTCTGCAGGCCCTGGCGAAGCAGCCCCGTGGCGATGGCATCGACCGCGTCACCGAACTGCCGCCAAGTGACCGAGGTCGCGGGCGTGCCGATCAATTCCGCCCGGTCGGGTGTGTCGACGACACAGTCTCGGTCAGGTACATCGGCAACATGCCGCGCAAGCAGGTCGAGCAGGGTCTGGTCACACCACTGGCCCTTTGAGACGAAAGTGTCAATCAACGACGACGAATGCAAGATCATGAAGCAGGCTCTATGGTGAAAGGGGCGCCTGGAGGCGCTAAGGAAACGGGGTGAATGCGAGGTTCAGGCCCGCAGTTGTGCCGTCACCGGCACATCGCCGGCCAGGGTAATGCGGTGCATCACGCGACGGAAACCGTGGTAGTCGTTGATCGGGTAGTGCTGTGTGCTGCGGTTGTCCCACAGCGCCAGCGTGCCGGGCGCCCAGCGCACGCGGCAGGTGAACTCTTCCCTCCTCTGATGCGCATGCAGATACTGCAGCAGCGGTGCGCTCTCCTCCTCGGTCATTCCGGCAAAGCGCACCGTGTGAGCCACGTTCATGAAGAGCGCGCGGCGCCCCGTCTCGGGATGCAGCCGCACCGCCGGATGCTCGGCTTCGTACACACGGCGATCATCACAGCCGGCCTCGGCGATGCGGTCCTCGCGCGTGCGTGAGGTATCGGCCTTGGCCGAACTGTTGACGCAGCGCAGGTCGGCCAGCAGGCTTCGCATGCCCTTGGACAACGCCTCATAGGCCGCGGTCTGGCTGGCGAACAGCGTGTCGCCGCCCTGCGGCGGCACCTCGCGTGCCAGCAGCAGCGTGGCCATCGGTGGCCGCTCGAGGTAGGCGGTGTCGCTGTGCCATACGCCGCCGAAGTTGACGCGCTCGTGCTCGAGCTTCTTGACTTCGATGATGGTCGGGTATCCGTCGAGACCCTTGACGAAGGGATACTCCACCGGCGTGCCGATGGTGGCGGCGAAGGACAGGAACTCGTCGTTGCCGAGCGCCTGGCCACGAAACACGATGACGCCGTTCTCGAGCCATACGCGCCGCAGCTCGGCGACGTGTGCCGCTTCGAGCGGCCGACGCAGGTCGACACCACTCACCTCGGCGCCGATGGCGCCGGCCAGGCGCCTGATCTCCATCGCGGCTGCGGCCATCGTCGATGTGCCTCTTCGCCGTCTCGACGCCCTAGAGGTCGGCCCGTCCGCCCAGCAACTGCCGTGCGATCGTGCGCCGCTGGATCTCGGCCGTGCCGTCGGGAATGCGCATCACGCGCGCGAAGCGCCAGCCCTCCTCGATGCGCAGCTCGTTGGTCAGCCCCATTGCGCCGTGCACCTGGATGCTGCGGTCCATCACGCGGCCCAGCATCTCGGTGCAGAAGGCCTTGACCATGCTCACCTGCGCGGTGGCGGCTTCGCCACGGTCGATGCGCCAGGCACAGTTCTGGATCATCGACTTTGCGGCGTAGATGTCCATCGCGCTGTCGGCCAGCATGAACTGGATCGCCTGGTGCTCGGCGATCGGCACCCCCTGCGTCTTGCGCACCTTGGCGTATTCCAGCGCCTGGTCCAGCGCCCAGCGTGCGAGCCCCAGGCAAGTGGCGGCCATGCCGATGCGGCCGGCGTTCACGCCGTCCATCGCCACCGCCAGGCCGCGGCCGACGGCTCCAAGGCGATGGTCGTCGGGCACGCGCACGCCGTCGAGAATCACCACGCCGGTATCGCCGCCCAGGTGGCCCATGGTGTTGATCAGCCGCGGTACCGAGAATCCGGGCGCTCGCGTGTCGACGAAGAAACCGGTCACCCCGCCCTGGTGGCGCGCCGCTGCCTCGGGGTCGGTGAGTGCGAAGACCATCGCGTGGTCGGCGTAGGGCGAATTGGTGATCCACTGCTTGGTGCCGTTCAACACCCAGTGGTCGCCGTCGCGCACCGCGCGCGTCTTCATTGCGAACACGTCGGAACCCGCGTCGGGTTCGCTCAGGCCGAAGCAAAGCGTCTTGTCGCCGCTGGCGATGCCCTCGCGATAGCGCGCGAACACCGTCGGCTCCAGGTGCCGCAGCACCGGCGACAGGCCGTTGGTGAAGGGCGACGGCAGCACCACGGTCTGGATCAGCGGCCGACCAGGCCCGAAGCGATGGTTCAGCACCTCCTGGATGTGCGCCATCGCCTGCGCCCCGAGGCCGGCGCCGCCCAGCGCTTCGGCGCCGAACAAGTTGTAGTAACCCAGTTCGGCCGAGCGCATGCGGATGCGCCGGCGCAGCGCCAGCGCCTCGGGCACGAAGCGGCCATCGGGCTGGAAGAGCGTGCGTTCGCTGCCCAGCACCGCCCGGTGCTCGTCCTCGAGCGGCAGAACCTCTCGCTCGACGAAGCGCAGAACGGCCTCGCCGATGGCCCGGGTGTCGGCGTCGACTTCGAAGTCCATGACTAGAGGCCTCGGTTCAAGCCGCCTTGAACTTGGGCAGCGTGATCTCGTCGGTGACCGCGTCGAAGGTGACCGCGACCCGCTGGCCGATGCGAATGGACTCCACGTCGTCGGTGACGATGTTCGTCATCATCCGCGCCCCCTCGTCCAGTTCGACCACCGCCACCACGTAGGGTGCGTCGGCCTTGAACGCAGGGCCGGCCGGACGCCGTGCGACCGTGTAGCTGTAGATGCTGCCGGTGCCGCGAGCGTCGGACCACTCGAGCGCGTCGCTGTGGCAGTGTGGGCACAGCGCCCGCGGGTAGAAGTGGTGACGGCCGCAGTCGCGACAACGCTTGAGGATCAGGCGGCGTTCATTCAGGGCGGCCCAGTAGGGGGCGCTTTCAGGGTCGACGACGGGAAGTGGCTTGTCGTACATGGTGAGCTGCTCGATGTCAGTGCGTCGAAAGAATGCAGGTGGCGCCGCTCGAGAGCGTGCCGCCCGTGCCGTGCACCAGCGCCGTGGCGGCGTCCTTCACCTGCCGCGGGCCGCACTCGCCGCGCAGTTGCCGCACCGCCTCGATCAGAAGGAAGATGCCGTACATGCCAGGGTGTGCATACGACAGCCCCCCGCCGTTCGTGTTCATCGGGAACGCGCCGCCCGGCGCCGTGCGCTGATTGGAAACGAAGGCCCCGCCCTCGCCGCGCTGGCAGAACCCCAGCGCCTCGAGCGTGAGCAGCACGGTGATCGTGAAGGAGTCGTACAGCTCGACGACATCGATGTCGTCGTGTCGCACACCCGCCATCGCGAAGGCCTCGCGGCCGGCGATCTCGGCGGCGGTCAGGCGTGCGAGATCCGGCATCGCGGCGATGGTCCAGTGCGTGTGCGCCTCGCCGTAGCCGCGCACGTGCACCGGCTTGCGGTGGCCGATCGCTCGCGCATGCTCGGCGGTGGTCATGACCACCGCACCGCCACCGTCGGTGACCAGGCAGACATCGAGCAGGTGCAGCGGGTCCGAGATCATCGGGCTCGAAAGCACGTCGTCGATGCTGAGCGGATCGCGCATCGTGGCCGACGGATTCATCGCCGCCCACTTGCGCGTGGCCACCGCGATCTCGGCCAGTTGCGCGGACGTGGTGCCGTGCTCGTGCATGTGGCGCATCGCCGCCAGTGCGTAGCCCCCCACCGGCGTGGGCATACCCCAGGGTGTCTCGTACTGCATCGTCAGCACGGACGGACGACCCGCGAGGTTGCGGCTGGCCTCGCTGCGCTGCAGGCTACCGTAGGTGATCAGTGCCACTTCACAGCGTCCGGCTTCGATGGAGGTGGCCGCATGGGCGACATGTGCCTCGAAGGCCGAGCCGCCGATGTTGGTGCCATCGACGAAGCGGGGCGCGATGCCGAGGTACTCCGACAGCGTCACCGTGGCCAGCTGACCAGGACCGGGCACGCCCCACATGCCCGCTGTGAGCAGGCCGTCGACCGCGCGCATCGGAATGCCGGCATCGGCCAGCGCATCGCGCGCGCACAACGCCTGGGCCTGCAGCACCGACATCGGCACCGTCACCTTTCCGTCCTTCAAGGGCAGGTCGGCCACGCCGACGATCACCGCCTCACGTTTGCTCATGGCCCTGGTTCTCCGTCACAATGGCACCGTTTGGTCAAACAAATGTTAGGTTGAATTCTATGACATCCGAAGCGCCTCGACAATCGTGCCCGCTCTCCGCTCCCATCGCGCTGGTGACGGGTGCCACCGCCTACATCGGCCGCGCGATCGCGCTCGAACTGGCGCGGCGCGGCGCGCATGTGGTCGTCAGCGGGCGCAACGCCGCTGCCGGGCAGGCGGTGGCCGACGAGATCGCCGCCGCGGGCGGGCGGGCCGAGTTCGCCGCCGCGGACCTGACCGACCGTGCCGCGGTGCAGGCTCTGGTCGACGGCATCGTGCAGCGTCACGGCCGGCTGGACGTGCTGGCGGCGAGCGGCGCAGGCGCCAGCAGCGACTCGCTGGCCTTCAAGCTGTTCATGGACATGAGTGGCGAGGACTTCGAGACCTACATCCGCTCGCACTGGCTGGCGCGCGCACATGTCATCCAGGCGGCTGCCGCGGCGATGCGCGCGCACAAGCGCGGCAAGATCGTCGCCATCGGGACCGACGCGGGTCGCGTGGCCACGGTAGGCGAGTCGTTCATCGGCGGCGCCACCGGCGGCATGATGCAGATGTGCCGCGTTCTGGCTCGTGAGCTTGGCCGAGACGGCATCCGCATCAACGCCGTGGCCATGAGCTACATCGCCGATGCCGAGCCGCGCTGGGGCGGCGCCTCGCCGGCGCTGGCCAGCCACGAGCGCGGCATGCTGCAGCAGTTGAAGAAGCGCATGCTGTTCTCGGTGCACTGCGCTGACATCGCGCAGGCGGTGGCGTTTTTCGCCGGGCCGGAGTCAGACGCGATCACCGGGCAGACGCTGAGCGTCAACGGCGGGCTCAGCACGCCGGGTTGAGGCGCCGAGACCCCGCCTCAGCCGCCGTGCGCGGCCTTCACGGCGGCGCGATCGATCGCGCCGCCGGCGGTGCGCGGCAACCGATCGACGAAATCCACGCGCTTGGGCTTCTTGTAGCGTGCGATCCGCTGAGCGACGAACTCGATCAGTTCCTCCGCGCCCGCGACCGCGCCGGGGCGGATCTCGCAGACGGCCTTGACGGCCTCGCCCCACTGCGCGTCGGGCACGCCGAACACCACGGCGGCAGCGACGGCAGGGTGCTCGGCCAGGGTTCGTTCGACCTCGGCCGGGTACACGTTCTCGCCGCCCGGCTTGATCAGTTCCTTGGCCGGTGATCGGCCCGCGTACCAGAGATAGCCTTCCTCGTCCAGGCGCCCCATGTCCCCGGTGTGGTGCCAGCCGTTGCGGAAGGTGAAGGCGTTGTCTTCGTCGCGCCGCCAGTAGCCGCGGAACACCATCGGTCCACGCACCACGATCTCGCCGGTGGCGCCAGCGGGCACGGACCGGTCCTCGTCGTCGACGATCGAAACCACATGACCGTCCACCGGCAACCCCGCACTGCCCGGGCGGGCGGACATTCTCGCCATGGACACCGACCCCGAGGTCTCGGTCTGCCCGTAGCCGACCCAGAAGTCGGCATGCGGACACGTCGAAGCGAAGCGAGCCAGGGTCTCGGGCGACTCCAGCCCGCTGACCACGCGCAATGCTTTGAGGGCCGAACCCGTTGCAGCCGCCGCATCCAGCACGCCGGCCAGCATCGGCGGGAACGAGCCCATCACGCTGCCGCCTTCGCGGTCGATCGCCTCGACAACCGCCTTCGGGTCGAAGCGCGCCATCACCACGGTCGAACCGCCAGCCGCCTGCACCGCCATCCACATCGCGATGCCGGCGATGTGGAAGAACGGCAGCACGCCGACGTGCACGTCCTGCGGCGTCAGACCCCAGCCGTGCGCCGAGTGGCCCGCAGCCTCCAGCAGCCCACGGTGCGACAGCAGGGCACCGCGCGCCTTGCCGCCCACGGCCGCGGTGTGGACGATCAGGAGCCCGGCGTCGTCGTCGATCACGGCAGGCGACGACGCGACCGAATCCAGGTACAGCGCCTCCGCCGCCGGCCACTCGGGGGACTCGGTACCGGCCGAGAACGTGCGTGCACCGGACAGCTCGGCGCTGGCCAGTTGCGCCCGCAGGTCGGGCGCGGCGATCACCACTCGGGGCGAGGTGTCGGCCAACACGTGGGCCACCTCGTCGGCAGACAGGCGCCAGTTCACCGGCACGACGATCGCCCCCAGCCGGGCGGCGGCACCGACGAGGTCCAGGTACAGCGCCCCGTTGTGCGCGACGATGGCGATGCGGTCCCCCGCGCCGACGCCGGCCGCGGACAGGCCGGCGGCCAGGCGACGCACGCGTTCGGCATACTCGGCGTGCGTCACGCGCACGCCATCGGCGACGTAGGCGGTGCGCCCGGCGTGCAACCGGGCGTTGTGCTCGATCCGATCGAACAGGGTGAAGGAGCGAAGACTCATGGGTTGCTCTCCTGGTTTGCAGCAGAGGACGCCGTGGCGGCTGCACCGGCCGCAGGCATGGCGACGCCGAGGAAGTCGATCAGGCTCGCCGTGAACACATCATTGGCGTCGCCAGCGACCATGTGGCCAGCCTTGGCCAGTTCGTAGAAGCGCGCGCGCGGGAACGCTTCGCAGAAGCGCGCCGCGCCGGCGGCACTGATGACGTCGCTGCGGCCACCTCGTATGAGCGCCACAGGCCCGAGGAATCTTGCCAGCGACCGCGACAAGTAATCCGGGTCGTTACGGTGGCCGTGGTTCTCCTCGTTCATCAGGCGCGGGTCCCAGTGCCAGACCCAGCGCCCAGCGGCGTTCTGCCTGAGGTTCTTGCCGAGCCCGCGCGGATGGGCCTGGACGGGTCGACCGCGATAGTCCGCGATGTGGCGCGCGGCCTCTTCCAACGTCGCGAAACCGTCGGGATGAGCGCGCATGAAATTGACGATGCGATCGACCCCTGCTGATTCGAGCCACGGGCCCACGTCCACCAGAGCCAGCGCGGCCACCGCCGGCGCATCGGCACGGCCGACCAGCGCCATGCCGATCATGCCGCCCAGGGACGCACCAACGATGGCCAGCGGAGCGCCGAGGCTATGGCACAGCCGCGACACGTCCGCGGCCAGTTTGTCGACGTGGTAGTCGCCCTGCGGCGACCAGGCCGACTCGCCATGGCCCGGCAGATCCAGCGCCACCGCCCGCCAGCCGGCCCGCGCCAGCGCCATCGCCGTACCATGCCATGCGTGGCGTGTCTGCCCGCCGCCATGCATGAGAAGCACGGTCGGGGCCGTCGACGGCCCGGCAACGTCGGCCACCCAGGCGCCACCGTCGAAGCCGGAAAACTCGACCCGCCGCGCGCGCCCCGATCGTTCTTCGGCTTCAGGTGGCGTCGCCAGAACTCACCTCCTGCTCGAAGTCGCCGGCTCCTGCATTGCGCATCCAGGTCTCGAAGGCCGGATACAGCTCGGCGAACGCAGCCAGCATCTCGCGCCGAGGAACGTCGGCAAAGCTGCCCCGCTCGCGGACGTACTCCATGTGGCGACGGCCGTGTGCGTCGAACTCATGGAAGACCGAGTCGGCCCGGCCATCGAACTCGAGCGGCTTGACACCCGCCTTCTCGCACAGACCGAGGTTGAAAGCCGGCGTCGCCTTGACCCAATGTCCGTCGATCAGCAGCTCGGCAAAGCCGTGAAACGCGAACACGTCCGTCTGCATCATCTCCCGAAGCCGCGGGCTGGTCAGGTGGTTGCGCACGTCGGCAAAGCCGAGCCGGGCCGGCACACCCAGCGCACGGGCAGAAGCTGCCAGCAAGGCAGCCTTGGGCACGCAGAAGCCGCGGCCGTTGGCGATCACATGGCTGGCCTTGAGCCCCTGCTCCGACATGTCGAAGAAGTAGGGGTCGTAGCGGAAACCGTCGCGCACGGCGTAGTACAGCCGCACGGCGATATCGCGTGGCGGCATCGATGCTTGCGCGTGCTCGAGGGCAAAGGCCCTGACCGCGGGGTGATCGCTGTCGACGCAGCGTCCCGGGGCAAGGAAGGGATCGGCGGCAGGGGTGGAAGCACTAGACATCATGTGAGGCGGCGCAATGCAGACGGAACGAATGTGGCAAAGCCAGAAGCGGCACAGCCCGAAGCGGGGGTGCAGACGATGCCGCGGGCAAACCCGTAGCTCGATCACGGCGACGTCGGCACGCTGTCAGGATACGATAGCATACCGATCGAACATACGTTAGTTAGCCCAAAAGCATCGAATGCGATGAGCAAGCCCAAGCCCGCCTTCCCCCATCTGCTCGCCCCGCTGCAGGCCGGGAGCCATACGCTGCGCAACCGCACGCTGATGGGCTCGATGCACACCGGCCTGGAGCACCTGGACGGCAGCACGGCTCGCTTGGCCGCGTTCTACGCCGAGCGCGCTCGAGGCGGGGCCGGCCTCATCGCCACCGGTGGCTACGCGATGAATGCAGAGGCGCGGCTGGACGAACACGGGCCGATGCTGACCACGCCCGATGAGGCCGAGGCTTTGCGCCCGATTGCAGAAGCGGTCCATGCCGAAGGCGGCAAGATCGTGCTCCAGGTGCTGCACACCGGCCGCTATGCCAAGATCGCCAACCCGGTGGGCGCCTCGATCATCCCCTCGCCGATCAACCGCCGCGCGCCGCGCGCGCTGGCCTCCGAGGAGGTCTGGCGCACCATCGACGACTATGTGCGCTGCGCCGAACTGGCTCTTCACGCCGGCTTCGATGGCGTGGAGGTGATGGGCTCCGAAGGCTACCTCATCAGCCAGTTCACCACCACGCGCTGCAACGACCGCAACGACGAGTTCGGCGGCAGCATGGAGAACCGGCACCGATTGCCGGTGGAGATCGTACGCCGCACCCGCGAGCGCCTGGGAGCACGCGGGTTGATCATGTACCGCCTGTCGGCGCTCGATCTGGTGGAGGGCGGCGCGCCGGCCGACGAAGTGGTCGCGCTGGCGCGCGCCATCGAAGCCGCCGGAGCTGATCTCATCAACACGGGTTTCGGCTGGCACGAGGCCAGGGTGCCGACCATTGCCTACCTCGTGCCGCGCGCGGCCTTCCGGGCCGTCGGTGCACGCATCAAGCGTGCGCTGAGGATCCCGCTGATCCTTTCCAACCGCATCAACACCCCCGAGGTGGCAGAGGAAATCATCGGCTCCGGTGACGCCGATATGGTGTCGATGGCGCGCCCCTTTCTGGCCGACCCCGATTTCGTGCGCAAGGCGGCTGCCGGCCGACCTGAGTCGATCAATACCTGCATCGCCTGCAACCAGGCCTGCCTCGACTTCATCTTCACCGGCAGACCCACGTCATGCCTGGTGAACCCGCGCGCCGGACGCGAGCTGGAGTTCGCCGAGATGCCGGCGCCGATGGCCAAGCGCCGAGTCGCCGTGGTGGGTGCCGGTGCGGCCGGGCTCGCCTGCGCCATCACCGCTTCCGAACGAGGTCACGCCGTGACGCTGTTCGAGGCCGGTGCGGTCATCGGCGGCCAGCTCCATCTGGCGCGCGCCGTTCCGGGCAAGGAGGAGTTCGACGAGCTGCTGCGCTACTTCAGCGCGCGCATCGCCGAGTTGGACATACAGCTGAACCTGAATCGACGCCCGACCGCCGCCGACATCGCTTCCGCCGACTTCGAGCGCATCGTCGTCGCCGCCGGCGTGCGCCCACGCAAGCCCGACATCGTCGGCATCGAACACCCCAAGGTGATCGGCTACGCCGATCTGCTGTCCGGGCGCCGAATCGCCGGGCGAAGGGTCGCCGTCATCGGTGCCGGCGGCATAGGCTTCGACGTTGCCGAATACCTGCTTCACGACGAACACGATCCTGCGACCCCGCCGCGGCGCCCAGCAGCGCACGGTACCAGCGGCGACGCCCAGGCGTTCTTCGCCGACTGGGGTGTAGACCTCACGGAAGAGAATTTCGGCGGTTTGACCACCCCGCGACACCCGGAGCCCTGGCGCTCCGTCACGCTGCTGCAGCGCAAGCCGCAGAAGCCGGGCACTTCCCTCGGGCTGACCACCGGCTGGGCCTTGCGTGCGCGGCTCGACCAGCGCGGGCTCAAGACCCTCACCGGCTGCGCGTACGACAAGATTGACGATGCCGGTCTGCACCTCCGAGTGAACGGCGAACCGCGGCTGCTCGAGGTCGACACGGTGGTCGTGTGCGCTGGCCAGGAGCCCGAGGCCGGACTGGTCGCCGAGCTGCGTGCCCTCGGCATCGAGCCGGCGGTGATCGGCGGCGCCGAGCGCGCGGCCGAACTGGACGCGCTGCGCGCCATCGAGCAAGGCACGCGACTGGCGATGACTTTCTGACACTCGGCAGCGCAGGCGATCCGATCATGGACTTCATCGAGAACCGCGAGCACGAAGCGATCCGCGAAGCGATCGGGAAGATCTGCGAGCGCTTCGGCGACGACTACTGGCTGTCGCACGACCGTGACGGCGGCTTTCCGTTCGAGCTGTACGACGCCCTGGCCGCCGGCGGCTGGCTGGGCATCTGCATGCCGACCGAGTATGGCGGCAGTGGCATGGGCATCTCAGAAGCGACAGTGATGATGGCCGCCATCGCGCGTTCGGGCGCCGGCCTGTCGGGATGCTCGTCGGTGCACATGAACATCTTCGGGCTGCAGCCAGTTGTGGTGTTCGGCACCGACGAGCAAAAGCGCCGCATGCTGCCACCGCTCGTCGCCGGCCAGCACAAGGCTTGCTTCGCGGTGACCGAGCCCAACACGGGCCTGAACACCACCAAGCTCAAGACCCGCGCCGAGCGCAGCGGTGATCACTACGTCTTGAGCGGCCAGAAGGTATGGATTTCCACGGCCCAGGTCGCCAACAAGATGCTGATCCTGGCCCGCACCACGCCGGTGGAACAGTGCCGCAAGCCCACGCTCGGTCTGAGCCTGTTCTACACCGACCTCGACCGCAACTTCGTCGAGGTGCGTGAAATCGACAAGATGGGCCGCAAGGCGGTGGACTCCAACCAGCTCTTCATCGATGGCCTGAAGGTGCCGGTGGAAGATCGCATCGGCGAGGAAGGCCGGGGGTTCGAGTACATCCTGCACGGCATGAACCCGGAGCGCATCCTCATCGCCGGCGAGGCGGTCGGGCTTGGACAGGCCGCGCTCGAACGGGCCAGCCGGTACGCGCGCGAACGCATCGTCTTCGACCGTCCGATCGGCCAGAACCAGTCGATCCAGCACCCGCTGGCGCAGAGTTGGGTGGAGCTGGAGGCCGCCTGGCTGATGACGATGCGAGCGGCCTGGAAGTACGACCACAAGCTGGATTGCGGAGCAGATGCCAATGCCGCCAAGTACATGGCGGCGGAAGCTGGCTTCGCCGCCTGCCAGCGCGCCATGGCCACGCTGGGCGGCTTCGGCTACGCCAAAGAGTATCAGGTCGAACGTTATCTGCGCGAGATGCTGATCCCGCGGGTCGCCCCGATCAGCCCACAGCTGATCCTGTGTTTCATCGCCGAGAAGGTACTCGGCCTACCCAAGTCGTACTGATTGCCGGTCCTCATCGCATGTCTGCTTCCACCGTGGCCACACCGGCCGATCGACTCGAAGAGCGCGCCCTGCTGCGCGCCAGTGCGACATCGTTTGTGGGCCGGGAGTCACCTCCGTCAAGGTCCCGCGCACTTCGCGGCAAGGCCCCGGGGTTCGACCTGCGCTTCTGGGCGGCACTGGCCCAGCAGGGCTGGACCGGTCTGCTCGCGCCGGAGTCCGTCGGTGGCTACGGGCAGGGATTCGCCGAGATGGCCGAGGTGGTCTCTGCCCTGGCGGAGCAGGCTGCCCCCGAGCCGCTGACGCCGGTCACCGTCTTCGCAGGCCGCCTGCTGGCCGGCTGCGGCGATCAGGGCATGGCCGCGGGGCTCCTCGAACAAACCGCGTCGGGGCAGCTCCTGCCTGCCGTGGCCTGGCAGGAAGATCCAACCGGCATCGCTAGCTTCGACAGCCAGGGCCATCCGTCGGAGCCGGCCGCGGTGTGCGCGCGAAGCGCCTCCGGGCTGCGGCTGAATGGCCGCAAGCTGCATGTGCGGCCCGGCGCTGGGGCGCACGCCTACATCGTCACCGCCTCGTCCTCGGAGGGGCTGGCGCTGGTCTGGCTGCCGGCCGAAGCCGTCGGATCGAAGCGCCTGCTGCAACGACTGGCCGACGGTACGTTCGCGGCCCGGCTGGATCTCGACAATGTGGTGGTGCCGGACAGCCACCTGCTGGCCAGCGGCGATCGCGCGCGCGCGGCGTTCGCTGCCGCCCATGACGAGGCCCTCATCATGACGGGGGTGGAGTTGCTGGCCGGCGGCCGCCGGATGCTGGCGATGACCCTGGACTACCTGCGCACGCGCGAGCAGTTCGGCAGGCCGATCGGCAGCTACCAGGCCCTCCAGCACCGTGCCGTCGACCTGTTCATCCAACAGGAGCTGAGCAGCGCGGTGCTCGCACACGCGCTGACCGAACTCGACCGCGGCATCGCCGGCACCGAGCGCGCGCAGCTGGCGGCCCGCGTGAAGGCGCGCTGCTCGGAGGCCGCACTCACCATCGCACGCGAAGCCGTGCAGATGCACGGCGCCATCGGCGTCACCGACGAGCACGATCTCGGGCTGTACCTGCAGCGCACGCTCGTGCTGTCGGCGTGGCTCGGCAATGCTGCGCAGCAGCGGCGCCGCTTCGCCGCCTTGTCACGCCGCGACGCTGCCGGCGCAAAGGACTCAGCTCGATGAGGGCGTCGAACATGGCCAAAGAGTGGAACACGATGGACACCGACGCCTTCCGCGCTGAGGTGAGAGCCTTCTTCCAGAAGCACTACCCCGAACACCTGCGCTACCCCAAGCGGCGCCTGCGCTGGAACGAGATCCGCGAGTGGACACTGAAGCTGGCGGCCCACGGCTGGCTGGCTCCGAGCTGGCCGGCGCGCCATGGCGGCATGGGCCTGGCACCGGACAAGTTGATCGTCTTCATCGAGGAGCAGGAGCGGCACGGCGTGGCGCGCGCACCCGACATGGGCATCACCATGGTCGGGCCGCTGCTCATCCAGCACGGCACCGACGCGCAGCGTGCGCACTATCTGCCGCGCATCCTGTCATGCCAGGACATCTGGTGCCAGGGCTATTCGGAGCCAAACTCGGGTTCCGACCTCGCCAGTCTGCGCACCGAGGCCGTGGCCGACGGCGACGACTTCATCGTCAACGGGCAGAAGATCTGGACCACGCTGGCGCAGGACGCGACCCACATCTTCCTGCTCGTGCGCACCGACAAGGCAGCCAAGAAGCAGGAGGGCATCAGCTTCCTGCTGGCCGACATGAAGAGCCCGGGCGTCACGGTGCGGCCGATCCGCAACATTGCCGGCGCCGAGGACTTCTGCGAGGTCTTCCTGGACAACGTGCGCGTGCCACGCGCCAACATCGTCGGCGAGTTGAACAAGGGATGGACCATCGCCAAAGCGCTGCTCGGCTTCGAGCGCATCTTCCTCGGCAGCCCCAAGCAGAGCCAATACGCACTGTCGCGCGTCGAACAGGCCGCGGCCAGACTGGGGCTGCTCGAAGATCCGGTGTTCGCCGACCGCTACACGCAGCTGGCGCTGGACGTCGCCGACCTCGGCACGCTCTACGCGTGCTTCGTCGAACAGGTCAAGCGCGGCGAGGCGCTGGGGCCCGAGGTCTCGATGCTCAAGGTCTTCGCCACCGAGACCTACTCCCGGCTGGCCAACGTACTGGT
The DNA here is from genome assembly GCA_937883885.1 of uncultured Aquincola sp. The sequence continues at coordinate 57,600 of CAKZXL010000627.1, read as the reverse complement.
CGAGATCGCCGGGGCCAGCGGAGCGACAGCGGGCGATGTTGAGACGGATGACGGCGCGATCGACGTGCTCACGACCTTCTACAACGCACGCCCGGCCACCATCTACGGCGGCAGCAACGAGATCCAGCGCAACATCCTGGCGAGCACCGTGCTTCAGCTGCCGAGCTGATCAAGCACCCCCTTCGATTCATTCTTTCAAAGGAAGACCCGATATGCACAAAGGCAGCATGCTGAAAGACAAGGTCGCCGTGGTGACCGGCTCGGGGCGCGGCATCGGGCGCGACATTGCGCTCGAGATGGCCGCCCAGGGCGCCAAGATTGTCGTCAACGACGTGGGTGCATCGGTCAGTGGTGAAGGCAACGATGCCAGCCTTGGTCAGCAGGTGGTCGACGAGATCAAGGCCATGGGCGGCCAAGCTGCGCTTTCTACCGACAGTGTGGCCGAGTGGAACTCCGCGCACCGCATCGTGCAGTGCGCTGTAGATCACTTCGGCCGCATCGACATCGTCGTCAACAACGCCGGCATCCTCCGCGACCGCATGTTCTTTGCCATGTCGCAGGACGAGTGGAAGGCCGTGATCGACGTGCACCTCAACGGGAGCTTCAACGTCTCGCGCGCCGCGGCACCGCACTTCAAGTCACAGCAGTCGGGCGCCTACGTGCACATGACCTCCACCTCCGGTCTGATCGGCAATCTGGGCCAGGCCAACTACGGCGCCGCCAAGCTCGGCATCGTCGCGCTCTCGCGATCGATCGCCGGCGACATGAAGCGCTACAACGTGCGCTCCAATTGCATCTCGCCGTTCGCGTGGAGCCGCATGATCGGCTCGATCCCGACCGATACGCCCGAGCAGCAGGCGCGCGTCGAGAAGCTCAAGAAGCTCGACACCGCGCAGATCGCCCCGATGGCGGCCTTCCTCGCCAGCGACGCCGCGGCCGAGGTGACCTCGCAGATCTTCGCGGTGCGCGGCAACGAGATCTTCCTGATGAGCCAGCCGCGACCGGTGCGCGGCATGCACACCGCCGAGGGCTGGACGCCCGAAACGATCGCCGAGCGGGTACTGCCGGCGATGAAGCCCAATTTCTTCCCGCTGGAGAGCTCGGCCGTCGTGTTTTCATGGGATCCGGTCTGAGCCCGACCCATCCCCCGATTCCCCTCGCACAGCCCTACCCTCTCCACCATCGACCACCGAGGACCCTTCCGATGAACTACTCCGACTTCCAGTTCCTGAAGTTCGACCACAAGCCCAACGGCGTGCTGCTGATCACGATCAACCGCCCCGAGGTGATGAACGCCACCAACGGCCGCCTGCACTGGGAGCTGACCAAGGTCTGGGGCGTGGTCAACGACGATCCCAAGACCAAGGTGGCGGTGATCACCGGCGCCGGCGACAAGGCCTTCTCCGCCGGCGGCGACCTGAACTGGATCACCAACATGGTCGGCAATGCCGAGACGATCAACATGGTGATGAACGAGGCCTCCGACATCGTCTACAACGTCATGGCCTGCGACAAGCCAGTGATCTCGGCGATCAACGGTGTGGCGGTCGGCGCCGGGCTGGCAGTCGCGATGATGGCCGACATCAGCATCATGGCCGAAGAGGCGAAGATCACCGACGGCCACGTCAAGCTCGGTGTGGCCGCGGGCGACCATGCGGCGATCTGCTGGCCGCTGCTGTGCGGCATGGCTAAGGCCAAGTACTACCTGATGACGGCCGAGTTCGTGTCGGGCAAGGAGGCCGAGCGCATCGGCCTGGTGAGCCTGTGCGTGCCGCGCGCGCAGCTGATGGACAAGGCGATGGAAGTCGCAGACAAGCTGGCCGCCGGCAGCCAGCAGGCCATCCGCTTCACCAAGCGTTCGCTCAACGGCTGGATGAACATGGCGCGGCCGATCTTCGAGAGCTCGCTGGCGATGGAGATGCTGTGCTTCCTCGGAGAGGACGCCAAGGAAGGCGTCGCCGCGGTGAAGGAGAAGCGCGCGCCCCAGTTCCCGTCGGCCAAGCGCTGAACGGCACGTTCCCTTCGTCATCGCAGGAGCCCCCATGGATTTCGCCCTCACCCAGGAACAGCGCATGGTCTACGAGTACGGCGACCGCGTGTCGCAGCGCTTCGACCATGCCTACTGGAAGAAGTACGCCGAGAAGAGCGAGCCGCCGGCCGAGCTGTACAAGCAGATCACCGACGACGGCTTTCTCGGCATCATGGTGCCCGAGGCCTACGGCGGAGCCGGCCAGGGAATGACCGAGATGCTGCTGTTCATGGAGGGACTGGCGAACAACGGCATCCCGCTGCTGAACCTGGTGGTCGGCCCGACGATGACGATGGGCCTGATGGCCAAGCACGCCAGCGAGGCGATGAAGCGCCGGCTGCTTCCGGGCGGCTGCGCCGGCGAGATCCGCTTCTGCTTCGCCATCACTGAGCCAAACGCGGGCTCGAACTCGATGGAGATCACCTCCATCGCCAAGCCCGACGGCAAGGGCGGCTTCCGCCTGAGCGGCCAGAAGGTCTTCATCACCGACGCCAACCACGCCGACTACGCGATGGTGGTGACGCGCACCACGCCGCGCGCTGAGGTCAAGAAGAAGACCGACGGCTTCACCATCTTCATGGTCGACATGAAGAAGAAGGGCATCAGCAAGACGCTGATCCCGGTGGCCTTCCCGGTGCCCGAGACGCAGTGGCAGGTGTTCTTCGACGACGTGTCGCTGACCGAGGACGACGTGCTCGGCGAAGTTGGCAGGGGCTTCTCGATCCTGTTCGACACGCTCAATCCGGAGCGCATCATCCTGTCGGGCCTGTGCACCGGCGTCGGCCGCTTCGCGCTGAAGAAGGCAGTGGCCTACGCCAACGACCGCAAGCTCTTCAACAACACACCGATAGGCGCCTACCAGGGCGTGCAGCATCCGCTGGCCATCGCGCGCAGCGAGATCGAGATGGCCTCGCTGATGGCGCTCAAGGCGGCCTGGGCGTTCGACCAGGGCCTGCCTGCGGGCGAGTTCTCCAACATCGCCAAGTACGCCGGCGCCGAGGCCGGCATCCATGCAGTGGACGCGGCGATCCAGACGCACGGTGGCAACGGCTTCACCAAGGAGTACGGCATCTACGACCTGTACGGCCTGGTGCGGCTGCTGCGCACCGCGCCGCTGAACCGCGAGATGGTGTTGAACTACATCGCCGAGCACGTGATGGGGCTGCCGCGCTCGTACTGAGTGGCCCCCGTCTGGCGTGCACCTCCAGAGGTGGATAAAGTTGATGAACCACTCTCGCCGCCATTGTCTGCTCGGTGGCGTGGCTGCCGCGCTGCTGCCCTGGCGCGCTGACGCGCAGGATGCGGCCTATCCGTCGCGCCCCTTGCGCTTCGTTGTCGGCTTCGCCCCCGGCGGGCCGGCCGACGGCGTGACACGCCTGTTCGCCAGCCGGCTGCAGGCGCAGCTCGGCCAGACTGTGAACGTCGAGAACGTGCCCGGTGCCGGCAGCACGTTGGGCATCGCGCGCCTGTCGAAGATGGCAGCGGACGGCTACACGATCGGGTTTGCCCACACGGCGTCTCTGAGCATCGGGCCGAGCCTCTACAAGAACGTGGGATACGACCCGCTGAAAAGTCTCACGCCCGTGGCCAGGCTGTGCGAGTACGTCAACGTGCTGGCGGTGCGCGCCGACAGCCAGTGGCGCAGCCTTTCCGACCTGCTGGCGGCCGCGCGCGCGCATCCCGGGGCGCTGAGCTACGGTTCGGCCGGCATCGGATCGACGAACCACCTGAGCGGCGAGCTGCTCGCGGCAAAGGCCGGCGTGAAGCTCACGCACGTGCCCTACCGCGGCACCGCACTGGCAGTCAACGACCTGATGGGCGGCGCCCTGCAGTTCGTCTTCGACGCGCCCAACAGCGCCGGGCCGCTGGCGGCCGCCGGCAAGATTCGCCTGCTGGCAACGACGGGGCGCACGCGGCACAAGCTGTACCCGGACCTGCCTTCGATGGCCGAGACCGTGCCCGACTATGAGTTCCGCGGCTGGATGGGCGTGGTTGCACCATCCGGGCTGCCGCCGGCCCAGCAGCAGCGGCTGAGCCGCGAGCTGGAGATGGTTGCCGCCGCACCGGACACCGCCGAGCGTCTCGCGGCGCTGGGACTCGACGTGGCATTCGGCGAGCCTCACGAACTGGCGCGGGTGATCGCCGCCGAGTTGGCGTTGTGGGGCCCGCTCATCAGATCACTCAATCTGACGGTGCAGTAGCACCCTTCGGCGACCCGGTGAGTAAACGCTGAATGCTCCCGTCGGGTTCGAAAAGGCAGCAACTCGCTCGCCAGCGTCACCGAACTGCGCACCGTGGGCGCGGGCCCCGAAGCCACCGGCGTGCTGACCATGGCCGCCCAGTGCTGGGCCGTCAAGGAGGGAATCGGCGCGTCGACCACGAGTGAGCTGTTCGTCCTCGGCGCCAGCTACCGGCTGTCCAAGCGCACGGCCTTGCACGCTCCGACTGGATTTGACGACAACAAAGCCCTGGGCATGGCACCGTGGTGGAAAACGGGGGGTCTTGGCAGCGGCATCGTGATAGTCGCCAACGACAAGGTCAATGGCCTGGCCGCCGGGATTCGCGGCGCGTGTTGATTGCTTCGTTCGGGAGACTCATCGGGTCTGTCGCGGCCTCCACGCTCGAGGCAGGCCCGACGCTCTCGCCCACTTCGCCGTCAATATCCCTTAAACCGCGGCATACGCCGCTCGGACATGGCCCTGACACCCTCCTGGAAGTCCTCGGTCTCGAAATGAATGTTCTGCTCGATGCTCTCGCGCGCGACCGCGAGCCGGAACTGCTCGACCAGGCCCGCGCGCAAGGTGGATCGCGTGGACTGCACCGCGACGGGTGAAGAAGCGGCGATCTCCTCGGCCAGTTCGATCGCCTTGGAGCGCACCTCCGGCTGCGGCACGAGTTGATCGGCCAGGCCGATGCGCACTGCCTCCTCGCCCGCGATGCGGCGGCCGGTGTAGAACAGCAGCGACGCCTGCTGCTGCCCGACGAGCCGCGGCAGCATGTAAGACAAGCCGAAGCCGGGATGGATGCCCAGCCGGTTGAAGTTGGCCGAAAAGCGCGCCTCGGCGCAGGTGACGCGGAAGTCGGCGGCCAGCGCCAGGCCCAAGCCTCCGCCGATGGCCGGGCCGTGCACGGCAGCGATCACGGGCTTTGTGCAGGCCACCAGTCGGATGGCCTCGAAGTACAGCGGGTTGACCGCGCGAGGGCTCTTTTGCGGTGGCGCCGCATCCCGGGTGGCAAAGTTGGCGCCGGCGCAGAAGGCCGTTCCCTGAGCGCACAACACGATGGCACGGCAAGCGGCGTCGCCCTCCAGTGCTTCGAAAGCATCCGCGATCCCCTGGATCATGGCTGCGTCGAAGTAGTTGTGCGGCGGACGGCGGATCTCGACGATCGCGACGTGGCCCTGCTTATCCACGCCCACGGCCGGGGTGCTCGGGGTGTCGTTCATGGCTGCTCCTCGGATGAACGGCTCATCATACCTAACAGCTGTTTGGTTTGCCCGCTATACTGCTGGCCAAGGAGCCGCCGCAAAGCATCGTTCGGGGTGCCTCCCGGCTCTCCATCGCCCGACGGTCATGAGAACCGCAAGCAGGCCATGAGCAACCAGACCGACCCGACCATCGCCGACACGCTCGCCGACTTCGCCGCGACGCTGCGGACGGCGGACATTCCCGCGGCAGTGCTGGATCGGGCCCGCCACCTGATCCTCGATGCCGTGGGCATTGCCCATGCATCCACGCACTACGACTTCGCGCACCGCTCGCTGTCGGCCATGCGGGACTTGTCGTCCCAGGGCGGCAACACACCGGTGATTGCGTCACCGGCGCGCCTGGCGCTGCGTGACGCGATGCTGATGAACGGCATCCTGATCCACGGGCTGGACTATGACGACACGCATGCCGCCGGCGTGATCCACGCCACTGCAAGCACCTTCCCCTGTGCGCTGGGCACCGCGGCCCAGGCAAGGCTCGACGGCGAAGCGATGCTTGCCGCGTACGTCTGCGGAATGGAGGTCGGCGCGCGGCTGGCTTCGGTGGCCAAGGGCGGCTTCCATCAGGTTGGCTTTCACCCCACCGGTCTGATCGGTGCCTTCGCCTGCACGCTGGTGGCCGGACGGCTGTTGGGGCTGAACGCGGCGCAGCTGGCGTCGGCACAGGGCATCGCGCTGTCGATGGGCTCGGGCAGCATGGAGTTCCTGCAGGACGGCGCCTGGACCAAGCGCATGCACCCGGGTTGGGCGGCCGGCGCCGGTCTCACCGCCGCGACGATGGCGCGCCACGGCTTCGTCGGCCCCCGGCAGGTGTACGAGGGCCGCTTCGGCCTGTTCAACAGCCACCTCGGACCGCTCGCGCGCGAAGGCGACCTGGCGCTTGCGACCGCCGGCCTGGGCGATGTGTGGGAACTCGCCAAGGTCAACGTCAAGCCGCTGCCGGCCTGCCACTTCACGCACGCCTGCGCGGATGCGGCGGTGACGCTTCGCGAACGGCACGGTTTGCGGCCCGAGCAGATCCGCAGCGTGCGCGCACGCGTGCCGGCCGAGGTGGTGAAGACGGTGTGCGAACCCGTGGCCACGAAGAAGCGCCCGCAGAACAGCTACGACGCGCAGTTCAGCATCCCGTACATCGTCGCCACGACGCTGATCCGCGGCCGCTTCGGCCTCGCCGAACTCGACGACGAGGCGCTGAGGGACCAGCGCACGCTCGCGCTCGCCTCCAAGGTCGAACACGAGGTCGACCCGGACTCACCGTTTCCGAAGTACTACTCGGGCGAGGTCATCGTCACGCTGGACGACGGCCGAGAGCTTCGCCACCGCGAGCACGTCAACCGCGGCGGCGAGGAACGCCCGATCTCCGACGCCGAGGTCGTGCGCAAGTACGACGAGAACATGGCGCTGGTCGCCTCGCCGGCGCGCGCCGCGCAGGTGCGCGAGCTGGTGCTGGCGATCGGGCGCGACGTTGCGGCGGCCGACCTGCAGGCCGGACTGGCCGCTCGCGGCTGACACGGAAAGGCTCCTTGATGAATCATGAGCCGCAACAGGACGAGGCCATCCTCGACGCGATCGACCGCTTCCTGCGGGTCGAGGTCCGGCCGCACGTCAAGCGGCTCGAACAGGCCGACGAGTACCCGACGGCGATCGTCGAGCGCATGAAGGAGATGGGCCTGTTCGGCTGCATCATCCCGACCGAGTACGGCGGGCTGGGCCTGAGCACCGTCACCTACGCGGCGGTGGTCGCGCGCATTGCGACGGTGTGGATGTCGCTGTCGGGCATCATCAACTCGCACCTGATAATGGCCGCCGCCGTCATGCGCAGCGGCACCGAGGCGCAAAAGCGCGAGCTGCTGCCACGTTTCGCCAGCGGCGAGCTGCGCGGCGGCATCGGCCTGACCGAGCCCGACGCCGGCACTGATCTGCAGGCGATCCGTACGCGCGCGGTCAAAGACGGCGACCACTACGTCGTCAATGGCGGCAAGACCTGGATCACCAACAGCGGCCAGGGAGGCTGCATCGCGCTGCTGGTCAAGACCGACGCCGAGGCCGAACCGCGCCACAAGGGTATGAGCCTGTTCATCGCCGAGAAGGGCCCAGGCTTCGTCGTCTCGCGCAAGCTGAAGAAGCTGGGCTACCGCGGCATCGACACTTGCGAGCTGCGTTTCGACGATTACCGCGTGCCGGCAGCGCGGTTGATCGGCGGCGTCGAAGGCCGGGGGTTGCAGCAGGTGCTGTCGGGGCTTGAACTCGGACGCATCAACGTCGCCGCGCGGGGGTTGGGCGTGGCCACCGCGGCGCTGAACGACGCCGTCGCTTACGCGCAGCAGCGCAAGACCTTCGGCAAGCCGATCTGCGAGCACCAGGCGATCCAGCTCAAGCTCGGCGAGATGGGCACGCGCGTGGAGGCCGCGAAGCTGCTGGTGCAGTCCGCGGCGCGCGCCTACGACCGCGGCGAGCGCTGCGACATGGAGGCCGGCATGGCGAAGTACTTCGCCACTGAGGCCGCGATGGAGAACGCTCTCGAGTGCATGCGCATCCACGGCGCTTACGGCTATTCGCCCGAGTTCGATGTCGAGCGCTACTTCCGCGACGCGCCGCTGCTGCTGATCGGCGAGGGCACGAACGAGATGCAGCGAATCATCATCGCGCGCCATCTGGTGCAGCGCAATCCGGTGTGACGCGCCCCCGCGGTCTGGCAGCGGGCTCGCTGCTGCGGTGCTGGGGCACGGTGCGGATGGCAAAGGCGAGCCTTCCATGCGCCTGTGCCGTGCTGCTGGGCCTGGGTCAGGGGCCCTCGATGGCGGCGTTGGCCACCTTCGGCAGCGTGCTGGCCGGACCGTCGGTTCGGCCCAATGGTCCAGCCCGGCCTCGCCTACGACGCGGCTGGCGTCGTCATGGGTCCGCCCGCCCTGGTCTGCGGCCTGCTCCTCGCTCGGCCGGCCACGTTCACGCGCTGTCCACGGCCTGCCCCGAGCAGCGGTAGTCGCCGAGATCGGCGTCGTGCGCGAACCGCCAGTAATCCGCCAGCCGCCAGGGCAGCACCGTGAACACCCGGCCGTGGCGGTTGCGGTAGTAGGTGGACATGCCGGGGTGCGACCAGATCAGCGTCTCGTGCTCGGCGTCGAAGCGCCGCTGGTAGTCGTCGAGCACCTCGGGCCGCAGGTCGATCGCCGAAACACCCTGCTCGGCCATGCGCACCAGGCACGAGGTGATGTAGCGCGTCTGGGCCTCGGCGATGAAGGTGATGCTGCCGCCGTGGCCCGACGATGTGCCCGGCCCGACCATGCAGAAGAAGTTGGGAAACCCGGGCACCGTCAGGCCGAGGTACGCACGCAGGTCGCCGTCGGCCCAGACCTCGGACAGGCTGCGCCCGCGGCGCCCGACCAGGCCCAGCCGCGCCGCCATCTCCGTGAGCTTGAAGCCGGTGGCGTACACGATCACATCGGCCTCGCGCAGCCTGCCGTCGGCCGTCTCGATGCCAGCGCCGACGATGCGCCGGATCGGATCGACCACAAGTTCGACCCGGGGCTTCTTCAACGTCCGGTACCAGTCGTTGTCGAGAAGAATGCGCTTGCCGTAGGGCGGGTAGTCGGGGATGCACTTGGACAGCAGATCAGGCCGTCCCTCCAGCTCAGCGCGGATGAAGTCGGTCAGCTCGCGCCGGTGACGGTCGTTGACCGCATTGACCGCACGCTGCGGATGCGGCCAGTCCGGGTCCTTCTTCAGCGTCTTAAGCAGTCCGTCGCCGTAGCGCCAGAACATCGTAAAGCGGAACCACTCGGCGTAGTACGGCACGTGCGCCAGCAGCCATTGCGCCTGCTGCCCGATCGGTTCGCGGTAGCCGGGGATGGGCCGCGCCCACTGCGGCGAGCGCTGGTAGATCGTCAGCGAACGTACGCTGTCGGCGATCTCCGGCACCAGCTGCATCACGGTGGCGCCGGTGCCGATCACGGCCACGCGCTGGCCCTCGACCTTCAGGCCCTCGGGCCAGTTCGCCGAATGGAAGCTAACGCCCTCGAAGCTGCCGGCGCCGTCAATGCGCGGCAGTTGCGGATCGCTCAGCTGGCCGATGGCGCTGACGAGAAAGCGCGAGCGCACGATGCTGTCGCCGTCGGCCCCGCGCAACTTCGCGACCCATTGCCGGGCCTCTTCGTTCCACGTCGCGCCCACCAGCTGCGTCGAGAAGCGGATGTGCTTGCGCAGGCCGGCCGCGTCGACCACCCGCCGCAGATAGGCCAGAACCTCCTCGCGGCGTGAGAAGTAGCGCGGCCACAGGAAGCGCGGGCCGAACGAGAACGAGTAGGCGTGGTTGGGCGTGTCGACACCGCAGCCCGGATAACGATTGACGAACCACGCGCCCCCTATGTCGCCGGCCTTCTCGACGATGGTGAACGGCACCCCCAGCTCGATCAGGCTGGCCCCCAACGCGATCCCGCTGACGCCGGCGCCGACGATCAACACATGCTCGTCGCGCCCCGACGGTCGCGGCACGCTCTCGGGCCACCGCAGGCGCCGCGGCACCAGCGCCATCTCTTCGCGCGTCAACCGCGCGTACTCGAGCGGTACGCTCTCGCCCAGGCAGACAGACATCATGCGCTGCATCAACGCGTCACCGGGGTCGTGGATCACGGCCCGAGCGCCGGTTGCTAGCATTTCCACCGCAGCATGGCGGATCCGCCCTTGCACCTCGGGCGGCAGACCTGCGGCGGGGTCCGCGACCAGATTGACGTCGCGCCGAGGGCAGTGCGGCGGGTCGAGCCAGCCGAGATCGCCGCTCAGGTGAACCATCACCATCAGCAGCACGCGCAGGTCCGCAGCCTGAACGGCGGACTCGAGCTGATGGCGGTCGACGCTCGATTCGTTCACTGTGACCCCAGACCTTCGATCGGGCCCGCATGCATTTGCGTGCTGGACATTCTAATCAACCCTAACGCCCGTTAGGGCATCTCCCCATGGCGTTTCGCACTGACCCTCTATAGATTGCAGGCAACTCTGGCAAGCCGCCGCAACGACCGCCTCCGGGAGCCGCTCCGCCATGATCAAGGCCTTGCTTGCCCTTGTCACCGCGATGACGCTGGCGGGTCCTTCGCTGGGCCAGACCGGCGCCGGCTCCTACCCCAACAAGCCGATCCGCTTCATCGTGCCCTACGCCCCGGGCGGCAGCACCAGCTACGTGGCGCGGCTGGTGGGTGCAAAGCTGACCGAAGCCTGGGGGCAGCAGGTGCTCATCGACAACAAGCCGGGCGCAAACACGGCCATCGGGTCCGATGCACTCGCAAAGTCGGCGCCAGACGGCTACACGATCTCGCTGGCGGCCTCGACGCACGTGACGGTGCCTCACATGGTGGCCACCCTGCCCTTCGACGTGCTGCGCGACTTCCATCCGGTGGCGGGCCTCGTGACGACGCAACTCGTGCTGGTGGTGCATCCACGGTCCCCGCGGCCAATCTTTCGGAGTTCATCGCGCTGGCCAAGGCCAAGCCGAACGAACTGAACTTCGCGGCGGTAGGCACCGGCAGTTCCACTCATCTCGCCGGCGAGTACTTCAAGAGCGTGGCGGGCGTGAAGATGCAGCATGTGCCCTACAAGGGGACCGCACCGGCGCTGACCGATCTGATCGGCGGCCAGATCCAGCTCAACTTCGACACCCCGGTCACTTCGATTCCCCACATCAAGTCAGGGCGCCTGCGGCCCCTCGCGATCACCGGCACCAAGCGACTGCCCACGCTGCCCGATGTGCCCACCTTTGCCGAGGCCGGACTGCCTGCGTACGACTTCCAGCTCTGGTTCGGCGTCCTGGCGCCCGCCGGCACGCCGCGCCCCATCGTCGAGAAGCTCTCGACCGAGATCGCGCGGATCCTGGCCCTGCCCGACGTGAAGCAGCAGCTCGCCGACCAAGGCCTGGAGACGGTGTACCGGACGCCAGCCGAGTTCGATTCGCTGATCCGATCCGATCACGAGCGATTCGGCAAGCTGATCAAGTCGGCGGGCATCAAGATCGAGTAGAGAGGAGCGACACCCGCCTTGGTATTCATCTGACGTCCTAACAAGCGTTTGGCCGATATACTTCGGCCGCCGCGCGCAGCGGGCGCGCCTGACACAACGACGAAAGGTTGACGACATGGATCTCGAACTCAAGGACAAGTCGGTCATCGTGACCGGCGGCGGATCGAACATCGGGCGGGCGATCGTGCTTGCTTTCGCCGCCGAAGGCGCGCACCTGACCATCGGCGACATCGACACCGCGCAGGCCGAGAAGACAGCCGAATTCGCGCGCAAGCTCGGCGCCGCTTCGGCACAGGTGGTCAAGACGGACGTGACGCAGCTCGACCAGGTGCAGGCCATGTTCAAGGCCGCTGCCGACAAGCATGGCAGCGTCGACGTGCTGGTCAACAACGTCGGCTGGGACAACCTGATGTTCTTCACGCAGACCACGCCCGAGTTCTGGCGCAAGGTGATCGACATCAACTACGTCGGCGTGCTCAATTGCACCAAGACGGCGCTGGACTATATGGTCAAGCAAAACAGCGGTGCCATCGTCTCCATCAGCTCGGATGCCAGCCGCCAGGGCGAGCCGCGCGAAGCGGTCTATGGCGGCGTGAAGGCGGCAGTCAACAGCTTCATGAAGACGATTGCGAAGGAGAACGGCCGCTTCGGCATCCGCTGCAATGTGGTCTGCCCGGGCGTGACGATTCCATCGAGTGCCGATGAGGTGGGCGGCAGCAGCATGTGGACCAATGCCGACAGCATGTTCACGCCCGAGCAGATCGAGAAGGCCGCCAAGGCGATGCCGCTGCGCAAGGTGGGGCGGCCGCAGGACGTGGCCAATGCGGTGGTCTTCCTCGCCTCCGGCAAGGCCGGGCATGTGACGGGCCAGGTGCTGAGCGTCTCGGGCGGCTACAGCATGATCGGCTGACGGAGCCTGCGACGATGGACTACACCGATATCGTTTACGAAGAGCGCGATCAGATCGCGACCATCGCGATCAACCGGCCCGGCGTCATGAATGCCTTCCGAGGCCAGACGATCGAGGAGATGCTGCACGCCATGATGAAGGCGGGCTGGGACAAGAACATTGCCGCCATTGTGCTGACCGGCACCGGCGACCGCGCGTTCTGCACGGGCGGCGATCAGTCGGCGCACTCCGGCCAGTACGACGGCCGCGGCACGGCGGGGTTGCCGATCGAGGAACTGCACAGCGCCATCCGCGACGTGCCCAAGCCGGTGATCGCGCGCGTGCAGGGTTTCGCCATCGGCGGCGGCAATGTGCTGGCCACGCTGTGCGACCTGACCATCGCCTCGGACAAGGCGGTGTTCGGGCAGGTCGGCCCCAAGGTCGGATCGGTCGACCCGGGCTGGGGAACGGCCTACCTGGCCGCGGTCGTCGGCGAGAAGAAGGCGCGCGAGATCTGGTACATGTGCCGCCGCTACGGTGCTCAGGAAGCGCTTGCGATGGGACTGTGCAATGTGGTCGTGCCGCATGACCAACTCGACGCCGAGGTCGCCAAGTGGGGGCGCGAGCTGGTCGAGAAGAGCCCGACCGCGATCGCGATCGCCAAGCGCTCGTTCAACGCGTCCACCGAGCACATCCGCGGCATCGGCAGTTTGGGCATGCAGGCACTGAGCCTGTACTACAACACCGACGAGTCGAAGGAAGGCGTACGCGCCTTCCTCGAGAAGCGCAAGCCCGACTTCCGCAAGTTCGCCGGCAGTTGAAGCCCAGCACGCACGGAACGACATGCTCGCGTTGACCAACGTCCAGATCGTCTACGACAACACCATCGAGGCGGTGCGCGAGGTGTCGCTCACCCTCGGCAAGGGCCGCATCGTCGCGCTGCTGGGTGCCAACGGCGCCGGCAAGTCCACGACCTTGAAGGCCATCTCCGGCGTGCTCTATCCGGAGGACGGCGAGATCAAGGCCGGGCAGATCAGCTTCGAGGGTCGGCCGCTGGCCGGCATGGCCCCCGACCGCATCGTCAAGCAGGGCATCGTGATGGTGCCCGAGGGGCGACGGCTGTTCGACCAGCTCACGGTCGAGGAGAACCTGCTGATGGGAGGGTACACGCGCAGCGCGGCCGATTCGCGTCGCGGCCTCGAGCGCGCGTATGCGCTGTTTCCGCGCCTGACGCAAAAGCGCACCACGGTCTCGGGCTATCTCTCCGGCGGCGAACAGCAGATGGTAGCGATCGGCCGCGCGCTGATGTCCGAGCCCAAGGTGCTGATGCTCGACGAACCCACGCTCGGCCTGGCACCGCAGATTTGCGAGGAGATCTTCGGGATCATCACGCGCCTGCGGCACGACAGTGGGGTGAGCATCCTGCTGGTGGAGCAGAACGCCCAGGCCGCGCTGGCCGTGGCCGACGAGGGTTACATCATGGAGAACGGCCGCATCGTGCTCGATGGCCCGGCCGACAAGCTGCTGCGTAACGAAGACGTGCGTGAGTTCTACCTCGGCTTCAGCGAAGGCGGCACCCGCAAGAGCATGCGCGAGGTCAAGCATTACAAGCGCCGCAAGCGCTGGTTGTCCTGAGTACCCACACCATGCACCACGACAGTCTGCTCAGGGTCGAAGGCCTCTCCAAGCGCTTCGGCGGCGTCGAAGCGGTTTCGGGCGTGAGCTTTCACGTCGGCCGCGGCGAGATCTACTCGCTGATCGGGCCCAACGGCGCCGGCAAGACGACCACGTTCAACATGATCAGTGGCATCGTGCCCCCTTCGAGCGGCACCGTGCACTTCGACGGCCGCGACACCAGCGGCATGCCGTCGCACCGCATGCCACTGATGGGCATCGGGCGCACCTTCCAGAACCTGGCCGTGTTCAAGCACGCCACGGTGGTGCAGAACCTGCTGGTGGGACGCCACTGCCACATGCGCACCAACGTCTTCGACGCCGCCTGGTTCCTCGGCCGGGCGCGGCGCGAGGAACTGGAGCATCGCCGCAAGGTCGAGGAGATCATCGACTTCCTGGAGATCGAGGACATCCGCGACATGCCGGTCGGCGCGCTGTCCTATGGCATGCAAAAGCGCGTCGAGCTGGGTCGAGCGCTCGCAACCGAGCCCAAGCTGCTGCTGCTCGATGAGATGGTCTCGGGCATGAACACCGAGGAGACCGAGGACATCGCGCGCTTCGTGCTCGACATCCGCGACGAACTCGGCATCACCGTGCTGATGGTCGAGCACGACATGGGCATCGTGATGGACATCTCCGACCGCATCTGCGTCCTGAACTTCGGCCGCAAGATCGCCGAAGGCACGCCGGCGCAGGTCTCGGCCGACCCGGCGGTCATCGAAGCCTATCTGGGCGGAGCGAAGGCGGCATGAAGACCATCGGCGAAAGCAGCCTGGACGCCGCTCTGAACAACGGCGAACACACCCTGCCCAGGCTGTTGCAGCACTGGGCGAGCACGACACCCGATGCCCTGGCACTGCGCGAGAAGGACCTGGGCATCTGGAACCGGATGACCTGGCGCGAGTATCAAGACACCGCGCGGCGCTTCGCGCTCGGCCTGCTGAAGCTGGGATTCCGGCGCGGCGAGCGCCTGGCCATTGCCAGCGAGGACACGCCGCAGTGGATGTTCGCCGATCTGGGCACGCAGGCCATCGGCGGCGTGGTGGTCGGCATCTATCCGACGAACCCCTGGCCCGAACTACAGTACATCGTCCACCACTCCAACAGTCGATTCGTGGTCTGCGGCGACCAGGAGCAGGTCGACAAGGTGCTCGACGCAATGAGCAAGCACGAGGTCGGCCTGCCCGACGTGGTGAAGATCATCGCGGTGGACATGAAGGGCATGCGCCAGTATCCGCGCGACAATCTGCTGTCGTTCGACGAAGTGCTCGAACTCGGTGACCAGTATGCCGCCGAGTCACCCGGTCAGGCGCGCGCATTCGACGACGGCGTGGCTGCAACGCAGCCCGACGACACCTGCATGCTGGTCTACACCTCGGGCACCACCGGGCCGCCCAAGGGCGCGATGCTGTCGCACCGCAATCTGCTCGTGACCACCGACAAGCTACGCCGCTGCTTCGGGCTGGACCAGCAGAACATGGAGGTGCTGTGCTACCTGCCGCTGTGCCATGTGGCCGAGCGCGCCTTCTCGACCGTCATGCACATGATGACCGGCGGCGTGGTGAACTACGCCGAGTCCATCGACACGGTGGCAGCCAACCTGCGCGAGATCGCACCCAAGGTGTTCCTCGGCGTGCCGCGCATCTGGGAGAAGCTGCAGCAGGGCATCCTGATGCGAATGCAGGACGCGACGCGCCTGCAGCGCTGGGCCTTCCAGCGCTGTTTCGATTCGGGCAAGGCGCTCTTCGAGCGCGTCGAGCAGCACGGCGGGCAGCGCACGCTCGGCGACCGCTTGCAGTTCGGCTTGCTGTGGCTGCTGATGTTCCGGAACCTGCAGAAGTTCGTCGGTCTCGATCGCATGCGCTGCGGCTTCTGCGGCGGCGCCAGCGTCTCGCCCGAGGTGCTGAAGTTCTTCCGAATCCTGGGCCTCCCCGTCTATCAGGTCTACGGAATGACCGAGTCCGGCGGGGTGATCTTCCACCAGCATCCCCAGGCCGTGCGCCTGGGCGCCACCGGCACACCGATCGAAGGGCTGAACTGGAAGATCGCCGAGGACGGCGAACTCGTCGTCAAGCACCCCGCCGTCTTCAAGGGCTACATCCACGACAACAACGCCACCGCGCTGACGGTACAAGACGGCTGGCTGCACACCGGTGACATCGTGGCACAGGCCCCCAATGGCGAACTGATGATCGTCGATCGCAAGAAGGCCATCATCATCACCAGCGGCGGCAAGAACATCTCGCCCTCGGAGATCGAGAATGCACTCAAGGACAGCTTGTACATCCGCGAAGCCATCGTGCTGGGCGACGGCCGCCACTTCCTCTCTGCCTTGGTCCAGATCGACTACGACACCGTGGGAAAGTGGGCGCAGGAGAAACGACTGGCGTTCACCACCTACCGCAGCCTGTCGCAGCTGCCCGAGGTGCGCGAACTGGTCGATGCGGAAGTCAGGCGCGTGAACAAGCTGTTCGCGCGGGTGGAAAACATCCGCAAGTTCCTGATCCTCGAGAAGGAACTCGATCACGACGACGGCGAGCTGACCGCCACGCAGAAGGTTCGCCGCAACATCATCGGCAAGAAGTTCGCGCGCGAGATCGAACTGATCTACGGCGGAGGAACGGCCTGATGGACTACTTCGTTCAATTACTGGTCTCCGGCGTGGCCGTGGGATTGATCTACGGCTTCATCGGCATGGGATTCGCGATGATCTTCCGCGCCACCGGCGTGGTGAACTTCGCCCAGGGCGAGATGATGATGCTGGTGGCCTACATCGGCTTCACGCTCGTGGGCACGTTCAAGCTGGGCTTCTTTGCGCTTCTGCTGGCCTCGGTCGTGGTTTCGGTGCTGATCGGCATGCTGGTCGAAGTGCTGCTGATCCGCCCGATGCTGGGCCAGCCGGTGTTCTCCACCGTCATGGTGACCATTGGCCTGGCCGTGATCATCCGCTCGGTGGTCGTGCTCGTCTGGGGCGCCGATCCGATGCCGCTGGCCACCGGGCTGTCCACCGAGCCCATCCGCATCGGGCCGGCCGGTGTGTTTCCGGCGCAGCTGTACGCGCTAGGCATCACGGCCTGCGTCGTGGGCGGGCTCTGGGTGTTCTTCCGCTACTCGCGCACGGGCATCGCGATGCGCGCCACCGCCAACCTGCAAACGACGGCGTTGCTCATGGGCATCAACGTCAAGCGCATCTTTGCGCTGTCATGGGCGCTCTCAGCCGGACTTGCAGCCATCGCAGGCGTGCTCGTCGGGGTGATCTACGACCTCAATCCAGGCATGTGGCTCACCGGGCTGCGCAGCTTCCCGGCGGTGATCCTTGGCGGGCTGGATTCGGTGTTCGGTGCCGCGCTGGGCGGGGTGCTGATCGGTGTGGTCGAGAACCTCTCCGAAGGCTACATCGGCCGCGGCTTGAAGGAGATCGCCGGCTTCGTGCTGATCCTCGTGGTTCTCATGGTCCGTCCTTACGGCCTCTTCGGCAAAGCCGAGATCGAGCGAGTGTGATGCGCAGCGGAAACTTCAAGCAAGACTATCGCCAGTTGCTGGTGCTGACCGACTCGGTACCGGTCATCGTCTGGTCGATCGTGCTGGTGGCGGCGATCGCGCTCGCGCCGCTGCTCATTGGCAAGTACTTCGTCTCGCTGCTGCTGCTGATGATGATCACGGCCGTCGGCGTGTTGGGGCTCAACATCCTCACCGGCACCACCGGGCTCATCTCGCTCGGCCACGCCGGCTTCCTCGCCGTGGGTGCCTACGCGGCCGGGATCGTTGCCGGCCGCTACGGCTGGCCGATGCCGCTGTCGATCCTGGCCGGCGGCATTGGCGCCGCCGTCGCGGGCCTGGTGGTCGGCGTGCCCTCGCTGCGCTTGAAGGGCCTGTACCTGGCGATCACGACGATGGCCTTCGCGGTGATCATCAACCACCTCATCCTCAACGGCGGCGCACTGACCGGCGGCTCCGAAGGCTTGACAGTGCCGCAGCCGGCGCTGTTCGGCCGGCCGCTCGCGGCCGAGGGCGGCTACTACTACGTGGTTCTGGCGGTGCTGCTGCTGGCGGTGTTTGCCACGCTGAACCTGCAACGCAGCCGCGTCGGGAGGGCGCTGATGGCGATCCGCGAGCACGACATCGCCGCGCGCGCGATGGGCGTGAACCTGGTGCGCTGGCGCCTGCTCGCCTTCACGGTGAGTGCCTTCTACACGGGCGTGGCCGGCGCGTTGCTGGCCTTCTATACGCGCTACCTCAACGTCGACAGCTTCAGCCTGCTGGTGTCGATCGAGGCGCTGTCGATGCTGATCGTCGGCGGCCTGGGCACGGTGTCAGGCGCGCTGCTCGGCGCCGTGTTCATCTTCGTGCTCAACGAAGGCCTCGGCTTGCTCTTCAGCGCGCTGGGGTCGGGGGCACTCTCCACCGCCGCCTTCGAGATCAAGGGCATCGTCTACGGGTTGGCCATCGTCTTGTTCCTGCGCTTCGAGCCCGATGGCCTGATCGGCCGTTGGCGCGACCTGAAGCACTACTGGACGCATTGGCCGTTCCGCTACTAGAGCCGTCACCCACGGGGGCAGCGGCCCCGCTCACCATGAGGAGACCGACATGAGCAGAATCGTTCCCAGCCTGCGCCCTCTCCTGCCCGCCGCGCTGTGTGCCCTGACCGCCGCTGCGCATGCTGCGGATCCCGGCGTGTTCGACGACCGCCTCGTCATCGGCAGCGTACTGCCGCAGACCGGGCCGCCCAGCCTGATCGGCAAGGCCGGCGTCATCGCGCTGCGCGTGTGGGAGAAGGACGTCAACGCGCGCGGTGGAGTCCATGGCAGAAAGGTCGAGCTGCGCATCGAAGAAGACGGCTACGTGCCGCAACGCTCGGTGCAGGCGATCAAGAAGCTCGTCGACGTCGACAAGGTCTTCGCCGTGGTGGGCACATCGGGCTCCTCGCATTTGATGGCGATGATGCCGACGATCGAGGAGAACCAGATCCCGGCGATCAACTTCGCCGCCGTCGCCGGCCCGCACTTCACCCCCCCGCGCAAGACCGTCTTCAACGTCGGCGCCACCTACTGCCAGGAAATCACGGGTGCGATGAAACACCTGATCGCCACGCGGAAGCTGCAGGAGGGGAAGTTCGCGCTGATCTACCAGGACGACGACTTCGGCGCCGACGTCAAGTGCGGTTACGACGCGGCGCTCAAGGCCGCCGGGCTGAGCAGCGCGATCGACGTGCCCTACAAGCGCGCCCAGAAGGACTTCTCCGCCGAGGTGCTGGCGGTGCAGAAGTCCGGCGCGAACTTCGTGCTCGTGGGCGGCATCATCAGCGAGACGGCCACCATGCTCAAGGAGATCCAGAAGAACGGCATGGACGTCGTTCGACTGGCGGCACACCCCTCGCACCTGGGTGCGGTGCTGCAACTGGCCGGCATCGCCGCGGAAGGCCTGCTGATCGCCGACTACGTGCCGCCGATCACCGACACCGAGACCCAGGGTATCGGCCGGCTCAATGCCTTGGCCTACAAGTACCTCACTGCCGACGACGTCAGGGCCATGAACCGCTACTCGCTGACCGGCTACGTGGCGGCGATGCTCCTGGAGTCGGCCCTGCAGGCCTGCGGACGGAATCTCACGCGCGCCTGCGTCGTGCAGAAGCTGGAGCAGACCAAGAATTTCGCCAGCGACGGCATCATGGCCCCGCTGAGCTTCGGCCCTGGCATCCGGCAGAGCGGCACCCGTCCGATCCTGCTCAAAGCCAACGTCGCCGCCGGCAAGTTCGAGCGCGCCTCGGACTGGCTGACGGACAAGTGATTGCCCGATTCACCTCTTCATCGACCCATCGTCGCACACACATGCAAACCTCGCTTCCGCTGCGTCCCCTGCTCGCTGCCGCGGCCATTGGCCTGTCGGCCCATTCCCTCACCGCTGCGGCCGCGGAACCAGGCGTCACCGACACCAAGCTCATCCTGGGATCGGTCACGCCGGTTAGCGGGCCGCCCAGCCTGCTCGGCAAGGCCCACATGCTGGCCCTGAAGGTCTGGGAGCAGGACGTCAATGCACGCGGCGGCATCAACGGCCGGAAGGTCGAGATCCGCCAGGACGACGATGGCTATGTGCCGCAGCGTGCGCTGCAGGGCATCAAGCGGCTCAACGAGGTGGAGAACATCTTCGCCCTGCTGGGCACCTCGGGCGCTGCGATGATGCAGGCCATGCTGCCCTACATCGATGAGCAGAAGATCCCCACCATCAACGGCATGGCGGTGTCGGCCTCGCACTTCACGCCGCCGCGCAAGACGGTGTTCATCCTCGGTCCGACCTATTGCCAGGAGCTGGCCGCCGGCATGACGCACCTGGTCAAGAGCAAGAACCTGCAGAAGGAGAAGTTCTCGCTCGTCTACCAGGACGACGAGTTCGGCGCGGATGTGCGCTGCGGCTACCAGAAGGCCGTCAAGGCACTGGGCCTGAACAGCGTGGCCGAGATCTCGTTCAAGCGCGGCACCAAGGACTTCTCTGCCGAGATGCTGAGCCTGAAGCGGGCCGGGGCCTCCTTCATCGCGTCGGGCGGCGTGGTGGCCGAGCATTCGATGCTCATGAAGGAGGCGGCGAAGAACCAGATGCCCGTGACCTTCCTGACCATCCACTCCGCACACCTCACGCCGGTGCAGGCGCTCGCGGGTCCGGCCGGAGACGGCTACTACGTGGCCGACTACGTGCCGCCACTGACCGACCTGGCGGTCCCCGGCATGGCCAAGTTCATCGCGTTGACGCAGAAGTACCTCAGCGCCGACGAACAGAAGCAGCTCAACCGCTACTCCATCACCGCCTATGTCGGCGCGCTGCTGATGGAAGACGCCGTTCGCCGCTGCGGCAAGGCGCTGACGCGCGCCTGCGTGGTCGACAAGCTCGAATCGACGAAAGATTTCCGCACCGACGGGCTCACCTCGCCGATCAGCTTCAGCGCCACGCAGAGGCAGTCGCCCAGCAGCGTGCTCGTGCTGCGCTCCGATGCCAAGGGCGGCAAGTTCGATCGCGTGTCCGATCCGATCCCGGTCACCGATTGAACCTTCGGCCGTGTCGACACCGACACATGTTCACGGCCCGTTCCAGGAACTGGTCGGGTACGAGACCATCGTTGCCGATGGTCGTCCACACCTCCGGTTGCCGGTGCGGCGCGAGCTGCTCAACCCGCACGGCGTGCTGCACGGCGGCGTGAGCCTCACGCTGCTGGACGCTATCGGCGGCCGCTCTCTGATCGACCAACGGGTCCCTGCCAACGGCCAGATCATCATGTCGTCGGTGACCGTCACGCTGACGACCGACTTCCTGCTGGGCGTACGTGACGGCGTGCTGTTCGCCACCGGCTCGCCCGACCACATCGGCAAGACCGTGGCCTACGTGTCGGTGCAGTTGCGGCACAACGACCTCTATGGCCCGCTGATCGCGCGCGGGCTCGGCACCTACAGGGTTTATGCGCGGTCATTGGTGCGTCCGGTCTGAGCGACGCGGCTCGGTCGCCGCGATCGCAGCCGCCGACGCGCCGGCCGACACCCCTTCAGAACACGCCGCACGCCAGACCCGCCGCAAGCGCCTGGCCCAGATCGGCACATTGCCGCAGGGAGGCAGGGGCGATGTGCTTGGGCGCGAGGATGGCCTGGGGAGTCTGTGCGCCGGTGCGCACGATCAGCGGCTCGGCGACCGAGCGCAGCCGCCAACCGGTGGCAACACGCTCGATCTGCCGCACCGCCATGCTGCCGTCGGTGCCGGCACAGACCATGGCGGCGTAAGGCCGCCCGTTGATGCGGCCGAGCGCGGCATAGTAGGTTCGGTCGAAGAAGTCCTTGAGTGCACCGGACATGGCGGCCAGATTCTCCGGCGTGGCGAAGAGGTAGCCATCGGCGCTCAGCACGTCCGTCGCACCGGCATCGAACGCGCGCCGGGCGACGACCTCGATCCCGTCTTCGTGGCGCGCCGCGTGCATCGCGGCCTCGACCATCTGGGTGGTGCCGCCCGTCATGGAATGGTGGACGACCAGCAGCGTCTTCATCGCAGTTGCGCCGAAGTATGCCCGTCTTCAGCCGTCCCCCGGCTGCCTCACCGTGCGGCCCCGAAACCGGCAAAGTGTGCGAACTCATCGGGCTGTGCGCGCTCGGTGATGAAGGCGTTCTCGGGGGCCGCCGGATCCTCGTGGCCAAGCGCGATGCCGCAGGCGAGGATCTCGTGTTCAGACAGCGGCAGTTGCTCGCGCACGATCTTGTGGAACCAGGCGAACGCGGCTTGCGCACAGGTGTGCAGGCCCTGGGCGCGGGCCGCGACCATGATGTTCTGAATGAACATGCCCATGTCCATGAAGCTGCCGGTGTTCAGGCGCCGGTCCAGCGTGACGAGCAGTCCCACCGGGGCGTCGAAGAAGATGTAGTTGCGGAGCATCTGCAGTTCACGCGCCTGGGCGTCGTCGCGTGCGATCCCCAGCGAGGCATACAGGCCGAAGCCGCAGCGGCGGCGGCGATCAAGATAGGGTTCGACCCACTGCGTTGGATAGTACGCGTACTCGGGCTGATGGCGGTCGGGGTCGGTCGTGGCGGCCTGCACGATCGCATTGCACAGCCGATTCTTCGGTTCTCCGGCAACTGCGTAGACGCGCCAAGGCTGCACATTGTTGCCGCTGGGCGCGCGCGCCGATACCTCCAGGATGTGGCGCACCACCGTGACGGGCACCGGCGTGGGCAGAAAGCGCCGCACGGACTTGCGGCTGCGGATGGCGTCGTCGACATGCATCGGGATCTCTCCTGGCGGGCAGCGCGGGACCGGCGTGTACACGCTGGACGGCGCACGCGCCTTGCGTTAACCTTGCGCGAATGCAGTCTACCAAACGACCGTTTGCTTGGATACCGTCGCCGGAGACGATTGCCGGCTCCAATCTCACTGCATTCATCCGGTACACCGGCCAGCCCGACCTGCAAAGCCTGCAGAGCCGCGCCGACGCGGACCCAGCCTGGCTGATGGAGCAGGTGTTCGGGTTCTGCGATTTCCGCTTCTACAAGCCGTACGAGCGCATGCTCGACACCTCGCGCGGCATCGAGTGGGCGCGCTGGTGCGTCGGCGGCACGACCAACATCGTGCTCAACTGCATCGACCGGCACCGTGGCACCCCCACCTGGGATCGCACCTTCATCGCCTGGGAGAGCGAGGATCCGACGGCACCCAACGCCCGGCGCGAACTGAGCTACCGCGAGTTCGACGCCGGGGTCTGCCGGCTAGCCGGTGCGCTCGAGGCGCTGGGCGTGCAGCGCGGCGACCGGGTGGGCCTGTACATGCCCAACCTGCCCGAGACCTTCATCGCGTTCTTTGCCGTGCTGAAGATCGGCGCCGTCGTCATGCCGCTGTTCTCCGGCTTCGGGCCGCAGCCGCTGGTGGCGCGTCTGAACGACGGCGAGGCCAAGGTCGTGCTCACCGTCGACGGCACCTGGCGCCGCGGCACCCCGGGCGCGATGAAGTCGGTGCTCGACGAGGCGCTGGCAGCGGTGCCCAGTGTCCGGAACGTGTTGGTGCTGCGGCACCTGGGCAAAGCCCTGCCCTGCCCCATGACCCCGGGACGCGATGTCGACTGGGCTGCGGCCGTGGCGGAGCAGTCCGCCGAGCGCGCCACGACCGAGATGGCCGCCGACGATCCGGCGGTGCTGCTGTACACCTCGGGCACCACCGGCAAGCCCAAGGGCTGCGTGTGGACGCACGTGGGCTTCCTCGGCTCGATGGTCACGCGCGACATGCACATCTGCGGCGACTTCCGTTCGAGCGACCGCTTCTTCTTCATGAGCGACATGGGCTGGATGGTGGGCGCGATGTGCGCCTGCATCCCCAGCTACTTCGGCGGCAGCCTGCTGGTGGCCGAAGGCACGCCCGACTATCCCGACACCGGCCGCTTCTGGCGGCTGCTGCAGGACCACAAGGTCACCTACCTTGGCGTGGCACCCACGCTGATCCGCGGTCTGATGCGCCACGGCGACCAGGAGGTCGGACGTTACGACCTCTCGTCGCTGCGCATCACCGTCTCCGGCGGCGAGGCTTGGACCGAAGCGCCTTGGCGCTGGTTCTTCGAGCATGTCTGCAAGGGCCAACTGCCGTTCCTGAACATCGTCGGCGGCACCGAGGTCGGAGGCTGCAACTTCACCGGCACCGTACACCACCCGCTGCGCCCGGGTTCGTTCGGCATGGGCGGCCTGGGCGTGGGTGTGGACATCGTCGATGACGCCGGGAAGCCCGTGAGCCCGGGACAGGTGGGCGAACTCGTGCTGCGCAATCCCAACATCGGCTTCACCAAGAGCCTGTGGCGCGACGACGAGCGCTACCTCGACAGCTACTGGCGCACCCTGCCCGGCCTGTGGGTTCACGGCGACTTCGCGATGCGCGACGAAGACGGACTCGTATACATCCTCGGCCGCAGCGACGACACGATCAAGGTCTCGGGAAAGCGCACCGGCCCTTCGGAGATCGAGACCCTGCTCACCAGCACGGGCAAAGTTTCGGAAGCGGCTGTGATCGGCGTGCCCGACGAGGTCAAGGGGTCGGCCATCGTCTGCGTGTGCGTGCCGATGCCGGGCGTCGCCGCCGACGCGGCGCTGGAACGCGAACTGTCCGAAGCCGTGGTCAAGGGCATGGGCACCTCGTACCGCCCGCGGCAGGTGATGCTGGTGGGCGACCTGCCCAAGACGCGCAACATGAAGATCATGCGGCGCGTGGTGCGCGCGGTCTACCGTGGAGACAGCCCGGGGGACTTGTCGTCGCTGGTCAATCCCGAGGCGGTAGCGGAGTTGCAGGCACGCCTATCCGGCTGATGTCCGCTTGATGTTGTGGCGGACGGTCGCGGCTCAGGGCACGCCTAGCGCCGCGAGCGCAGCGGCATAGCCGGAGTCCCTCGATTCGCAGCCCACCGCTTCGCTGACCCGGTACAGCAGCCCGTCTTCGAGGCCGTAGACGAAACCGTGCACCTCGACCTGCTGGCCGCGCTCCCACGCGCGCCGCAGCACCGTGGTGCGGCAGACGTTGCTGACCTGCTCGATCACGTTGAGCTCGCACAAGCGTACCGCACGCTCAGCAGGGGAAGAGGCCACTTGGAGCCGGGCTTCGTGCTTGCGCGCGACGTCCTCGATGTGGCGCAACCAGTTGTCCGCCAAGCCTGTGCGGCGCTGCTCGATCACCGCCTGCACCCCGCCGCAGCCGTAGTGGCCGACCACCAGCACGTGCTCTACCTTCAGCACCTCCACGGCATACTGCAGCACCGTCAGGCAGTTCAGGTCCGAGTGCACCACCAGGTTGCCGACGTTGCGGTGAACGAAGATTTCGCCAGGTCGCAGGCCGACGATCTCGTTGGCCGGCACGCGGCTGTCGGAGCAGCCGATCCACAGGTAGCGCGGCGTCTGCTGCCCCGCGAGCCGGGTGAAGAACTGCGGGTCCTCCGCACGGCAGCGGGCCGACCATGCACGGTTGTTGCGAATCAGTGGGTCAATGCTGCACATGCTGCCGCTCCTGCGCCGACTCGCCGCCGCGTCAGCGGCCCTTCCACACCGGCTTGCGCTTCTCGGCGAAGGCGCGGGGGCCTTCCTGCGCGTCCTCGCTCGCGTAGGCGGCGCGGTAGATGTTGTGCGCCAGCGCCATGCCGGCTTCGCAGCCTGCGCTCATCGCGGTGAGGATGGACTCCTTGCCCGCCATCACCGACAGAGGCGCGTTGTCACGGATGCGCTCGGCCAGCGCCTGCGCGCGGACACGCACCGCATCGGGCGTGTCCTCCAGGTAGTTGATGAAGCGCAGCTCGTGGAAGACCTCGATCGGCTGCAGTTCGCCCGTGAGCACCATCTCCATCAGCAGCGGCTGCGGCAGCATCCACAGCAGCGGGATCGCCCACGGGCTGCCGCGGCCGGCGATGCGCGTCTCGGTGATGCCCACCTGCGTGCCCTTCAGGCCCACGCGCAGGTCGGAGTTCAGCGACAGCATCATGCCGCCGGCGATCAGGTGCCCTGTCATCGCCGCGATGATCGGCTTCGCCACGCGGCGCTGGCGGGCATGGAACGGGTCCTTCATCTTCGTCAGGATGTCCACGCCCTCCTCCTTCTTCACCCGCGCCGCCTCGCGCAGGTCCAGGCCGGCGCAGAAGGTGCCGCAGTCGGCCGAGGTGAGGATGGCCACGCGCACGCTGGGGTCGGCATCGACCTCGCCCCAGCAGTCGTACAGGCGGTTGGCGGCGGCCGGCGAGAGCGCATTGCGGATCTCGGGGCGGTTGATCTTCACGGTGGCGATGCCATCGCGCACCTCGTAGACCACGGTCTCTGCGTCGTTCATTTCGATGTCCTCCGGACAGGCATTGCGTCGGGCTTCAACCGGTGGTGACCTTCCACGAGGGCGCTCTCTTGCCCAGGAAGGCGGCGATGCCCTCGGCCGCGTCGGGCCGCTCCCAGGCATCGGCGAGAAGCGCGGCGGTGTAGTCCATGCACTCGCGCGGCGGGCGGCCGATCACGTCGTTGAAGAGCTTCTTGGTGGCGGCGATCGAGCTCACCGGCAGCGACAGCACGAGATCGAGTTCCTCGGCCACCGCGCGGTCCAGTTCGTCGGGCGCAACCACGCGGTCCGCCAGGCCGATGCGCTCCGCCTGCGCCGCGTCGATGAACTGCGTCGTCAGCCCATAGCGCCGCGCGCGGGCCAGCCCGAGCCGGCGCGCGACATAGGGCCCGATGTTGGCCGGCACCAATCCGAGCCGTGCCTCGGTGAGCGAGAAGCGCGCGGTGCTGGAGGCCACCACCACGTCGCAGATGCAGGTCAACCCGAAGCCGCCGCCGGTGGCCGGACCGTTGATGCGCCCGATCACCACCTTGGGCAGGTGGTCGAACTCGTAGAACAGGTCGGCCAGCGGGCGCGAGTCGGCAATGCGCTGGTCGCGACTCTGGCTCAGCACGGTCTGCATCCACTTCAGGTCGCCGCCGGCACAGAACGACTTGCCCTCGCCGGTGAGCACCAGGGCGCGCACCTGGTCATCGGCGGCCACCTCGGCCAGCGCGTGGCGCAGTTCCCGCGTGACCTCCAGGCTCAGCGCGTTCTGGATCTCGGGCCGCGCCAGCGTCAGGCGCGCCACCTGCGCGCTGTCACGAGTCAGGCGAATGGACTGGTAGTTCATGAGGTTTGTGCTCCTGGTTCACGTTCTGTTCGAGGGCCGGGCACCCCAGGATCGGTCTCGGCACCCACCACCGCCACCACGCGGCCGCGCTCCACCGTCTGACCGGGGCTCACCGACAGGCTGGCGAGCACGCCATCGTGCTCGGCGCAGATCTTCAGTTCCATCTTCATTGACTCCATCGTCACCACGACGTCGCCGGCGCGCACCGGCCGCCCCACCTCGGCGTGCGTCGCGAGAATGGTGCCCATCATCGGCGCGCGCAGTTCTCCGGAGCCGGCGCTGCCTGCGGTCGCACGGGCCAGGTAGGGCACCACTTCCAGTTGGTGGCTGGCGCCGCCCCCCTGCACGAAGAGGCTCGTGCCGCGACGGGCCAGGGCCAGCGTCTGCAACTCGCCGCCGTGTTCGCATTGCCAGCCCCCATCGGCCTGGGCGCGCAACGCCAGGCGGAGGCGCTGCGCGCCCACCAGCACGGTGGTGAAACCATCGGGCCCGGGAATGCCCAGGTAGACTTCGTGCACGCTCGCAGCGTCGCGCAGCAGCACCGCGGGCACCGCGCTCAGCGCGTCATCGCCGGCCTGCAACTGCCAGCCGGTGACGTCGGCGCCCGACCAGGCCCCGCAGTCCGACGCGCGCGCGCGTTCGTCGAGCATCCACCAAAGTCCGGCCGCGGCCACGATGTCCAGCGGCACCGCCTGCGTGGCCCGCTCTGGTCGCGCCAGCCATTCGTCGATGCTGCGGGTGTGGAAGCCCGCGTCGCGCACCTCGGGTCGTGCCAACAGCCGGCGCAGGAAATCGGCGTTGGTGGTCACGCCCAGCACCCGCGTCGCCGCGAGTGCCGACTGCGCGCGGTCGATCGCCTCGTCGCGGCTGGGCGCGTGGACGACGAGCTTGGCCAGCAGCGAGTCGTAGTGCGGCGTCACCACCGAGCCGGCGCGCACGCCGGTTTCGACGCGCACGCCGTCGCTGGGGAAGGCGATCTGCTCGATGCTACCGGTGGCAGGCAGGAAGTCGTGCGCGGCGTCCTCGGCACACAGCCGGGCCTCGACCGCATGGCCGCTCACGCGCACGTCGGCCTGGCGCACCGGCAAGCGCTCGCCGCAGGCCACGCGCAACATCAGCTCGACGATGTCGATGCCGGTCACCTCCTCGGTCACCGGGTGTTCCACCTGAAGCCGCGGATTGACCTCGAGGAACCAATGCCGGTCTCCCGCGACGAGGAACTCGACCGTTCCCACGCCACGGTAATCCAGCCGGCGCGCCAGACGCAGCGCATCGTCGAGTAGACGCTCGCGCAGCCCGGCGGGCAGCGGTGCCGCGGGCGCCTCCTCGATCAGCTTCTGATGGCGGCGCTGCAGCGTGCACTCGCGCTCATACAGGTGGATCACCTCGCCGCGGCCATCACCGGCGATCTGCACCTCCACGTGGCGCCCGCGTTCGACATAGGGTTCGACGATCAGCGCCGCATCGCCGAAGGCGCTGCTCGCCTCGCGCATCGCGGTGCCGATGGCGGCCTGCAGTTCGCCCGCGTGGCGCACCACGTGCATGCCCTTGCCGCCGCCGCCGGCCGCCGGCTTGAGCAGCACCGGCAGCGGCAGCGCGCGCGCGCGCGCGGCCACCACATCGGCGTCGGCGCTGGCCTCCTCGCCGCCGCCGAGCACCGGCACGCCGGCGGCGCGCGCCTCCGCCTTGGCCTCGCCCTTGTGGCCGAAGCGGCGCAGCGTCTCGGGCGTGGGGCCGATGAACACCAGCCCCGCCGCCTCCACCGCCTCGGCGAAGGCCGGGTTCTCGGCCAGGAAACCGTAGCCGGGGTGGACAGCATCGGCCCCGGCGCGGCGCGCAGCATCGAGGATGGCGTCGATGCGCAGGTAGCTGTCAGCAGCGCTGGCGCCACCGACGCCGATCGACGAGTCCATCGATGCGGTGTGCAGCGCATCGCGGTCGGCACTGGAATGCACGCCGATGGGTGCAATGCCCAGCCGCCTGCAGGTGCGCACGATGCGGCAGGCGATTTCACCGCGGTTGGCGATCAGGATTCTTCGGAACATCAGCGCCCGCTCCACCGCGGCGGCCGCTTCTCGTTGAAGGCGCGCACACCCTCCAGCCGGTCCTGCGACGACACGAGCACGTTGTAGGCGGCGACGTCGAGCGCGTAGCCGCTATGGAAATCGACCTCACCACCTCGCGAGGCCGCCACCTTGGCGTAGTGCACCGCCATCGGCGCCGCCAGCGTCACCTCGCGTGCCTCGGCCACGGCGGCGGCCAGCGCCTGGCCGGGCTCGACGAGCGTGGTCACGATGTTCCACTGCGCCGCCTGCTCGGCGGAAAAGCGCCGCGCCGTCAGCAGCAGCTGCTTGGCGCGGCGTGCGCCGGCGGCGCGCACCAAGTTCTGGATGCCGCCGCCGCCGGGCATGATGCCGCGGCGCACCTCGGGCAGGGAGAACACCGCCGAGCGCGCGGCGACGATCCAGTCGCACATCAGCGCCAACTCGCAGCCACCGCCGTGCGTGTGGCCCTCGACGGCGGCGATCACCGGCGCCGGGAAGTCCTTCACCGCCAGCAGCACCTCCTCGGCCAGCTGGTGCTGGCGCCGCCACTGGTGGTCGGTCATGCCATCGCGCTGCTTCAAGTCGCCGCCGGTGCTGAATGCGCGCTCACCCGCGCCGGTGACGACGAGCACGCGCAGTCCGTCGTCGAAGGCCAACTCGTGCAGCGCCGCGCGCAGCTCGACGAACATCTGCGTGTTCATCGCGTTCATCACCTCGGGCCGGTTCAGCATCAGGCAGCGCACGCCCTCGTCGGGGGCGGTGCCGGGGGCGGGCTCGATGCGCAGGGTTTCGTAGGTGGCCATCGTGCGCGGTTCAGTAAGAGCGCGGCATGCCCAGCAGGTGTTCGGCCACCTGGGCGAGCACCAGGTTGTTGGAGATCGGCGCGGTGCGGAACAGTCGGCTTTCCTTCCACTTGCGCTCGATGTCGAAGTCGCAAGCCACGCCGTAGCCGCCGAAGGTGGTCATCGCGGCCTCGGCGGCCTCCCAGGCGGCCTCGCTGGCCAGGTACTTCACCATCGTGGCCTCGCGGCCGCAGGACTGGCCGGCATCGAACAGCGTGGCCGCCTTGTTGCGCATCAGTTCGGCGGCCTCGACGTTCATGTGCGCGCGCGCGATCGGGAACTGCACGCCCTGGTTGGAACCGATCGGGCGGTCGAAGACGATGCGCTCACCCCCGTAGGCTGCGGCCTTGCCGACGAACCAGTGACCGTCGCCGATGGCCTCGCTGGCCACGAGCAGGCGCTCGGAGTGCAGCGAGTCGAGCAGGTAGTGGAAGCCCTTGCCTTCCTCGCCGATGCGGTCGTCGTCGCTCAGCTCGAGGTTGTCGATGAAGACCTGGAAGGTGTGGTGGTTGATCATCGTGCGGATCGGTCGCGCCTGGAGCGACTTGCCGGCCTTGGCGATGTCGATCAGGAAAAGGCTCAGCCCGTCGGTCTTCTTCTTCACCTCCTCGATCGGCGTGGTGCGCGCGATCAGCAGGTACAGGTGCGAGTGGCTGTAGCGCGAGGTCCAGATCTTCTGGCCGTTGAGCACGTAGCCGCCCGGCACGCGGCGCGCGAAGGTCTTGATCGCCAGCGTGTTGGAGCCGGCGTCGGGCTCGGTCACGCCGAAGGCCTGCAGGCGCAGGCTGCCGTCGGCGATGCGAGGCAGCGTGCGGCGCTTCTGCGCCTCGCTGCCGTGGCGCATGATCGACGCCATCGTGTACATCTGCGCGTGACAGTGCACCGCGCTGGCGCCGTTCTGGTTGATCTCCTGCAGGATCAGGCAGGCGTCGAGCAGCGGCAGGCCGGCGCCGCCGTACTCCTCGGGGATCAGCGCGGCCAGCCAGCCGGCCTTTGCCATCTCATCGACGAAGGTCTCGGGGTACTTGCCGTCCTGCGCGAGCTGCCGCCAATACTCGGGGCCGAAGCGCGCGCACAAGTCCTTCACGGCCGCCCGGATCTGGGCCTGGGTCTCGGTGTAGTCGAAGTTCATGGCCATGTGGGAACAGGTCCTTCCGATAAGGTTCAGCCGGTCACGCCCTGGCGCTTGAGCGCCGCCTGCGCCGCCGTGTCCAGCCCCAGCGCGCCGAGCACGTCCGCGGTGTCGGCCCCGAGCACCGGCGGAGCGGCGGGCGCACGGCCGCGCTGGCCGCCGCTGTGGAAGGGCAGGCCGATCGCGCGGTGCCCACCCGCCAGGGGCAGCGGCACCTCGGTCAACAGCTTCAGGGCGTGCACCTGCTCCTGGTCCAGCACCTGGGCCACGTTGTTCAGCTCGCTGCACGGCGCACCGGCGGCGCGCAGCCGCTCTATGCAATCGGCGGTGCTGCGCGACCGTGTGTGCGCTTCCAGCGCCTCGTGCAGCGCGTCGCGGTGGCCCACGCGCGAGGGATTGTCGGCAAAGCGTGGGTCGCGCGCCAGCTCGGGGCACCCGAGCGCGTCGCAGATGCGGGCGAACAGCCGGTCGTTGGCCGCTGCGATGAACACCTGGCCATCGGCGGTGTCGTACAGCTCGTAGGGCACCATCATCGCCATGCCCGAGCCCATCTTGCGCGGCAGCCGGCCGGTGGCCAGGTAGTTCGCGATCGGCACCGCCATCCACGCCAAGCCGGTCTCGAGCAGGCTGGCGCCCACGCGCATGCCCTGTCCGGTGCCGGCGCGCTGCAGCAGCGCCGCGAGCACCGCCATCGCCGCCCACATGCCGGTGCCCAGGTCGATCAGCGAGACGCCCACCCGCGCCGGCTCGTCGCCCTCGTGGCCGGTGACGCTCATGATGCCGGTGAAGGCCTGCATCAGCGGGTCGTAGCCGGGCAGGCCGCGCATCGGCCCGACCTCGCCAAAGGCGCTGATGGCGCAGTAGACGAGCCGCGGATTGACGGCCCGCAGAGGCTCGTCCCCCAGCCCGCGCGCTTCGGCACTGCCGGGCTTGAGCGAGTGCACCAGCACGTCGGCACCGGCGGCCAGCTGCGCCACGATGCACTGGCCCTCGGGCCGGTCCAGATCGAGCGCGACGCTCTTCTTGCTGCGGTTCAGCGCGGCAAAGCCGGTGGACATGCCGCCGATCTCGGGTGGCCGCCAGGCGCGCGCGTCGTCGCCGCTGCCCGGCCGTTCGATCTTGATCACTTCCGCGCCAAGGTCGGCGAGGATCTGCGTGCAGTAGGGTCCGGCCACGTTCTGCGTCAGGTCGACGACGCGCAGGCCTTGGAGCACGGAACCGAGCATCGTCATCACATCCTGAACACGCCGAAGCGCGTCTCGCGTTGCGGCTGGCGGCCGGCCAGTTCGAACAACAGGGCCAGCGTGTCGCGCGTCTCCAGCGGGTCGATCACCATGTCGCACCACAGGTTGGAGGCGAAGTTGTAGGGGCTCGCGAAGGCCTCGAACTGCTCGCGGATCGGCTGCTTGAAGCGCTCGCGCTCTTCGTCTGTCCAGCGCGTGCCCTCGCGCTCGTGGATGCGGTCGCGCACCATCGTCAGCGTGGTGGCCGCCTGCTCCGGGCCCATCAGCGCAGCACGGCCGCTGGGCCACATCAGCATGGCATGCGGCTTGAACGGGCGCCCGCACATCGCCAGATAGGCCGCGGCGTACGACCCGCCGGTGATGAGCGTGTAGCGCGGCACGTTGGCCGAGGCCATCGCGGTGATGAACTTGGCGCCGTGCTTGGCGATGCCCTCGCGCTCGACCGCCTGGCCGACCATGAAGCCGGAGACGTCGGCCACGAACAGCAATGGGATGTCGCGCTGGCAGGCCAGTTCGATGAAGTGCGCGCCCTTGACGGCGGCCTCGGAGAAGATGACACCGTTGTTGGCCAGGATGCCCACCTGGAAGCCCTTGATGCGCGCGAAGCCGCAAATCAGCGTGTCGCCGTACAGCGGCTTGAACTCCTGCAGTTCGCTGCCGTCGATCAGGCGGGCGATGACCTCGCGGTTGTCGGTGGGGTGGCGCGTGTCGGCGCTGACGATGCCGTAGATCTCGCGAGGGTCGTGCAGCGGCGGCCGCGCCGGGGCCACGTCCCAGCGCTGCCTGGGCGGCGTGCCGAGGTGGGCGACGAGGTCGCGCACGATCGCGATGGCGTGGCCGTCGTTCTCGGCCAGGTGGTCGGTGACGCCGCTGACACGGCTGTGCATCTCGCCACCGCCTAGCGTCTCGGCGTCGACCTCTTCCTTGGTGGCCGCGTACACCAGCTCAGGCCCGCCGAGGAACATCGCGCCTTGCTTGCGCACGATCACCGCGATGTCGCACAGCGCCGGCAGGTAGGCGCCGCCCGCGGTCGAAGGCCCATGCACGGTGGCGATCTGCGTGATGCCCTCGGCCGACATGCGGATCTGGTTGTAGAAGATCGAGCCGAACTGGCCGTCATCCGGGAAGATGTGCGCCTGCTCGGGCAGGTTGGCGCCGCCGGACTGGACCATCGTGATGCACGGCAGACGGTGCTGCCAGGCGAACATCTGCGCCCGCACGTGCTTCTTGGCGGTGATGCCGTAGTAGGTGGCGCCCTTCACGGTGGCGTCGTGGATCATCAGCATGCAGGGCCGGCCGCTGACCAGGCCCACGCCGGTGATGATGCTGCCGCCGGGCGGCACGCCCTCGTAAAGGCCGTCGCCGGCGAGCTGGCCGAATTCGAGGAAGGGCGAGCCGGGGTCCAGCACCGCCGCCAGCCGCTCGCGCGGCAGCAGCTGACCGCGCTGCTTGTGCAGGCGGCGCGCCTTCTCCGGCCCGCCGACCAGCGCCCGCGCGCGGCGGGCGTGCAGATCGGCAACCCGTGCGAGGTAGGCATCGCGGTTGCGCGCGAACGCCTCGTCGGTCGTCGATATGGAGGAAGGCATCACCGTCATGCCGACGGCCCGAAGTTCCTGCGCTGCAGCCGTCCGAACCGCTGCAGGTGGTGGTCGATGCCGCCATCGGCCTTCTCGAGCAGCGTCAGGCGGCGGAAGTAATGGCCGATGTCCAGTTCCTCGGTCATGCCCACGCCTCCGTGCAGCTGCACGCCCTGCTGGGCGACGAAGCGCGCGCGCTCGCCCACGGCCACCTTCGCCGCCGACGCCGCGCGGGCACGCTCGTCGGGTGCCGCATCGGCATGCAGCGCCGCCATCACGACCATCGAGCGCGACGCCTCGAGCGCCGCGAACATGTCCACCATGCGGTGCTGCAGCACCTGGAAGCTCGCCAAAGGCGCACCGAACTGCTTGCGCGTGGCCAGGTAGGCGCCGGTCTTGTGCAGCACCGCCGACATCGCGCCCAGCGCATCGGCACAGGCGGCGATGGTCGCGAGATCGACCGCGCGCCCCAGCGCGTCGAGGGCGCGCGCCGGCTCGCCCAGCAGCGCGCCCGCGTCGAGCTGCGCCCCGGTCAACCGCAACTCGCCGCTGCGCAGGCCGTCGTAACGCGCATAGGCCACGATCTCCACACCCCCGGTTGTGGCCGGCACGGCGAACAGCGCGATGCCGTCGCGATCCCCCGGCTGGCCGTCGATGCGGGCGCTGACGATCACCGTGCCGGCCCAGGGCAGCCCGACGACGCCGGTCTTGCGGCCGTCGAGCACCCAGCCGCTGCCCTGTCGCCTTGCACGTGTCTCGACCCATTCGAGCGCGGGGCCGGACTCGGCCTCGGTGTACGCCAGCGCCAGCTTGCTGCGGCCTTCCACCAGCGGCACCAGCAGCGCCCGCTGTTGCGCGCTGTCGGCCGCAGCGGCCACCGCCTGCGCCGCCAGCACGGTGGATGCGAGGTAGGGCTCGACGCACAGCGCCGCGCCCATCGCTTCGCACACCTGGATCAGCTCGGGCATGCCGCCGAAGCCGCCCACGGCTTCCGGCAGGGCCAGGCCGAGCCAGCCGAACTCGGCGAAGCGCACCCAGTGCGCCGCGCCCCAGCCGCCGTCGGACGCCAGCGACCGCGCGCGCGCGTCGAAGCCATACTCGGCACGAAAGTATTTGTGCGCCGCCTCGCGCAGCATCTTCTGTTCGGGGGTGGGGTTCAGGTCCATGCGCATGTACTCCGTTCAGCGTGCGGCGCCGGCCAGCATGGACTTGGCCAGCACCGTCTTCTGCACCTCGTCGCTGCCGCCGTAGATGGTGCAGGCGCGCAGGAAGGCATAGCGCTCCATCGAGTGGACATGCGCGGCCTCGGCCAAGGCGCCTTCGGGATGCCAGGGCCAGGCCTGCTCGGCGCCGATGTCGAGCGCCAGCTCGGACAGCGTCTGCTGCACGGCCGTGCCCATCAGCTTGAGCAGCGACGACTCCGGGCCCGGCGCCTTGCCCGCCGCGGTGGACGACAGCACACGCAGGTTGGTGTACTCGAGTGCCGTCAGGTCGATCTCGGCGCGCGCCAGCCGTGCCGCCATCCCCGGCTGGTCGATCAGGCGAGTGCCGGCCCAGCGGCGCTCGGCGGCCGAACGCAGCAGGTTGGCCATCGCCGCCTTCGACTCGGCCACGCCGGCGATGCTGGTGCGTTCGTGCGTGAGCAGGTACTTGGCGATCTCCCAGCCCTGCCCTTCTTGGCCGACCAGGTTGCTGCGCGGCACGCGCAGGTCGGCGAAGAAGACCTGGTTCAGATGGTGCTCGCCATCGATCGAGACGATCGGGCGCACCTCGATGCCCGGACGGTCCATTTCGATCAGCAGGAACGAGATGCCCTCCTGCTTCTTGCCGGTGTTGGCGGTGCGCACCAGGCAGAACATGTGGGTGGCCCAGTGCGCATAGGTGGTCCAGATCTTGGAGCCATTGATCACGTAGTCGTCGCCGTCCGACACGGCGGTCGTCGCCAGGCTGGCCAGGTCCGATCCCGCGCCGGGCTCGGAATAGCCCTGGCACCACCAGTCCTCGCAGCGACGAATGCGCGGCAGGTAGCGCGCCTTCTGCGCGTCGCTGCCGAAGGCCATCAGCACCGGCCCCAGCATGATCACGCCCATCGACAGGCCCACCGGCGCGTTGGCGGCGGCGCGTTCCAGGTCGTACAGGTAGCGCTGGGTCGGCGTCCAACCCGGGCCGCCGTGTTCCTTCGGCCAGCCGACGACGAGAAAGCCCTGCTCGTCCAGGCGGCGCTGCCAATCCACGATCTCGTCGCGGGTCAGCATCTGGCCGCTTTCGACCTTGCGCCGCAAGACCTCCGGCGTGTTGGCCGCGAACCAGTCGCGCACGCCGCGCTGGAAGACGCGGTCCTCGTCACTGAACGTCAGATTCATGAACTGAACAACCTTTCATGCGCCGGTCGGGCTGGAACGGACCGGCGGAGCCGGCCGGGGGGTCGATCAGATCGAGACCCCGCCGCCGCAGATCAGCACCTGCCCGCTGATGTAGTTGGACTCCGGCGTGCACAGCAGGTACACCGAGCCCGCGGCCTCCTCGGGCGTGCCGCCACGGCCCAGCGGGATGCCGCGCTCCATCATCGCCATCAGGTCCGGGTTGACGCCCACCTTGATCTGCCGGCCTTCGACGTCGATCGACGCATTGCCGCCGGCGGTGGCCTCGGTGAGCCTGGTCTTGATCAGGCCGAAGGCCACCGCGTTGACGTTGACCTTGTAGCGGCCCCATTCCTTCGACAGCGCCTTGGTCAGGCCGATGATGCCGGCCTTGCCGGCCGAGTAGTTGGCCTGGCCGGCGTTGCCGCCGGTGCCGGCCACCGACGAGATGTTGACCACCTTGCGGAACACCTCCTTACCGGCATCGGCCTCGACCTTGGACTGGTGGCGGATGAAGTCCGCCGCCGCGCGCAGGATCTTGAACGGCGCCGTCAGGTGCACGTCGAGGATCGCGTGCCACTGTTCGTCGGTCATCTTCTGGACCACGTTGTCCCAGGTGTAGCCGGCGTTGTTGACGATGATGTCCAGGCCGCCGAAGCCGTCGATGGCGGTCTTGACGAACTTCTCGGCAAAGCCGTCGGCGGTGACGCTGCCGGCGCAGGCAAGGGCCTGCCCACCCGCGGCCTTGATGGCGGCCACGGTCTCCTCGGCCGGGCCGGCGTCGAGGTCGTTGACGACGACCTTGGCGCCTTCACTGGCCAGCTTCATCGCGATGGCGCGGCCGATGCCGCGACCGGAGCCGGAAACGATGGCCACTTTGCCTTCGAGCTTCTTCATGGGTCTCTCCAAAAAAACGGAGCTGTGGTTCGGTGTGGGTACGGAATCAGTCCAGCGCAACGATGGCGTCGCCGCTGAGCGTGACCTGCTCGCCGTTGCGCGAGGCCGTCAGTTCGATGCGCGCGCAGGGGCGCCCGCGGTACTCGAGCTTCTCGACCACCTTGCCGCTGCACTGCACGCGATCGGCGACCTGGGTGATGGCGGCGAATCGCACGCCGTAGCTCAGCAGGCGGCTTTGCGGCACCCACTGCGTGAGCGCGCGCGCCAGGTAGGCCATCGACAGCATGCCGTGCGCAAACACGTCCTTCATGCCGGCCTTGCGCGCAAAGTCGAGGTCGATGTGGATCGGGTTGTGGTCACCCGACGCGCCGGCGAACAGGGCGAGCGTCGTGCGCGTGATCGGCGGCAGCTCAAGCGCGGGCATGGCATCGCCCACCTTCACGGTCTTGGGATCGAAATTCATCGTGCGTCTCCTCTGGCGTCTCAGCCGTGGCGCACGACGATGACGCCGCGCATGTCCGCCACGTGCTCGCCGAGCTGGTTGGTGACCTTGGCCTCACGCACCACGAACTCGAGCAGGCCGCCCTTCTTGTCGTAGATGTCGGTGACCTTGGTGTCGATGCGCAGGGTGTCGCCGGCGCACACGGGGGCGTGGTACTCGAATCTCTGCTCGCCGTGCAGCACCTTGCCCAGGTCGATGTCGAACTCCTGGATCATCTTCATCGACACGCCCGCATCGCTCTCGGCGCCGAAGAAGAAGGTGGGCGGCGCAACGATGCTGCGATAGCCCGCGGCCTTGGCCGCCGCCTCGTCGGTGTGGATCGGGTCGGTCAGGCCGATCACCTTGGCGAAGAAGGCGATACGCCCCTTCTCCACCGTCCACACCGTGGGCGGTGGCGCGTAGCCGATGTGCTTCTTGTCGATCATGGGTGGGTCCCTTTCTCAAGCCGCTTGGTACAGGGTGACGACGCAGGCGCCGCCGAGCCCCAGGTTGTGCTGCAGCGCGGTACGCGCACCCTTCACCTGCCGCTGCTCGGCGGTGCCGCGCAGCTGGTGCGTCAGCTCGTAGCACTGCGCCAGACCGGTGGCGCCCAGCGGATGGCCCTTGGAGAGCAGGCCGCCAGAGGGGTTGGTGACGACCTTGCCGCCGTAGGTGTTGTCGCCGTCGCGCACGAACTTCTCGGCACCGCCCTCGGGGCACAGGCCCAGGCCCTCGTAGGTGATGAGCTCGTTCTGCGCGAAGCAGTCGTGCAGCTCGACGACATCGACGTCCTTCGGACCGATGCCGGCCGATTCGTAGACCTTGCGGCTGGCCTCGCGCGCCATGTCGTAGCCGACGACGCGCATCATGTCGTGCGACTCGAAGGTGCTGGGGAAGTCGGTGGTCATCGCCTGCGCGGCAATGTGCACCTGGCGGTTCAGGCCGTGCTTCTTGGCGTAGGCTTCGGAGCAGATCACCGCCGCGGCGGCGCCGCAGGTGGGCGGGCAGGCCATCAGTCGCGTCATCACGCCTTCCCAGACCATCGGTGCGGCCATCACGTCGTCGACCGATACCTCCTTGCGGAACAGCGCCAGCGGGTTGTTCACCGCATGGCGGCTGGCCTTGGCGCGGATGGCAGCGAAGGTCTCGAGCCGGGTGCCGTACTTGTCCATGTGCGCCTTGCCGGCGCCGCCGAAGTAACGCAGCGCCAGCGGGATCTCCGGGTGCCCGACCAGCTCGTCGGTGACGTGGTCGAACTGCTCGAAGGGTGTCGGGCGGTCGGCGAAAGCGGCCTTGATCGCTCCGGGCTGCATCTGCTCGAAGCCGAGCGCCAGCACGCATTCGGCCGCGCCCGACTGCACCGCCTGTCGCGCCAGGAACAGCGCCGACGAGCCGGTGGAGCAGTTGTTGTTGACGTTGAGCACCGGGATGCCGGTCATGCCCAGCGGGTACAGCGCACGCTGGCCGCAGGTGGAGTCGCCGTAGACATAGCCGACGAAGGCCTGCTCGATGGCCTTGTAGTCCACGCCAGCATCCCGCAGCGCCAGACGCGCCGCCTTCTCGCCCATCACGTTGTAGGGTTCGCTGGCGCCGGGCTTGGCAAAGGGAATCATGCCGACGCCGGCAACGATGACTGTGTGGCTCATTTGGGGCTCCTGGGGTTGGACAAGGCGGTAATGCCGTGGCGGTTGTGCGGATACGGAAGGGGCCCGCCGGGACGGCGCGCAGCCTCGGCGGGTTTCAGGCGGCGAGCCATTGGCGCTCCACCTCATGGCGCTGGATCTTGCCGGTGCTGCTGCGCGGGAACGACGCCGGCTCGACGAAACAGATCTCCTTGGGGACCTTGAACCCGGCGAGTTGTCCGCGGCAGCCCGAGAGCAAGGCCTCGCGGTCGACGCTCGCGCCCGGCTGCAGGGCAACGAAGGCCACCGGCACCTCGCCCCATCGCTCGTCGCGCCGGCGCACCACCACGGCGTCCGCCACGCCGGGCTGGGCCAGCAGCACGCGCTCCACCTCGGCGGGATAGATGTTCTCGCCGCCGGACTTGATCAGGTACTTGGCGCGGTCGACAAAGTCCAGCAAACCGTCGGCACGGCGCACGAACAGGTCGCCCATGTGGAACCAGCCGCCGCGGAAGTCGTGCGTGTTCGCTTCCGGCGCATTCCAGTAGCCGGAAAACAGCGTCGGACCGCGCAGCACCGCCTCGCCGGGCGTTCCCGCCGGCACGTCGCGGTCCTCGGCGTCCACCAGGCGCAGGCGGCAGAAGCCCGACTCGCGCTTGGCCAGGGTCGCGGGCACCACGCCCGGCGCCAGCAGCGCACCAGAGGCCGGCGCGAGGCCGGTCTCGGTGGCGCCGAAGCTGTTGATGTAGGGCGCGCCGAGCAGCCCGGTCAACTCGGCGATCTGCTGCAGCGGCACCAGATCGGCCATCGCGCCCACCAGCCGCACGCCGCGTGGTCGCGTGCGGTTGCGCCGGAGGCCATCAATGAGCGGGGCGATCATGCCGGGCATCGCGACCAACCAGCCGATCGTCTCGCCTTCGATCGTCGCGCAAAGGCGATCGACGTCCAGGCCGTCCTGCACGATGACCTTGCCCCCGAGAATCAGCGTGGCGAGGCTGAAGTCGGTCGCGGCCATGTGGAACAACGGGCTCCAGGCCACGTAGGCGTGTTCGGCGGTGATGCCGTACTCGGCAGCGAAGCACATCGCGCGCGCCACCATCGCGCGCTGGCTGATCACGGCCCCCTTGGGCAGGCCGGTGGTCCCGCTGGTGTAGAGGATCACCAGGCCCTGTTCGGCGTCGACCTCGAGCAAGGGGTCGGTCTCGATGCCGGCGGCCACGAAACCGTCGAACTCGGCGTCGAGCCCGACCACCGGGCACTCCGTCCAGCCGATGCGCACGAGCACGTCGGCATGACGCCGCGACACGAACACCAGGCGCGGGGACACGAGCCTCAGGCAGTGCGAGGCTTCGGCGTCGGCCAGCCGCCAGTTCAGGCAGGCGACGATCGCGCCGATCTTGGCGGCTGCCAGCTGCAGCCCGATGTATTCGCGCCGGTTCTCCGCGAGCACGGCGATGCGTTCGCCGGCCCGGACACCGCTGGCGAGCAGGGCCTGCGCGATACGGCTGACCCACCGGTCGAGCCCTGCGTAGTTCAACGCGCCCTGTGAGTCCTGCAGCGCGGTCGCATCGGGCCGCACGGCCACCTGCTTGCGCAACAGATCGGCCATGGTCAGGGGCAATGCCTCGCTTCGCATCTCTTGGTTTCGGATGACCGACTTGCGCTGGCCACGCCGGCGCTTGGTTGGAGCCAGAAGTCTACCTAACGCTTGACAGTTTCACAATGCCCCTTTAGCCTTTCCGATGTGATCCGCGCTCCCGCCCTCGGGAGACACCCATAAAAGAATCAAGCACGGAGAGAGTCTTGGATCCATATAGCGCACTGCGTTACGAGCAGCGCGCACAGACGGTTTGGCTCACGCTGAACCGGCCCGAGGCGATGAACGCGCTGTCGGACGTGCTGTGCGACGAACTCGCCGACGCGGTCGATCGCATCGAGCGTGATCGCGGCGTGCGGGTCGTCGTGCTCACCGGCGCGGGCAAGGCCTTCTGCGCCGGTGCAGACCTCAAAGGTGTGTTCGCGGGCGGCACCGCCGCGCCGGAAGCCGAGGATCCGCTGAACGCTTTCCTCGATCGCGTCGCAGGCATGATCGATCGACTGCGCGCCTTGCCCAAACCGACGATCGCCGCACTCAACGGTCTGACGATGGCCGGTGGCCTCGAACTCGCGATGGCCTGCGACCTGATCGTCGCCGCCGGGAGCGCACGCATCGGCGACGCCCACGCCAACTTCGGTGTCTTCCCGGGAGCCGGCGGTGCCGCCGTGCTGCCGCGGCGCATCGGGCCGACGGCGGCCAAGTACCTGCTGTTCACCGGCGACACGATGCCCGCGGCCGAGTTGGTGCCTCTCGGGCTCGTGAACCGGGTCGTGCCCGACACCGAGCTCACGACCGAGGTCGACAGGCTGGCCGCCGGCATCGCCGCCAAGAGCCCGCTCGTGCTGCGCCGCATGAAGCAGGCCGTGGCGGATGGGATGGAGCAGCCCCAGGCCACCGCCCTGCGGCTGGAACGGCTGGTGCTCGACGCCCACCGCCACTCGCACGACATCCGCGAAGGCCTCGCCGCCTTCGTCGGCAAGCGCAAGCCCGAGTTCAAGGGCTACTGACACCCGCCATGGAGCGTCCGATGAGCACCGTCGTCCTTCCTTCCGTCTACGTCGCCGGCGTCGGCATGACCCCGACCGGCAAGTTCCTTGACCGCAGCATCAAGCAGCTCACGGCCGATGCGGTGAACGCCGCGCTCGCCGACGCCGGGCTCGCGACCGCCGACATCCAGGCCGCCTACTTCTCCAACGCCACCCAGGGTGTGCTGGAGGGCCAGACCATGGTGCGCGGGCAGATCGCGCTGCGCCCGCTGGGCATCGAGGGCATTCCGGTCTACAACCTCGAGAACGCCTGTGCCAGCGCCAGCTCTGCCTTCAACCTGGCGGTGCAGGCCGTGCGCTCGGGCGAAGTGGAGGTGGCCCTCGCGATCGGCGCCGAGAAGATGTTCTGCGCTGACAAGGCCAAGATGTTCAGCGTCTTCGATGGCGCCTGGGATCTGCAGAACATCGAGGGCAACAAGACGACACTGCTGGCCATGGGCAGCGGCATCGAGCCGCCCGAGGGGAGCACCTCGAAGGCGCCGTACAGCCTGTTCATGGACATCTATGCCGCGTTCGGGCGCTTCCACATGCGCGAGTTCGGCACCACGCAGCGACAGTTCGCCGCGGTGGCGGCCAAGAACCACGGCCACTCGGCGCACAACCCGCTGGCGCAGTACCGCAACACCTACACGATCGAGCAGGTGCTCGACGCGCCACCGATCACCTACCCGCTGACGCTGCCGATGTGCGCGCCGATCAGCGACGGGGCCGCGGCCGCCGTCGTCTGCTCGGAGGCGGCGCTGTCCCGCCTGGCCGACCGGCGCCGCGCGGTCCGCGTGCTCGCCTCGGTGGTGGCCACCGGCACCACGCGCAAACCGGAGGATGTCGGCCAGCACATCACCGTCAAGGCGTCCAAACTGGCCTACGAGCGCGCCGGCGTGGGGCCGCAGGAGATCTCTGTGGCCGAGGTGCATGACGCCACCGCCATCGGCGAGATCGTGCAGTCGGAGAACCTGGGGTTCTGCGAATTCGGCGCCGGCGGTGCGCTGGCCGAGAGTGGTGCCACCACGATTGGCGGACGCATCCCCATCAACACCTCCGGCGGCTTGGAATCCAAGGGCCACCCGATCGGCGCCACCGGCATCGGCCAGCTGCACGAGCTGGTGACGCAGCTGCGCGGCGAGGCCGGCGCTCGCCAGGTGCAGGGCGCCCGGCTGGCCATGGCCGAGAACGGCGGCGGCCTGTACGGCATCGAGGAGGCCGTCTGCGCGATCACCATCCTCGGCCGCTGACGGAGCGCCGCGCATGAATCCGTCGGGCAAGGTCGCTGTCGTCACCGGAGCCGCCTCCGGACTCGGCCGCGCCGTCGCCGAGACACTTCTGGCCGCCGGCGCCCGCGTGGTGCTCTTCGACCGCGATGCCGAGCGCGGCACCGAGGTGGCCGCTGGCGCCGGCGACGCTGCGTTGTTCGTCCCGGTGGATGTAACCAGCGAGGCCCAGGTCCAGGCCGGCATTGACCAGGCACTCGGCCGGTTCGGCGCCGTCCACGTCTGCGTGAACTGCGCCGGCGTGCCGGACGCCTCCAAGACCGTGAGCGATGGCAAGCCCTTCCCGTTGGCGATCTGGGACAAGGTCATCGCCGTCAACTTGACAGGCACCTTCAACGTGCTGCGCTTGGCCGCGGTGGC
Organism: uncultured Aquincola sp.; assembly: GCA_937883885.1. The sequence goes on along the minus strand of CAKZXL010000627.1, from coordinate 13,906 downwards.
GATGACGCGCAACGAACCCGAGGACGGGGAGCGCGGCGTGATCGTCAACCTCTCATCGGGCGCCGCGCAGGACGGGCAGATGGGGCAGGCGGCGTATGCCGCCAGCAAGGCCGGCGTCATCGGCCTGACCTTGCCCGTGGCGCGTGACCTGGCCGACCACGGCATTCGCTGCGTAGCGGTGGCGCCTGGGCTGTTCGACACGCCGATGGTCGCCGGCCTGCCCCAGAAGGTCGCCCAGGCGATCGTCGACCGCATGATCCTGTTTCCTCGCCGCATGGGCAGTCCCGCAGAGTTGGCGCTGCTGGTTCGCAGCGTGGTCGAGAACGCCTACATCAACGCCACCTGCCTGCACATCGATGCCGGCGCACGCATGAGCGCGCGCTGAGCGCCCCCGAGCCAAACGCACCGACATACCGAGCCAACGATGAACTTCCTGCCGACCGACGAACAACGCCTCGCTGTCGAGGGCTTCAACCGCTTTCTCGAGACCAAGCTCGAGCCCATCGTGCGCCGCTACCAGCCGGACAAGCTGATCGAGAAGGAGCGCATGCTGGAGATCTTCCAGATGATGCTGCCCTACGGCATGGGTGGCAACGGCCTGATCTCGGAGGCCCACGGCGGCATGGGCATGCCCTGGCTGACCTACGCGATGATGTACGACAACCTCGCCCGCGTCTCGGGTGACGTGGCGATCTCGTTGCTGATCCAGCAGCTCGGTGCCTACTCGCTGGAGGTCTGTACCAACGACGCGATGCGGCAGAAGTACCTGCCGCGCATGGTGCGCGCCGAGATCATCGCCTGCAGCGGCATCAGCGAGCCGGGCGTGGGCTCCAACGTGGCCGAGGTCACTTGCCGCGCCAAGGCCGACGGCGATCACTACATCGTCAACGGAGAGAAGACCTGGATCTCCAACGGTCACTACTCCGACTTCTGCATGGTCATCGTGCGGACCTCGGACGACGGCGCACGCGGCCTGTCGATGATCCTGGTCGACCGGCAAGAGCACGGCTACGAAAGCCGCAACATCGACAAGCTGGGCTTGAACAGCACATCCACCGCGCAGCTGTTCTTCGACAACGTGCGCGTGCCGGCCGGCAACATGATGATCCAGGCCGGCACCGGCCTGAAGAACACGCTCGTCCTGTTCGAGAAGGCGCGGCCGATGGTCGGCCTGACCTCGGTGGGCATCGCGCAGGCGGCCCTGAACAAGGCCGTCGCCTACGCAAAGGAGCGCCGCCAGCACGGCAAGCCGATCGGCCAGCACCAGCTCATCCAGGGCATGCTCGCCGACGCGGCCATCCAGCTCGACGCGGCGCGGCTGCTGATCTACCGCGCCTTCAATTTGATCGACCATGGCGTGCGCAGCGAAGTCGAGAGCGCGATGGCCAAGTGCTATGCCACTGAGATCGCGGTGGACGTGGCCTCCAAGGCGGTGCAGATCCACGGCGGCAACGGCATCACCAAGGACTTCGGCGTCGAACTGCTGTACCGCAATGCGCGCATGATGACCATCCCTGACGGCACGACCGAGATCCAGAAGCTGATCATCGGCCGGGCGCTGACCGGTCTCAACGCGTTTTCCTGACGTGATGTCGCCAGTCCAAGTGTCCACGACCACCGCCTCCGTGGTGCTGAAAGCCGACAGTGTGACCTTGCGCTTCGGCGGTGTCACTGCGCTGTCGGACGTGAACATCGAAGTGCGTGCCGACGAGATGCTCGCCGTGATCGGCCCCAACGGCGCCGGCAAGAGCTCGCTGCTGAACGTGCTCAGCGGCTTCTACCGTCCGCAGCAGGGGCAACTCACCTATGAAGGCCGCGACATCCTCGGCTGCGCGGTGCACGCGATCGCCCGCGATGGTGTCGTACGCACGTTCCAGGGCACGCACCTGTTTCCGCACATGACCGTGCTCGACAACATCCTGATCGGACGGCACTCGCGCATGCGTTCCAGCCTCGCGCAGGCCTTCGTCTACTTTCCCTGGACGCAGCGCGAAGAGGCGCGGCACCGCGAAGTGGCCGAGGACATCGTCGAATTCCTGGAGATCGAGAACATCCGCCACCAGCCGGTGGGTTCGCTCGGCTACGGCCTGCGCAAGCGTGTGGACCTGGGCCGTGCGCTGGCCATGGAGCCGAAAGTGCTGCTGATGGACGAGCCGATGGCCGGCATGAACACCGAGGAGAAGGAAGACCTGGCCCGCTTCGTCATCGACGTGCGCGAGGCGCGCCGCATCCCCGTGGTGCTGGTCGAGCACGACATGGGGGTGGTGATGGACCTGGCCGACCGCGTGGCCGTACTCGATTTCGGGCGCAAGATCGCCGATGGCACGCCGGCGCAGGTGCAGGCGGACCCGGCGGTGATCCAGGCCTATCTCGGGGCCGCCGCGTGAACAAGCCGCAAGCCATCCTGAAACAAGCGCCGCAGGCCACCCCGCTGAAGGCCAAGCCGTACAACGGTGCATCCACCCCGGCCATCGCCCGGACACAGACGCTGCCGCAGATGCTGCTGGGCCATGCCCGCAGCCGGCCTCAGCAGCTCGCACAGCGCGTCAAGCGCAAAGGCATCTGGCGCTGTCACACCTGGGCCGACGTGCTCGAAACGGTGCGCCCGCTCGCGCTCGGCGCGGCAGCGCTCGGCCTGCAGCGCGGCGACACGGCGGTGGTCATCGGCGAGAACGAGCCCGAGCATTTCTGGTCGATGTTCGCCGCCCAGTCACTGGGCGCGAAGACCGTCTCCGTGTACCCCGATGCGACCACGGACGAGTTGCTCTACCTGTGCGAAGACTCTCAGGCACGATTCATCTTCGCGCAGGACCAGGAGCAGGTCGACAAGGCTCTGGCCATTGCCGACAGACTCCCCGGGCTGTGCGGCATCGCCTACTGGGACGATTCGGGCATGTGGTCGTACCGGCACGATCTGCTGCATGCCTTCGAGCCGCTGTGTGCCGCGGGTCGCAAGGAACATGAGCGGCACCCCGCCCGCTTCGCGGAGATCGTCGAGGCTGGCCGCGCCGACGACCTGGCGCTGCTGACCTACACCTCGGGCACCACCAGCAAGCCCAAGGGCGTGATGGTCAGCCACCACTGGCTCGTGGACAACGCCAGCCGCATGCTAAGCGCGCTGCCGCTCGAACCCGGGATGGAGTACCTGTCGTACACCCCGTTGGCCTGGATCACCGAGCAACTGCTGGGTGTCACGCTCGGGCTGATGCTCCCGCTGGTGGTCAACTTCCCCGAGGGCCCCGACCAAGTGCTGCCCAACATCCGCGAACTGTCGCCGCACCTGGTGCTGTTCGGGCCGCGCCAGTGGGAGAGCATCGCCGCGACGATCGAGGCGCGCATGCTGCACGCCGGACGGCTGCCACGCGCGCTGTACCGCTGGAGCGTGCGCATCGGCCACGCGGTGCGCGTGGCGCGGCTCGAAGGCCGTGAGGCGCCGCTGACGGCACGGTTGCTGCTGCCCCTGGCCGAGTTGTTGACCTTGCACGCGGTGCGCGACCAGTTCGGCTTCCTGCGTTCGCGCATCGCCGTCTCCGGCGGCACCGCGATGGCGCCCGACGTGTTCCGCCTCTTCCACGCCTTGGGCGTGCCGTTGCGCAACATCTACGGCTGCTCGGAATTCGGCCTCATCGCCGGCCACCGCGGCGAGCGCTACGACTTGGAGACCGTGGGGCCGCTGTTGACGGTGGCACCGGATTTCGGAGCACCGCTGGAGTCCAAGGTCGACGACGGCGGAGAGTTGCTGCTGCGGGGCGGCACTGGCTTCCTCGGCTACTGGAACAAGCCCGAGAAGACCGCCGCGCTCGACCGCGATGGCTGGTTTGCCAGCGGCGACGCGGTGCGCTTCAGCGAACGCGGCGAGATCGTCTTCCTCGACCGCGTGGAGCACCTCGTCAAGCTGTCCAGCGGACACGCGTATCCGCCGCAGTTCATCGAGACGCGACTGCGCTTCTCGCCCTTCATCAAGGACGTGATGGTGCTCGGCGACGCGACGCGGCCTTGGGTGGCCGCGTTGGTCAACATCGACATGGGCGTGGCCTCGCGCTGGGCCGAGGAACGACGCATCGCGTTCTCGACCTTCACCGACCTGTCGCAGCGCCCGGAGATCCGCGCGCTGGTGCGCGGCGAGATCGCGCGCATCAACGCCTTCCTGCCCCAGGGTTCGCGCGTCGTGCGATTTGCCAACTTCCCCAAGGAACTGGATGCCGACGAAGGCGAACTCACGCGCACGCGCAAGCTGCGCCGGGAGTTCCTGGAACAGCGCTACCGCGTTCTCATCGACGGCCTTTACGCTGGTGAAACCGACATCGACTGCCAGATCGCCGTGACCTACCAGGACGGCCGCCAGGGCGTTCTGCGCGCCAAGGTCGTCGGCACCGACGTCAACTCCGCGAGTTCGCGATGATCCTCGAGTTCCTCAACTACGCAATCAATGGTGCGCTGCTCGGCCTGCTCTACGCGCTGGTGGCCATGGGTTTCGTCGTCATCTACCGCGCCAGCAAGGTGTTCAACATGGCCACCGGCGAGATGCTGGTGCTCGGCGCCTTTCTCGTTTGGTGGGCGGTGGCCTCACGCGGCATGCATCCGGCCGTCGGCATCGCCGCGGCGCTGGCCATCGCGGTGCTGGTGGGGCTGGCGATCGAGCGCCTGTTCTTCCGCCGCTTGATCGGCGAGTCGGTGTTCTCGATGATCATGGTCACGATTGGCCTCCTGATCCTCACCCGGGGCCTGGTTCTGGTGATCTGGGGACCGCAGGAACGGGCCTTCCCGGCGCTGATCCCGCTCGAACCACTCATCATCGGCGAGATGATCGTGCCCCGTTCCCTCGCCGTGGCCGGCGCGGTGGCGGTCGTGTTCGCGCTCGGTCTGCACTGGTTTTTCAACCGCAGCCGCACGGGGCTGGCGATGTCGGCGGTGGCCGAAGACCACCAGATCGCGCTATCGATGGGGATCAGCGTCCGACGGTCCATCGCTTTCGCTTGGGCGCTGGGCGGCATCCTGTCAGTGATCTCCTCCATCGTCTACCTCAGCGGCAAGTCGCTGACCTTCCTGTCGTCGGAGATCGGCTTCGCGGCGCTTCCGGTCGCACTGCTTGCCGGACTGGAGTCGATCCGGGGCCTGCTGCTGGCCGGGCTGATCGTCGGCGTCGTGCAGGGGCTGACATCGGCCTACATCGATCCCCTGATCGGCGGCAACGCAGCCTCGGTGGTTCCCTACATCTTCATGCTCGTCGTGCTGGCGGTGCGTCCCAACGGGATGTTCGGCTGGAAGCGCATCGAGCGCGTCTGAGAGTTCGACCTCGATGGATCCTTCCGGCATCTTCTTCACACGCTACGAGCAGGACAGCGCGATCGTGCGCACGCGCGCCCAATGGTTGGCGCTGGCGGCGTTCGCCGCCGCGCTGATCGCTTTCCCCTGGTTCGCCTCGCCGCGCCTGGTGGCGGTGGCCAACCTGATGTTCATCACGGCCATCGTCGTCGTCGGACTCCAGATCACCACAGGCTACGCCGGGCAGATCAACCTTGGCCAGGCGGCCTTCATGGGCGTGGGCGCCTACGGAACCAGCGTGATGGAGGTCAAGTTCGGTCTGCCGTTTTGGGTGGCGGTGCCCATGGGCGGGCTGATAGCGGCCTCGGTGGGCTGGGCTTTCGGGTTGACGGCTTCGCGCATCAAAGGCTTCTACCTTGCACTCACGACCATCGCGGCCCAATTCCTGTTCGTGTTCGTGGTGCTCAACCTACCGTCTTCATGGCTCGGGGGCGTCAACGGCTTCAGCCTGCAGCCGGCAAGAATGGGCGGCATCGTGTTCGACACCGACCGCGCGCTGTACTTACTTTTTCTGGTCGCAGCGGCGGTGATGGTCGCGGGCGCCTTCGGCATCTTGCGAAGCCGGCACGGACGCGCCTTCGAGGCAGTGCGGGACGATGACGTCGCTGCCGGCATGATGGGCATCGACGTCGCCGGTACCAAGGCACGCGCCTTCGTGCTGGGTGCCTTCTACGCCGGCATCGGCGGCGGCTTGTGGGCTTACCAGATCCGCTTCGTCTCGGTCGACCAGTTCACGCTGTTCAACTCGATCTGGTTCATCGCCATGATGATCGTCGGCGGGATCGGCTCGATCGTCGGCGCATTGATCGGCACCGTCGTGATCCGAGCCGTCCAGGAAACGATCACCAGCGTCGGCCCGGACCTGATCGAACGCTTCCCCGCGCTGGGCAGCGATGTCGTCTTCGCAAGCATGAACGTGTTTCTGGGTCTGGTCATCACGGGCTTCCTGCTGCTCGAACCCAAGGGCCTCATGCACCGCTGGAACATCTTAAAGGCCACGTATCGCCTGTGGCCCTTCCCTCACTGAATCCGTCCACACCATCGCGCCGATCCCGGCGCTCTTCCCACGAGGAGATCTTCATGCGTCGACGCCATCTCGTCTCACGCGGACTGTTCCTGGCCGCCGGCCTCACGCTCGGCGCTCAGGTCTCGGCGCAGACGTCGGTCAACATTGCCGCCATAGCGGATTTCGCCGGCCCCTACGCCAACGTCATGAACGACATGCAGGGTGGGCGTCTGGCGGTCATCGACTGGTGGAACAAGGAAGTCGGCGAGAAGCTCAATGTGCGCATCAACGTCAAGACCTACGATACGCGCTACGACTTGGCCCAGACCGCGAGTCTGTGGCCCGGCATCAAGGCCGAACTGAAGCCGACGATGGTGTTCGGCCTAGGCGGCCCCGACGCTGCGGCGCTGCAACAGCGCCTGCCCGAAGACAAGGTGCCGATGCTGCTCGGCACCGCCGCCTACGGCTTCGGCTGGAAGCCCGGGCAGTGGGCGTTGAACGTGCGCCCGACCTATACGCACGAGGCCGCCGGCTTCCTCGAGTGGTTCCGCGCGACCAAGCTGGAAGGCAAGCGGGCGGTGAAGGTTGCGATCATCACCTCGGAAGCGTCGCCCGCCTATGCCGACATGGCCAAGGGCCTGCAGGCTTATGCCAAGGCCCATCCCGACAAGGCCACTTTCGTCGAAGCCATCTGGACCGAGGTGCAGCCCGCCGACCTGACGCTGCAGGTGCGCCGCCTGGCCAACGCAGGCACGGACGTTATCGTGATCCAGACCAACACCGCGCAGGCCGTAGCCACCAAGCGCGCGCTGCAGGCGCTGGGCAAGAACATCCCGATCATGCTGTCCCTGCACAACGGCGTGCTGGGCTCGTCCAAGGCGCTGGGCAACCCCAACGGCTTTGCCGGCGACTACGAAGTCGGCGCTATCGCCGATGCCAGCGAAGACGACACGCCGGCACGCAAGTTCTACACGATGCTGCAAACCAAGTACGGCCTCAAGTCCGGCTGGAACGCGATGACGATGCTCGGCCTGGGGCAGGCCGTCGTCGGGGCCCGGGCCGTCGAGGAAGCCGTCAAGGCCAAGGGCGCTGCTGGGGCGACCGGCGAAGCCGTCCATGCGGCTCTGCTGTCGGCCAACTTCACGTCGGCACAGCTCATGGGCCTGCTGCCGGGTGTCGACTTCAACCCCGAGAATCCGTTCCCGACCGGCACGGCCAAGGTGAACATCGCCACGATGAAGGACGGCAAGGTCGTGCGCGTGGCGGCCGACGCCCCGGTGCCGGCGATCCCGAAGTGGTGAAAACGTGGTCGACGTGAGCGAGTCCGCCGTGTCCGAAACGCGGCGCCGGGAACCCCTGTCGGGCTGTGCCAAGGTGGATGGGAGCGACGCCGCGCTGCTGTCGCTGCTCAATGTCGAGGTGCTTTATGCCGACGTGATCCTGGCCCTCAAGGGCGTGTCGATGCAGGTCGCGCCAGGCGGTTGCGTGGCGCTGCTCGGCGCCAACGGCGCGGGCAAGAGCACCACCCTCAAGGCCATCTCCGGGGTCATCGATTCCGACGACGGTCGCGTCTCGGGCGGCAGCATCGGCTTTGGGGGCCGCGCGATCCGCGGCCACGACACCGCCAGCATCGTGCGCAGCGGTCTCGTGCATGTGATGGAGGGCCGGCGCGTGCTGCCGCACATGACGGTGGAGCAGAATCTGATCATCGGTGGCCACATGTTCGGCAGCACCGCGCAGATGCGACTCGCGCTCGACGGCGTGTACCAGGCCATTCCTCGCCTGGCCGATCTGCGCACACGCACGGCCGGCTATCTTTCCGGCGGGGAGCAGCAGATGCTGGTGATCGGCCGCGCCATCATGGCCGAGCCCAAGCTGATGCTGATCGACGAACCGTCGCTCGGTCTGGCGCCGCGCATGACCGAAGAGGTCTTTGCCGTACTGCATCGGTTGCGGGCCCAGGGCCTGGCACTGCTGATCGTCGAGCAAAACACACGCGTGGCCCTCGAGATCGCCGACTACGGCTACGTGATGGAAAGCGGGCGCATTGTGCTCGAAGGCCGTGCCGACGAGTTGCGCGCCAACGAGGACGTGCGCGAGTTCTACCTCGGCCTCGACCGCGAAGGCGGACGCAAGAGCTTCCGCGAGGTCAAGCACTACCGACGGCGCAAGCGCTGGCTGGGTTGAAACGAAACACCATGAAAGGCAAGGCATGCCGGGTCCACTGCAAGGATTGAAGGTCATCGAGTTCGGCGGCATCGGCCCCGGGCCCTTCTGCGCGATGATGCTCTCGGACATGGGAGCCGACGTGATCCGCCTCGACCGCAAGGCCGACAAGGGCAAGGACCGCGGCTCGCCCGGCTTCCTGGCCTCCGGTCGACGCAGCGTGCTGCATCGCGGCCGCCGCTCGGTGGCGGTGGACCTAAAGGACCCTGCCCACCGCGACAAGGTGCTGGCAATGATCGACGGCGCCGACGCGGTGATCGAGGGCTACCGCCCCGGCGTGCTGGAGCGGCTCGGGCTCGGGCCTGATGTGCTGCTCGCCCGCAATCCGCGGCTGGTGATCGGGCGAATGACGGGTTGGGGGCAGGATGGCCCGCTCGCGCAAGCGGCCGGCCACGACATCAACTACATCGCACTGTCCGGGGCATTGGCGGCCATCGGCCGCAAGGAGGGCGGGCCGGCCGCACCGCCGGCGATGGTTGGCGATCTGGGCGGCGGCGGCATGATGCTCGCGTTCGGCATCGTCTGCGCCGTGCTCGAGGCGCGTGTCTCGGGCAAGGGCCAAGTGGTCGACGCAGCCGTGCTCGACGGCGCAGCGCTCCTTACGTCGATCGTTTGCGAACTGCGCGCACTGGGGCTGTGGCGTGACCAACGCCAGGGCAATCTGCTGGACGGTGGCTCGCACTTCTACGACACCTACGAGTGTGCCGATGGCCAGTGGATCTCGATCGGCTCTCTGGAGCCGCAGTTCTACGCGCTGCTGCTCGAGAAGCTCGGCCTGGAGAACGATCCCGAATTCGCGCGCCAGCGCGATCCCAAGGCCTGGCCGGCGCTGAAGGCGCGGATTGCCGCCATCTTCCGCGCCCAACCCGCCGCGCACTGGTGTGCGCTGCTGGAGAATACCGACGTGTGCTTTGCCCCGGTGCTCGCCACCGCCGAAGCCGCCGCGCACCCGCACAACGTGGCGCGAGCCACGTTCTTCGAAAGCGAGGGCGTCGTGCAGCCCTCGCCTGCGCCGCGCTTCAGCCGCACCCCGGCGGCGAGGCCGAAGCCGGCACCTTACATCGGCGAACACGACGACGAACTGCTGGGCTGAATCGCCGTACGAGGCGACAGCGGAGGTGGCCATGCAACTGGGGCTGAAGGACAGGGTCGCGATAGTCACCGGCTCGGCCCGCGGCATCGGCGCCGAGACGGCGCTCGCGCTGGCGGAGGAAGGCGCCCGCATCGTCGTCACTGACATCGACGGCGACGCCGCCGCGGCGCACTGCGCGGCGCTGCAGGGCGCGGGCCATCGAGCCATCGCCGTGCCCGCCAACGTGACACGCAGGGCCGATGTCGAGCGCCTGGCGCAGGCCGCGGTCGACGCCTTCGGCGGCGTGCACGTGCTCGTCAACAACGCCGGCTTCGCGCGCGATGCCCGCATCACCCGACTCAGCGAAGCGGATTGGGATGCGGTTATCGACACCGTGCTCAAAGGCGCGTTCCTCTGCACCCAGGCCGTGGCGCCGCTGATGGCCGCGGCCAAGTGGGGACGGGTCGTCAACATCTCCTCGCGCGCGCACCTGGGCAATCCGGGCCAGGCCAACTACTCGGCTGCCAAGGCCGGCATCCTGGGTTTCTCGGCCGCACTGGCGCTCGAACTAGGCCGCGATGGCATCACCGTCAACACCATCGCGCCGGGGTTCATCGAAACCGACGGCGTGCGCAAACTGCCGCACTACCAGAAAATCCGCGACAACGCGCTGGCGCGTACGCCCATCGGCCGCCTCGGCGTTCCCCGGGACATCGCCAGCGCGGTGTGCTTCCTCGCCAGCGAGGCCGCGGGCTACATCACCGGCGCCACGCTGCACGTCACCGGTGGGCGCTACGCGACCTGAGCGGCCAGCAGCCATGGACTTCGGCTTCACTCCCGATCAGGACACGCTGCGCGCGAGCGTTCAGCGCTTCATGCGCGAGCGGGTCGCACCACGCATTGCCGTGTGCGAGCGCGAGCGCGAGTTCGCCTGGGACCTTCTGCCCCAGCTCCAACCCTTCGGCTACCTGGGCGGGCTGCTGCCCGAAGAGGCCGGCGGCTTCGGCATGAGCCACGTCGCCTGGGCCATCCTGATGGAGGAAGCCGGCTATGGTTGGCTGTCACTGCGGGTGATGATGAACTCGCTGAACATCCTGGCCCAGCTGCTGCACCGCCACGGTACGGTCGAACAGAAGGGCCGCTGGCTGCAGCCGCTGCTCGCGGGCCAACTCCGGCACTGGATGGCCATCACCGAGCCGAACCACGGCTCCAATGTCGCCGGCATCGAGACCCGGGCCGAGGACAAGGGGGGCCACTGGCTCGTCAACGGCAACAAGCTGTGGATCACCAACGGCGTGCACGGCAACTTCGGCGTCGTGGTCGCGCGCACCTACAGCGCGCGCTGCGATGGCGGCATCAGCCTGTTCATCGTCGACCGCGAGGAGACCGCTTACGAGGCGCAGCGGGCCGACGTGATGTTCATCCGCGCCACCGGCACCTCGCAGCTCGCCTTCCGCGACGCGATCGTGCCCAAGGCCAATCTGTTGGGCCAAGAGGGCGAGGGCCTCAAGGCCATCCTCACGGGGCTGAACTTCGGGCGCCTCAATGTGGCGATGGGGGCGGTTGGCGCGGCGCGCGCGGCGCTGGATCTGTCGATCGACTACGCGCGGCAGCGCAAGCAGTTCGGGCGGTCGATCGCCGGCTTCCAGCTCGTGCAAAAGCTCATCGTCGACATGATGGTGCGCTGCGAGGCCGCGCGTGCGCTCGGCTATCGGGCCGCCTGGACGCTCGACCAGGGCGGCAGCGCGCGCACCGAGTGCTCGATCGCCAAGCTCTACGCCGCCGAAGCGGCGCACGAGGTCGCGAGCATGGCGCTGCAGGTGCACGGTGGTTGCGGCTACAGCGAGGAGCTGCCGATCGAGCGCATCTTCCGCGACACCCGCGGCGGCCTCATTCCCGAGGGCACCACCGAGATCCAGACGCTCATCATCGGGCGCGAGGTGCTCGGCGTCTCGGCGTTCCACTGAGGAGTCGACAACGATGGGCATGCCACTGCTGTCTGCACTGCGCCTGAATGCGCGGCGCCTGCCACACCGGCCAGCGCTTCGCTTCCGGGATCAGACATGGAGCTATGTTGATCTGCTCTCGCGTGCCGAGAGCGCCGCGGCGGCGCTGGCGGCGCTAGGCATCGCTCCGGGCGAGAAGGTGCCGATGCTCTCGATCAACCATCCCGACATGCTGGTGGCCTATTTCGCCCTTACCGGCATCGGGGCCGTGCCGGCGCCCCTGAACTACCGCCTGACCGACAGCGATCTGCACCATGGGATCTCGGCCGCGCATGCGCGCTTCGTCCTCTTTGGTTCGGGTTTCGGCGGGCGCGCCGCGGCGATGGCCGATCCTGCATGGCGCCCTATCGTGTTCGCCGACGCCGCGCACGACGCGCCCAAGGGTGCCCTGCACTGGGACGAATTGCTGCAGTCCGACCCGCATCGCGCACCGCCCCTCGGCCGCGAGGGCAGCACGATCATGCTGCACACCTCGGGCACCACCGGCCGCCCGAAGGGCGCGCTGCGATCGCGCTTCGGCTTCGAGGAGCGCGCCATCGCGCAGCGCTTCGGCATGGATGACCGCACCCTGGCCGCCTTGCCCCTGTGCCTGAGCGCCGGCTGTGTCTATACGCTGCTGCCGCTGTACCTGGGCGCCAGCGTCACGCTGCTCGATCACTTCGACGCCAGCACGGCCATCGAGACGATCGAATGTGCGCACATCACTTCCACGATGCTGCTGCCGGCAATGCTCCAAGCGATGGTCGATCATCCCCGCTGGAGCGGTGCCGATCTGTCGAGCCTGCGCGTCGTGCAGTCGGGGGCCGGCACGCTGTCGGGTGCGCTCAAGCGCAGACTGCTCGATCGCCTGGGGGAAGGCGTCCTCAACGTCTATGCCGCCTCGACCGAGGTCGGGCCGTATGCCAACCTGGATGGCGCCGAGGTCGCCCGGCACCTGGACGGCAACTGCGTCGGCAGGCCCTTCTTCGGCGTCGAGCTGAAACTGCTGGACGACGAAGGGCACGAGGTGGCAACCGGCGAGGTGGGCGAAATCTGCTGCCGCAGCAATTCGCAATTCGACGGCTACTTCGAGGACGACGAGCTCACCAAAAGCACGCGCCGCGGCGACTTCCTCACCGTCGGCGACCTGGGCCGCGTCGATGACGACGGGCTGCTGCATTTCGTCGGCCGCAAGCGCGACATCATCAAGAGCGGCGGCATCAACGTCTATGCGTCGGAGATCGAGCAGGTGCTGCAGCAGCACCCGGCCGTGGCCGAGGCGCACTGCATCGGCCTGCCGGACGAGCGCCTGACCGAACTGATCTGTGCCGTGATCGTGCCGCATGCGGACGCGTCGCCGTCGCCCGACGAGTTGTCCGCCTTCGCCGCTGCCCGGCTGGCGGCCTACAAGAAGCCGCGCCGCGTCGTTCTGATGAGCGAGGTTCCGAAGAACCTGACCGGGCGCGTGCTGAAAACGCAGCTCGTCGAGCAGGTACTGGCCTTGCCCGAGCCACGTCCGGAGTAGGAGCATGCAGCTTTCGACCCTGAGCCCCGAGCCTTGCTACTTCGAGGACCTGGAGATCGGCGCAGCATTCGACAGCCCGACGCGCACCGTGACCGAGGCCGATGTCGTCAACTTCGCCTGCCTGTCGGCCGACTTCAATCGCCTGCACGTCGATGCCGAGTACGCCAAGGTCACCCCCCACGGCCAGCGCATCGCGCACGGGCTGCTGGTGCTGGCGGTGATGTCGGGGCTCGTCACGCGCATGCAGCTCAACCAGCACCTGGAGCCCAGCCTGATGGGTCTGCTCGACATCCAGTGCCGCTTTCCGAAGCCCACCTTCATCGGCGACACGCTGCGAGTGCGCGTGGATGTGGCCGCGAAGAGAGGGACATCCAGGCCCGACCGCGGGGTGGTGGCCTTCCACCGCCAGGTCATCAACCAGCGCGACGAAGTGGTCGTCGAAGGGACCTGGAAGCTCCTGGTCCGCCGCCGCCCGGCATTGGACTGAGACCGACCGGGCGGCTTGGCCACTGCGCGAAGCGATGCAGCAGTGCCTGTCGAATTGCCGCCCATTCTTGGCATTCAACGTTCCGTTGCAGCAATCGCAGCAGCTCGAACGGACACCGCATGCACGCCGATAAAGCTACGGGTCGTGCCGCTGACACAACTCTAGACATGATGGCCGCTCAGTGAGAGCGTCAAGGGCTCGTCTCCGGATCCGTGGGTTACTCACCGAAGTGTGCCGAGCCACATACGGCTGGACGAGCCAGACGCAACTGAAGGAGACG
>CAKZXL010000626.1 GCA_937883885.1 uncultured Aquincola sp. | reverse complement strand
CTGACCGGCTTGCAGGTCGCTGCGCTGCGCACCGCTCGGTTCGGCGCCGGCCAGATCGCCACCCCGGTCACCCGCCACTCTCGTTCCTTGACGCGGAGCAGGCTTGCCTAGGTGCTTGCACTAGCGCTGCGGCCGCCGCGGGCCGAACAACTCGGGGAAAGCCCTGACCGGCGGCCCGTCGACAGGGGCCTGATCGGAGTCACCGGCGGGCCGGAAACGGTTGCGCCGGGGCGCGTTACCGGCGCGGTATCGATCGCCGCTACTCCCGGTATTGGACGCAGCTGACGCCGCTCGCTTCAATGCGCTCGCGTCCGGCTCGTCGGAACGCCACAAACGTCGCAGGAGAAGACATGTCGATGAACCCCCCGTCACGCGCAGCCCGGCGCCCGGCGCGGCAGCTCTGCCGTGCATCCCTTTGGTCCGCCTTTGCAGGCATGGCCCTGCCGGCGGCGGTGCTTGCACAGTCGCCGTCGGCACTGCAGGCCAAGTTCATGCCCGAGACGATCAACATGCGAACGCTCCAGGGGAGCGTGAACGTCGTCATCTCGGCGGCCACCGGCGATCTCGCGGCCTGTGCCCTGTCCGACGTGCGGATGGGGCCGGCCAGCGCCCTGTCGGTGGCGGCCTCGGCGGACCGCCGCACCTACGTCGCTGCGTTCCGCAAGGCGGACCTGAAGTGGGTGCTGCCCGGCTTCGACGAGTCGCAGGCCCTGGTCACCGGCTCGCTCGCCTGCAATGGTGGCGAGGCCCAGGGCGTGGTGGCGCATGGCACGGTCAAGGTGCTCAAGGCCACGGAAGTCCAGGCGCGGCAAAAGCCGGTGCTGACGGTGGGCGGACAGCAGTTCAAGGACTTGAACGGCAACGGTCAGCTCGACCGCTACGAAGACTGGCGTCTGCCGGTGGACCAGCGGGTGGCCGATCTGGTGTCCCGCATGTCGCTGCAGGAGAAGGCGGGCCTGATGGGCATTCCCGCCAACTTCACCGACGCCCAGGTGCAGGCCACCCTGGACAACCACATCCGCTACCTGATCCTTCGCTCCAGCAGCTTCCAGGGCCGGGACCTGGCCAACCGCATCAACGGCATCCAGGAGCGGGCCGAAGCCTCGCGCCTGGGCATTCCGGTGGTGATGATCTCCAACCCGCTGAACCACCTGAGCGGTGGCAACGCGGTGTTCGAGCCGGGCGGCGGTGCAGGCGCCTTGTCGATCTGGCCGGGCACGCTGGGCATGGCGGCCACCAACAATCCGCAGCTCATCAAGGACTTTGCAGGCATTGCGCGCCAGGAGTGGCGCGCGCTGGGCATCCGCCGCATCTATGGCTACCAGGTCGAGCTGGCGACCGAGCCGCGCTGGAGCCGCAATCGCACCACCTTCGGCGAGGGGCTGGAGCTGAACTCGCAGATCGCGCGTGACCTGGTGATCGGCACCCAGGGGCGCCGGCTGGGCAGCGATTCCATCGCCCAGGTGATCAAGCACTTCCCCGGTGACGGCGCGGTGCTGCGCGGCCTGGACCCGCACAATGAGCCGGGCCAGTACGCCGTGTACCCGACGCCGGGCAGCCTGTTCACCTACCAGCTGCCGCCGTTCAAGGCTGCCATCGATGCCGGCGTGAGCGCCGTCATGTCCTACTACAACCGCCCCAGCAACGCGCTGAGCGCACCGCAGCTGCCGGCCGAGTGGTGGCAGTCGCCGAGCAAGCAGTTCGAGGATGTGGCCGGTGTCTACAACCACACCTTGATCACCCGGCTGCTGCGTGACCAGCTGGGCTTCAAGGGCGTGCTGAACTCCGACACCGGGGTGCTCACCTCGCAGGCGTTTGGTGTCGAGAGCCTGACCGCACCGCAACGCTGGGCCAAGGCCGTCAAGGCCGGCGCGGACATCATCTCCGGCGGCAGCAACCCGGCCGAGCTGATCGCGGCCGTCGGCGACGGGCTGCTGGCCGAAGCCGACTTGAACAGGCCGGTCAGCCACCTGCTGACCGAGATGTTCAACCTGGGCTTGTTCGAGAACCCGTACACCGATCCGGAAGCGGCGCAGGCGATCGCCAAGGCCCCCGCCAACCAGCTGGTGGCCGACCAGGCGCACCGCCAGTCGCTGGTGCTGATGCGCAACGACCGGCAGCTGCTGCCGCTGAAGGGAACGACCAACCTGTACGTGGAGGTGTTCACCGCGGGCACGGCGGCCGCGCAGCAGACGGCTGCCTTGAAGGCCCTGCTGGCCAACGACCCCAAGATCAAGGTCGTCGATTCGCCCTCCCAGGCGAATGCCGCCTTGCTGTGGGTGCAGCCGCAGTTCGAGACCCTGGCCGACCGGGTCAACATCGCACTGGGCACCGGCACCGGTGTGGACGTGGCCCGCATCCAGCAGATCCAGGCCCTGGTGCCGACGGCGCTGGCCATCAACCTGACCACCGGTTGGGTGATCAACGACGTGGAACCCGGCGCTGCTGCGGTGATCGGCACCTACGACGTCAAGGCCGAAGCCCTGCTGGACCTGCTGCGCGGCAAGTTCCAGCCCAGCGGCCGGCTGGTGATGGCCATCCCCGCCAGCCAGGCGGCGGTCGACGCCAATGCCGGCGACGTGCCGAGCTATGCGGAGACGTTCGACTACGCCTATCGCAACGCCGTCAACGACCGCTACACCTTCGGTTTCGGCAAGACCGGCTTCTGATCCCAGGGCTCGCAACGGAACATCCATGAACACACATCTTTTGGTGGCGGCCGTTCTGTCGACCGCGTCCGCCTTCGCAGCGGCGGCGCCGGGTCCGGCGGCCATGCAGTACGAGACCAACGCCGTCGCCCTGATCAGCGACGCGGCCGATACCCAATCGGGCATCAGCCCTGATGGCGGCGGACTGACGGACCCGCTGATCTCGCAGGCGACGGCCTTCAACACGAGCGACTTCGCCAGTGCCAGCGCCCTGGCGACGGGCGGCCTGCTGGTCACCACCGCGGAGGTGGACAGCAAGGCCACGTTCTCGAGCGCTGCGGCCGACGTGCACTTCACGTCGAGCTATGCCACGCCGGGCACGCTGGACCTGCGGCTGACCTACAGCGTCGATGGCGCGGCGGACAACGCTTCCTGGGCCTACAGCGGCTTCTCGGTGACGGTGAGCAGCGGCGGCGCCACCGTGTTTGCACAGACCTTCGACACGGCAGGCACCTTCACCCACCGCAGCCTGATCCTGGGGGCGGACAGCACGGTGGACATCCAGCTGTTCAGCGAGGCCAGCACCGAGCTGCAGGGCGGCTTCGCCCACTCCGCAGCGCAGCTGGCCTTCGACGTGACGCTGGCCCCGGTGCCGGAGCCTGCTTCCTGGGCGCTGGCGCTGGGCGGTCTCGGCTTCATCGCAGCGCGTCGGATGAGGGGTCGGTCGCGCTGAAAGGACCCCAGGCCACAGGCCCGGCCGGGCAAGTCCTGGCCGGTCTGGCGGCAGGCCGGCACCAGGATGCGCGGTCGTGCAAAGGTCATCGGCGGCGCCTCACGCTCATTGGGCCGAGGTGCCGCCGTCCACCGGCAGCAGCACACCCGTCATGAAGCTGGCCGCATCGGAGGCCAGGAACACGACGGCCTGGGCCACCTCCTGCGGCCGGGCCACGCGGCCCATGGGAATGCCGCTGGCCAGCGTCTGCATCTTGGCGTCGCTGTCGCCGTTGTCGAAGGCCTGGTCCAGCATCGGCGTGTCGGTATCGCCGGGGCACACGGCATTGACGCGCACGCCTTCGGTGGCGTGGTCCAGCGCCATGCAGCGGCTCATCTGCGCCAGCGCCGCCTTGGACACGCAGTACACCAGCGCGCCGCGGGCGCCCATCAGCGCCCAGTCGGACGCCACGTTGACGATGCTGCCGCGGCGGGCCGCGATCATGGCCGGCAGCACCGCCCGGCACAGGCGGAAGGGCGCGCTGAGGTTCACCTCCAGCAGCCGCGACCATTGCGCATCGGTGGTTTCCAGCGCGGTGCCGTTGGTCAGCATGCCGGCGTTGTTCACCAGCACATCGATGCGGCCGTGCAGCGCCAGGGTCGCTTCGGCCAGGCGGCCCGCGGTGGCGGGGTCGGCCTGGTCGCCGGCGATGAAATGCGCCTCATGGCCCTGCGCGCGCAGTGCCGTCAGCAGCGCCTGGGCGCGGGTCTCGTCGCGGCCGCTGAGCACCAGCGTGGCACCCGCCGCCGCAAAGGCCTCGGCGATGGCGCGGCCGATGCCCGAGGTGGCGCCGGTGATCAGGCAGACCTTGCCTTGCAATGCACCGCTCATACGACGTCCCTCAGCCGGTACCAGCTCATGCCGATGGCCTGCTGCACGCCGCCCAGCCATTCGCCGCCGGCAAAGGGCGGGTTGACGATGCCGTTGAAGGCATCCAGCCGTTCGGGCTGGCCCTTCATCGCCTCGGTGACCACGGTGGCGGCCACGCGGGTGGGCACGATGCCGTGGCCGCAGAAGCCCTGCGCCCAGAAGATGCGGTCTCCCCGTCGCCCCCAGTCGGGCATGCGCCGCAGCGTGATGTCGATGTGGCCGCCCCAGGCGTAGTCCACCTTCACGGGCTGCAGGTGCGGAAACACCCGCGTGATGTGGCCCTTCATCACCGTCGGCAGGTCGGCCGGCGTGCCGCCCATGTAGGTGCAGCCGCCGCCGAACAGCAGCCGGTGGTCGCGCGTGGTGCGGAAGTACTCGAGGATGAACTGGTTGTCGTAGACCGCATGGTTGTGCGGCATCAGGCGGCGGCAGGCGGCTTCGCCCAGCACCTCAGTCACGCCGATGAAGCTGCCCACCGGCAGCACGCGAGACTGCAGCCGGCGGTCCACCTTGTCGACGTAGGCATTGGCCGCCAGCACCAGCTGGTGGCAGCGCACGGCGGCGCCGTCTTCGGTGCGCACGGTGATGCCGTCGGCGCCCTGCTCATAGCCGGCCACGCGGGTGCTCTCGTAGATCGTCGCGCCGGCGCGCTCCACCACCTCGGCCAGGCCCAGGATGTACTTCAGCGGGTGGATGTGCGCGGCCGAGTCGTCCAGCAGGCCGGCCTGGAAGCGCGGCGAATCCACATAGCGCGGCAGCTCGGCCTTGGGGATGAAGCGAAAGCCGTCGTAGCCCCATTCGCGCGAGGCCTCTTCGATGCCATCGGTCAGCAGCTTGACGCGGCGCGGCAGCACCGCCACTTCCACATGGCCTTCGGCCAGGTCGCAGTCGATGGCGTTGTCGCGGATCAGGTCGCGGATCTTGCGCACCGAGCGCAAGGATTCATGGAACATGTCCTTGGCGCGTTCATGCCCCATCACGGCCTTGAGCCGCTGCATGCCGCAGGCAAAGCCCGAGACCAGCTGCCCGCCGTTGCGGCCCGAGGCGCCCCAGCCCACGCGGCTGGCTTCCAGCACCACCACCTTGCGGCCGGCGCGGGCCATCTCCAGCGCGCAATACAGGCCGAAGAAGCCGGCCCCCACCACGCACACGTCGGCGTCGATCGGCCCGGGCAGGCTGGGGCGGCGGCGCTGGCGGTCGCGCGAGGTGGCGGCATAGTAGCTGTCGATGTAGTCGGTGCTTCCGCGGAACATGGGGCGGCTCCTGGCAAGAATGAAGAAAGGGGGCGGGCGCTGCCTTCAGGCCAGCTCGATGAGGTGGCGCAGGTCCCAGGCCGCGCGGGGGTCTTGCGCGGCGTGGCGCTCGCGGTGCTCATGCCGCTGGAGCGCGACGAAGAGGTCGATCAGCGGATCGCCGAACCAGCGGCGCAGCGCATCGCTGCCTTCCAGCGCATCGAGCGCGGCCGGCAGGCTGCGCGGCAGCGCAGGCGCCGCATCGCGGCCGGCGCGGGCCGGCTGGCCGGCCTGCAGCCCGTCCAGGCCCAGGGCCAGCGTGGCGGCCACCACCAGGTAGGGGTTGGCATCGCCGCCGGGCAGCCGGTTTTCCACCCGCCGGCCGGCCGCGTCGGAAGCGGGAATGCGGAAGGCGGCATGGCGGTCGTCTTCGCCCCAGTCGGCATGGGTGGGCGAAGAATCGCTGTGGCGCACGCGGTCGAAGGACATGTCGTGCGGCGCTGCCCAGGCCATGGCCGCCGGCCCGCCGGCCTGCAGCCCGGCCAGGAAGTGCAGCAGCTCGGGCGACGAGCGGCCGTCGGGCTGCGCGAACAGGTGCGGCCAGTCGGCCCCGGTGCGCTGCACGCTGAAATGCCAGTGCATGCCGGTGCCCGGCTGGTCCAGGAAGGGCTTGGCCGCGAAGCTGGCCAGAAAGCCGTGCCGCGCCGCCACCTCGCGCGCCAGGCGCTTGAAGCGGAACACCGCGTCGGCCTGGGCCAGCGGCTCGCCGGGGTGGAAGTTGACCTCGAACTGCGAGAAGGCGGCCTCGTGCAGGTGGCCGGCCAGCGGAATGCCCAGCGTGTCGGCCGCACCGTACAGCTCGTCGAAGTAGGCGTCGAAGTGGCTGGCGCGCTCGAGCGAGTACTGCTCGCAGGCGGTTTCCTGCACCGGCGCATCGCGCCAGGGCTTGGCGCTGCCCAGGCCTTCGGGCTGGCGCGACAGCAGGAAGAACTCCATCTCGGGCGCCGCCTTCACGGCCAGGCCCTGCGCCGCATAGGCCTGCAGCACGCGGCGCAGCGCGGCGCGGGGCGACAGCTCGGCCGCCTGCAGCAGGCGGCCGTAGCGCGGCGCATGCCACTGGCCGGCCGGCTCGCACAGCACGGTGGCTTCACGCCGGCGGCCGGGGCGCCGGCGCAGGCTGGTGGCATCGGGCACCAGCTGCAGGTCCTGGTAGGCCTGCGGCAGGATGCTGCCGAACACCTCCATCGGCGAACCGCCGGTCAGGCCCATGCCCAGCATCACGGTGGGCAGCCGGCAGCCAGCGGCGGCCAGGAAGTCGGCCACCCGCAGGCGCTTGCCGCGGGCCAGCGACGTGAAGTCGCCGAGCGCGCACTCGACGTCGTCGATGCGCCAGTCGGCCAGCAGGCCGGCCAGGGCCTGGCGGTCGGGGCGGAGCGGAGGATGGGCGGGCAGGGGGCGAAGGGCGTGGACGTCTGGATGCATGGCGAAGGGCCGGAACGCCGGTTCCGGCGGTGGTTTCGCTGCATCCTAGAAGCCGCGCCCGTGGTCGCGTGGGCCACTGCGGCCAGGGCGGGCGGTCCACTTGGCCGGGAGGCCGTGCGGGCAGCGCGCTTGGCGGGTCGGCCCCGGTGCTACGACCTCGGCTCCAGCACCAGGCAGGTGGTGGTGGCATGCGCATACAGCTGGCCGTCCGGGCCGACGATGCGGCCCTCGGCGGTGCTGACCTGACGCCCTGCGTGGATGATCCTGCCTTCGGCGCGCACCAGCGGCGTGGCATCGGTCAGCGCGCGTACCAGGTTGAGCTTGAGTTCCAGCGTGGTGTAGCTGCGGCCGGCCGGCAGCAGGGTGTGCACGGCGCAGCCCACCGCCGAGTCGAGCAAGGTGGCGAACCATCCCCCGTGCACCGTGCCCAGCGGGTTGTAGTGGCGGCGCAGCGGCCGCCCCTGAAACACCGCCAGCCCCGCGGCCATGTGGATGGGCACGAAGTCCAGCGTCTCGCCGATCGGGGGCGGCGGCAGCTCGCCCGCGAAGATGGCTTGCAGCACTTCCAGCCCGGTGAGCGTCTGCACCTGGATCGTCGGCCGCGGTGCGTCCTTTGGCCGCAGCCGCGCCCGCACCGCCTGTTCGTCACGCTCCCACTGTTCGAGCACCTGCGTCACATCCATGTGGCCTCCTCGATCGGGCTGAAGGGGCCGCCAGGGCGACCCAGGGTCCGGTTCAGGTCCGGCTTCACAGCGCTTCCAGGGCCAGCGCAATGCCTTGGCCGCCGCCGATGCACAGCGTGACGATGCCGCGCCGCAGGCCGTCGCGCCGCATGGCATGCAGCAGCCGTGTGGTGAGCACCGCGCCGGTGGCGCCGATCGCATGCCCGTGGGCGATGGCGCCGCCTTCGACGTTGACGATGTCTTCGGGCAGTTCCAGCTGGCGCAGGCAGGCCAGCGTGACGGCCGCGAAGGCTTCGTTGATCTCGATGCGGTCCACGTCGGTGAGCTGCCACCGGGCACGGGCCAGCGCGGCGCGCACCGCGGGCACCGGGCCGATGCCGAACAGCCCGGGCTCCACCGCCACCACCGCATGCGATACCAGCCGCGCCCAGGGCTGCAGGCCCTGGGCCTCGGCAAACCCGCGCTCGGCCACCACCAGGGCCGCCGCGCCGCTGTTCAGGCCCGGCGCATTGCCGGCGGTGATGGTGCCGTCCTGGCGGAAGGCGGGCTTGAGCCGCGCCAGCGCCTGCACCGTGGTGTCGGGGCGGTTGGCCTCGTCCTTGTCGAAACGCACCGGGCCCTTGCGGCCGGGCAGGTCCAGCGCCACGATCTCTTCAGCAAACCGGCCGGCCGCCTGCGCCGCGCTGAAGCGCTGCTGCGAACGTGCGGCCCAGCGGTCCTGGTCCTCCCGCGTGACGCCGTAGCGCGTGGCCAGGTCTTCGGTGTGCCAGCCCGAGTGCTGGCCGCTGAAGGCGTCGTTCAGGCCGTCGCGCAGCAGGCTGTCGAGCAGCGCCGCATCGCCCATGCGCTGGCCCCAGCGGGCGCTTGGCGCCAGGTAGGGCGCCTGGTCCATGTTCTCCATGCCCCCGGCGATGGCCACGCGCGACTGGCCGGCCAGCACCTCCATCGCCGCGCTGGCGATGGCCTGCGCCCCCGAACCGCAGACCCGGTTGAGCGTGAGCGCCGGCACCTGCACCGGCAGGCCGGCGCCCAGCGTGGCCTGCCGCGCCGGGTTCATGCGGGCGCCGGCCTGCACCACCTGGCCCATCAGCACCGTGTCCACATGGTCGGCCTGCAGGCCCGAGCGCCGCAGCGTCTCGCGGATCACCGCCGCCCCCAGGTCGGTGGCCGGCGTGTCCTTCAAGGTGCCGTTGAAGCCGCCGATGGGGGTTCTGACAGGGGCGCACAGCACAACTTCGGTGGGACTCATGGCGTCTCCAGGAGGCTTCGTGAATATGATGACCATCATACAAAAAACGTCCTCGTCACGTTCTTGCGCACATGCTCGGCCCGGGCCGCGGAGGCCGGCGGCTAAAGCCCGGGCCCATCGCGTCCGATACCGGCTGACGGGCTGCGAGCCCGGTGGTGCATGAAGGAGTCGTCGCGATGCGCTTGTCGAACCTGCGTGTGGGTGTGCGTCTGGCGGCCGGCTTTGCCGTGCTGCTGGCGCTGGTGCTGGCGATGGGCCTGTATGCCCTGGACCGGGTGGGCCGGGTGCACGACAGCGTGACGGCCCTGGCCGACGACTGGTTGCCCAGCACCCAGCAGCTGGCCGGCATCAACGAGGCGCTGAACCAGATGCGCCGGGCCGAGCTGCAGATGCTGCTGGGCGGCGACGAGCAGGCGATGAAGGACGAATCCGCCCGCATTGCCCGCCAGTGGGAGTTGCTGCCGCCGCTGATGGCCGCCTATGAACGCACCTTGGGCGACCAGGCCGAGCGCCAGGCCTTCGGGGCGCTGCAGGGCGCCGTGCAGCGCTACCGCGCCAGCCAGCCACAGCTGGTGGCGCTGTTGAAGGAAGGCCGCGCCGAAGAGGCCCGCGCTTTCCTTCGTGGCGACTCGCGCAAGGCCTTCCGGGCCACCACCGACGCGATGGTGACGCTGACCCAGAGCAACACCCAGGGTGCGGCCGAGGCCTCGGCCCGCAGCAGCCGAGACTACGCCTCGGTGCGCTGGGGCATCGTGGCGATGATCGCCGTGGCGCTGCTGCTGGGAGGTTTGGTCGCAGTGCTGCTGACCCGCTCGCTCACCCGGCCGCTGGCCCATGCCGCCGCCACCGCCGACCGCATTGCCGACGGTGATTTGAGCGTGCCGGTGGGCAGCGACCGCCGCGACGAATTGGGTGACCTGTTGCGGGCGCTGGCCCGTATGCAGGCCGCACTCAATGCCTCGGTGAGCAGCGTG
>CAKZXL010000625.1 GCA_937883885.1 uncultured Aquincola sp. | reverse complement strand
TGCACCGCTACTTCGACTATGAACGCCGGCTGGCCCGCCGCCTGGCACAAAGCGCGCAGGCCGAGCCCACGCTGCCCACGCCCGAGGTGGCCAAGCGGCTGCAGCAGCTCTTCAAGCCCAATGCCGCGCTGCTGGGCGGTGATGCCGACTGGCAGCAGCTGGCCGCTGCGCTGGCGCTGCGCGGCAAGCTGGCGGTGGTGAGTGGCGGCCCCGGCACCGGCAAGACCACGATGGTGGTCAACCTGCTGGCCACGCTGCTCACGCAGCAGCCCGATGCCCGCATCGCGCTGGCCGCGCCCACCGGCAAGGCCGCCGCCCGCATGACCGATGCACTGCGCCAGCGCGCCGCCCACCTGCCCGCCGAGTTGCGCAACCGGCTGCCTGCTTCGGCCGCCACCATCCACCGGCTGCTGGGCGCCACCCCCGAAGGCTTTGCCCACGATGCGCAGAACCCGCTGCCCATCGATGCGCTGGTGGTGGACGAAGCCTCGATGCTGGACCTGGCGCTGGCCACGCGGCTGCTGGAAGCGGTGCCGTCGCAGGCGCGCATCGTGCTGCTGGGCGACAAGGACCAGCTGGCCGCGGTGGAATCGGGCGCGGTGTTCGCCGAGCTGAGCGCCGACCCCGGTCTGAGCGACGCCGCCCGCGCCGACCTGGCGGCCTTGACCGGCACGCCGCCGCTGATCATCGAGCCGCCCGAAGCCGCCCGCCCCAGCGCGCTGCAGGACAGCGCCGTCTGGTTCACCCGCAATTTCCGCTTTGCGGCCGACAGCGGCATCGGCCGCCTGGCCACCGAGATCAACACCGGCCAGGCCGCCGCGGTGCTGCGCCGGCTGCGCAGCGGCGAAGACGACGAAGTGCAGTGGCTGCACGACGACGGCCCGCTGCTGTCCGAGGCCACGGTGGACGCCGCCGCGGCCGGCTACCAGCCGCTGTGGCTGGCGCTGCAGGCCGCCCCGCACGACGTGGCCGGCGCCACCGCGGCCTACGAGCGCTTTCGCGTGCTGTGCGCGATGCGTGAGGGCGCGCGCGGGCTGCTGCGGCTCAATGAACTGCTGACCCAGCGCGCCCGCGCCGCCGCACCCGGCGAGGCCCTGCCCGGCCCCTGGTACACCGGCCGGCCGGTGATGGTGCTGCGCAACGACCCGCTGCTGCGCCTGTTCAACGGCGACGTGGGCCTGACGCTGCCGGCCGAAGACGGCACGCTGCTGGTGTGGTTCCCCGATGCCGCCGCCCCCGGCGGCTTTCGCCCAGTGGCCCCGGTGCGGCTGCCGCCGCACGAAACGGCGTATGCGATGACGGTGCACAAGAGCCAGGGCTCCGAGTTCGACCAGGTGCTGATGGTGATGCCCGCCCACGCCAGCCGCCTGACCACCCGCGAGCTGCTCTACACCGCCGTCACCCGCGCCCGCCGCCAGGTGCGCATCGCCAGCGCCGAAGAGCCCCTGGCCGCCGCCATCCAGTCGCCTACGCAGCGTGATTCGGGGCTGCTGGCCCGGTTGGGGGAAGTGGTCAAAGCGGGGTGACCCTGGCGATGGGCTCAGCCGTTGCAGATGCCGAACACGGCATCGAAACGTTTCAACGCAGCGGCCAGCAGCTTCGTGTGG
Source organism: uncultured Aquincola sp. (assembly GCA_937883885.1). The sequence continues at coordinate 4,210 of CAKZXL010000625.1, read as the reverse complement.
CCCGCACCCCAGGGATGTGGGCGACCGTTGCGCTCGCGCCAGTCGAACGACTTGGGCTGATGCGTCAACAGGTAGCCGGTCTCACCCTTGGCCCCCGGCGCAGGGATCGCGAACGGGTTGTCAGCGTGGCGCTGGGCATGGGTCATCGGAAAGCCGACGACCAAACCTGTCCGCTCATTGAACGCCTTGGTGGAGATCACCAGCATCGGATGGTCATCCGGCATCTCGTCGCCGACTGCAGGCGAGTACTGGATGAAGATGATCTCGGCACGCTCAGGCACCCACAGCGCCGATTTACGTGTCGCCATGGGCAAACGCCTCCTTGCCGACCGGCCGATCCGCCATGGCTTCGCCGCCGTGTTTCTTCGGGTCGAAGGCTGCCAGCATCTGGTCCAGCGTGGGCTCCACCTCGGTTTCAATGACGATGCGACCGGGCTCCACCGTGACGCGCACGGGCGATCCATCCGACACACCGGCCGCCTTCGCCATCGGCTTGGTGAGCCGCAACGCCAGGCCGTTGCCCCAGGTGCTGATCTGTGCCGATGAAGTAGCCATGTACAACTCCGTTCGTTGACACCAGTGTATCAACGCGGTCGCTGCGTATCAACAGCCGTATCAACAACAGGACAGGCTGACCCAGTCCTCCACCCTCAAGCCCTGCACGCGCGGGCGTAGTTCTAACAGATGCCCGGCCCGGCGAGGTAGGCCACAGTCACCTTCCGGGCTAGCGCGTCGAGGCGGCGCAGCATGCCGATGCCCTCCGCCACGGATGGCGGGTGGTGCTTGATCAGGTAGATCAGGATCTTGGTGTCCAGCAGGTAGATCACAGCGCCTCGCGTTCCTGGGGCGGCTGCGGGTCGGTGCGATCGGCCTCCAGCGCAGCGACGAAGGCGTCGTCCACCTCGCCGAGCGCGCGCAGCGCGTCCATCAGACCCGCGCCGCGCTCGGTGCCCAGCGGGTGGATGATCAAGTCGCCCGACTCGGTCCGCGAGATGCTGACCCGATCCGTGCTGAGCCACTCTTGCGCTTTCACCACCCTCCCCCCATACCCCGCCACCGCCGCCGCCAGCGCGTTGCGCACCTGCTGCAGCAGCAGGTCGTCGCCCAGCACCCGCACATCGCCGCCGTGGCGCAGTACGTCCATGGCCAGTTCAGTGGGGTCGGTGTAGGGCAGGCTGAGGCGGTAGCTGCCGTCGGGCAGGCGCTCGCCCTGCTGCTGCGGATGCCACTGCTCATGCGCCACCCACTCGGCCGCCTCGGGCGTGAACAGCAGCGTGGCCTGGCGCAGCGCCTTGCCGCCGAAGACGCCGTAGCCCGCGTCCAGCGCGGCTTCCACCTCGGCGATGGACACTTCCTGCGCGGGCGTGTCCAGCAAGCGGGCGTCACGCACCGCGTCCACCGCGAAGCGGCGCAGGCCGCCGCTGGCGTGGCACCAGGCATCGAGGTACCAGGTATTGCGGTGGTACATCAGCCGCTGCGGCGACACCGTGCGCCACGAGGCCTGCTGCCGGCTGCGCACGTAGTAGTTCAGTTCGGCCTGGCGGCGCAGCGAGATGGCGCTGCCCAGCAGCTCGAAATGCCGCGGCGACACCGCCCGCCGCGCCGGGCTGGCGATGCGGATGCGCTTCATCAGTGCCAGCGCATCGGCCTCGCTGGTGCCCAGCATGCGGTGCAGCTTGTCCAGCAGCGGCTGCAGGTGGCGCGCCAGCACGCCGCCTTCGTCCAGGCCCTGGATCAGCTGGTGCATGGTCAGCAGCGCATGGATCTCGCGCTCGCTGAACCACACGCCGGGCAGCTCGTGCGTGGTGGCGCCGCGGGCCGGCGAGTCACCTGCCCCGGCCGGTGACGCGCCGCTGGCAAATCGGTAGCCGTTGTGGAAGCGGTCGTACTCGATGGGCGCGTCCATGCGGCTGCGCAGGTATTCCAGGTCGCGCTTGAGCGTGGCGCGCGAGACGCCCAGCTCGTCCATCAGCTCGTTGAAGCTCACCAGGCCCTGCTCGGGCCGGCGGTTGCGGATCAGCAGTTCGATCTTGTAGAAGCGCTCGGTACGGTCCACGGCGGTAGCAGCGCCCGGTGGCGGGCGGCAAGGAAAAAACACACGCAGCGTATCGCAGGCTCACGCCTTGAGCCTGTGACCACCCAGACTGGTGTTGCCGGGATGTCCTGGCGCCTACCGCAGAGAACCGACCATGGCCCAAGCCGCCCTTGCCTTCGCTCCCGAATTCGGTGCCGAGCCCTCGGCCGCCGGCCATGCGCTGCAGCCCGCCGGCGCGCCCACCACCGCCTTCGAGCGCAGCGGCTGGGACATCGGCCGCGACCACGCCCGCTACGGCCTGACGCCGCCGGCCGACCAGATGCTGTTCGGCCACCCGGTGCGCCAGGGCTGGGACGCCGGCCAGCCTGCTTTCCGCCGCCGCACCCGCCCTGCCACGCCGGCCGTGCGCCAGTGGCTGGCGCTGCGGCTGCAGGCCTGGCTGCGCGGCGCGGCGTTTGAAGACCTGCAGGTCACGCCCAACCTGCTGCGCCAGCTCACCGTGAGCCACTGCCCCGTGACCGGCGAACGGCTGACGCAGCACACCGGCCATGCCAGCGACGGCGTGATCGAACGCCTGAACCCGCAGGCCGCCTATGCCGCCGGCAACCTGGCCATGATCAGCCGCCGCGCCCAGGCCGCCCGCGCCGGCCGCGATGCCCAGGCCGCGCTGCTGACCGCGCGCGAAGCCGAGGCCCTGCCCGCCGATGACACGCTGGAAGGCCTGACCGCCGCGCAGTGGCTGCGGCTGGCGGTGCTGATCAGCTTTGCCACGCCGCTGCCGCATGCCCAGGCCGCCGCGCTGCCGCTGCTGATGCTGCCGCCCAACCGCGTGCGGGTGCTGAACCCGGTGCAGGCGCTGCAGGTGGTGCTGTCGCTGCCCTTTGCCGGCACGGCCGAGCTGCCCCGGCTGGCGCCGATCGCCGCGCTGGTGCCGGCCCGCGCCCGCCCGGCCTTCCATGTGTTCATGACCACGCTGCTGGCCCGCCGCGTGGCCGGCGGCCACCCCTGGGACGCCGCCGCGATGAAGGCCGCGATGCTGGCCGCCTGGACCGACCCGCTGGTGCAACGCCGCTGGCAGCGGCTGTCGCTGGAGCTGACGACGGCCGAAGCCGACGCCGTGATCCACGGCGCTACCCGCGCCGGGCTGGACGGCACGCCGTGGCGAGACACCAGCTTTGCGCAGGCGACCGAGGGCTGGGGGCTGCCGGTGCCGCAGCCCGTCGCCGCGGTGGCCTCTGGGCGTGTGGTGCCTGCCTCGCGGGCGGGGCTGATCGCTGTGGCGGGCGTGGAGCGGCGCGCCAGCGGTGGCAGCCGCGTGCGGGCGGCCGTGGCGCCGGCGATGGTTGCTGGAAAGGGCCTGGGCCGGCGCGCTGCCTGAGTGCTTCACTTCAGTGTCACGACGGCGCGACCGTTGTCTGATGTTCTGCGGGTCGGGGCTGACGGCAATACTGGGGGCCGAGTTCACGAGTCCGACCGAACCATGCTGTCTCTGCACGACCTGGATCACCGCCTCCCGGCTGTGGCGCGCCAGATCCACGCCATTCGGAGAGCTGCCTACAAGCAGGAGGCTGAGCTGCTAGCGGTTGCCCACTTTCCGCCACTTGAACGGGCCCTGGAAGACGTCCTGAACTCTTCCGAGACCTTCGTGGGAGCCTTGCAAGACAACATCCTTGTGGGCGTTCTAAGCACATGCGCCGATGATGAGGGGCGAGGCATCAACATCTCTTCGCTGGTGGTGCACCCGGCACACCAGCGGTGCGGCTTCGGTATTGCGCTGGTCAGGGCTGCGGTGCAGCGGTACGCAGGCACCGAACTCACCGTGCAAACCGCTGCTGCCAATGCGCCGGCCCTCTCGCTCTATACGCGCCTCGGCTTCCGGGAGTATCGGCGCTGGACTGTCGGCCAGGAGGCACTGGAACTCGTCAAGCTCAGCACAGGCCGATTTCAGTAGTGGTACCGCAACTGCGCAATCAGCAACGCATCACCGTCCATCCAATACACCATCCGGTTCTCATCGGTGATGCGCCGGGACCAGAAGCCGGCGAGCGCATGCTTCAGCGGCTCGGGCTTGCCGACACCTGAGAACGGCTCGCGCCTGACTTCCTGAATCAGACGGTTGATGCGCTCCACCATCTTGCGATCCTGCTTCTGCCATTGCAGGTAGTCGTCCCAGGC
>CAKZXL010000624.1 GCA_937883885.1 uncultured Aquincola sp. | reverse complement strand
TCATCATGCTGCGGTAGCCCGAGTCCACACGCTCCACCTCACGCGCCACGAGGCCGTAGCACACGTAGTTGAGGCCGGCGCCGCCGTACTGCTCAGGAATCGTGGCGCCCAGCAGGCCCAGCTCGCCCATCTCGCGGAAGATGGCCGGATCGGTTTTTTCGTGGCGGAAGGCTTCCAGCACCCGCGGCGCCAGGCGGTCCTGGCAATAGGCGCGGGCGGCGTCGCGCACCGAGCGTTCGTCGTCGGTCAGCTGCTGGTCCAGCAGCAGCGGGTCGTCCCAGTGGAAGCTGGCGCGGGTGTTCGAAGAAGTCATTTCGTTGTCTCTCGTGATGCAGGTGGACCTGCCCGGAATCTACGCCCCAAATCGGCGCAGGGCAAACGACTTGTGTGCAAGCACATGTGCGTAACATGCACTCCGAAAACCCCGGAGTGCTCGCCATGCTGCGCAGAAAGATCCCCTCGCTGGGCGCCCTGGCGGCGTTCGAGTCCGCCGCCCGCCACCAGAGCTTCACCGCCGCGGCCGACGAGCTGGCGGTCACGCAAAGCGCCGTCTGCCGGCAGATCGCCACGCTGGAAGACTTCGTGGGCGTCAAGTTGTTCCGCCGCACCCGCCGCGGCGTGCTGCTGACGGAAGCCGGCGTCAACTACAGCCGCAGCGTGCGCGACCGGCTGGACGACGTGGAGCGCGACACGCTGGAGGTGATGGCCAAGGGCGGCCTGGGCGGCTCGCTGGAGCTGGGCGTGGTGCCCACCTTCGCCACCCAGTGGCTGGTGCCGCGGCTGCCCGACTTCCAGCGCCAGCACCCGGGCATCACCCTGCACTTCGTGCCGCGCACCCGCCCCTTCCTGTTCGACGACAGCACGCTGCACGCCACCATCTACGCCGGCCCGGCGGGCTGGCCGGGCACCGAATCGCAGCTGCTGATGCACGAGGCCATGGTGGCGGTGGCCAGCCCGCAGCTGGTGCCGCACGACCTGGCGCCGGCCGACCTGGCCGGCTACACCCTGCTGCAGCCCAGCACCCGGCCGCATGCCTGGCGCCAGTGGTTCGCCGCCCAGGGCGTGACCGTGCCCAACGACATGGCCGGGCCGCGCATGGAGCTGTTCTCCATGCTGGCCAAGGCGGCCGTGCACGGGCTGGGTGTGGCGCTGATCCCGCGGCTGCTGATCGAGGACGACCTGGCCGCCGGCACGCTGCGCCAGGTGGTGCCGTTCGAGTGGATCAGCGACCGCTCCTACTACCTCATCCACCCGCAGGCGCCGACGCAACGGCAGGCGCTGGCCGCCTTCAGCAGCTGGCTGCAGGCGCAGACGGCGCCCTACCGGTCGGCGGGGGCGGCGGCCTCCTGAGCGGGCGCCGGCCGCAGCATCAGCACGCGGGCGCGTCCTGGTGGGGGCGGTGCCCGCGGCCATGGGCACGCAGCCAGCGCTGCAGGCCCTGGGCGCCTCCGCGCAGGGCTGCGGCGGCCAGCGCGATGGGGCCGCGGGCAGGCCGGGGTACGGCAGTCGCGGGGCTGAAGGGCCGCGGCTGCACGCAACGCTCCACATGCAGCATCGTGCGTTCGCACGGCTCGCTCCAGGGGTCGCGCTGGCGGTCGACCGAAAAACCCATGCGCTCCACAAAAGCGAGCATGCGGGCATTGCAGGCCAGCACGTCGCCATGCAGCCAGTGCAGGCCTTCGTCGGCGGCGCGTTGCAGCAGCTGGCTCATCAGCTGCCGGGCCACGCCAGTGCCGCGCCAGGCGTCGGCCACCGAGATGGCGAACTCGGCCTGCGTGCCGGTGCAGTCCACCACGTAGCGGGCTTCGCCCACCAGCACCTCGCCGCCATCCACCCGCAGGCTGGCCACCAGCACCTGCTGGCGCGGCGTGGCGGTGCCGGCCAGCACCGCCAGCAGCCCCGGCGTGCAGCCGCGCACCACGGCATGAAAGCGCATCTGCTGCGATGGGGGCGACAGGTTTTCCACATAGCGCGCCAGCCGTGGCTGGTCGTCCGGCGCCACCGGCCGCACCTGCGGCGGCGGGCGCAGCGGGTGGTGGTGCAGCTGCGCCTGGGGCAGGCAGTCGTGGGGCAGCAGGTAGGCGGTGTGGAACATGTCGCAACTCCTCTCTGGCGATGGAGCGCAGTGTTCGCAGCCGCCCGCGGCCCGTCCTTCACCGGCCTGAAGAACACCTGAAGCGTGCTGAATTCACGACTCGCCGTTTGGCCGGCACGCCGGCTTCAGAACGCTTCAGCCCCGTCTTCAGGCGCTTGAAGGACACCCGCCGGCCCAAGCGCAACAGTCGGTCGCCAGGGCTTCCCGCAGGCAGCCCGCCCACAGCCGGCCCGTGACCGGCGACGACCAGGAGGCCTTCATGCACCCGTTTCCGCCCCCTGCCCCGCCCGGGGCCTTGTTCCTCGACTGGCCGGATCTGGCCGGCCTGGCCGTGCTGCTGGTGGCCGCCGTGGCGCTGGTGGCCTATGCGCTGGCCTGCTGGGTGGTGGCCCAGCGCTTCACGCGGGCGCGGCGCCGGCGGCCGGCGCTGGCCGACCAGCACCCGGCGCTGCACCAGGCGGTGGTGCGCTTTCCGGCACGCGACGGCCGGGCCACCATCCAGGGCTGGTACCTGCCCGCACGCCACGGCGCCGGCGCGGTGGTGTTCGTGCACGGCAAGGACGCCTGCCGCGGCGACGAGCTGAAGTCGCCCACCTATGCGCTGGCGCAGTCCCTGCACGCGCGGGGCCTGTCGGTGCTGATGATCGACCTTCGTGGCCACGGCGACAGCAGCGACGCCCGCCTGACCTACAGCGAGCATGAGCGGCACGACGTGCTGGGCGCGGTCGACTTCCTGCGCACCAAGGGCTACGCCGCCGGGCGCATCGGGCTGCTGGGCGCGTCGATGGGCGCTTCGGCCGCGCTGCGGGCGGCGGCGGCGGAGCCGTCGGTGGGCGGCGTGGTGGCGGACACGCCCTTCGCCGATTTCGGCGCCATGCTGCAGACGCAGTTCCACCGCCTCACCGGGCTGCCGATGTGGTTCATGCCCGGCGCGCTGCTGCTGGGCCGGCTGCTGTCAGGCGTGCAGGCGCTGCAGGTGCGGCCGGTGGACGAGATGCCCCGGCTGCGCGGGCGGCCGGTGCTGGTCATCCATTCGCAGGCCGACCCCTTCATTCCGCTGGCGCACGGCCGCATGCTGGCGCGCGCCGCCGGCGGCCGGCTGTGGGTGACGCAGGCGCCCCGCCACATCGGCAGCTACCTGGCGATGCAGCAGGCCTACACCGCGGTGGTGGGCGACTTCTTCAGCCGCCACCTGCTGGGCGATGCGGCCGCTCAGGCGCCCACTGCGGTCGAAGCCGGCGCGCTCGGCGACGGCGTGGCGGCGCCGGTGGCCATCGCATGACCGCGCTGCAGTTCGGCCAGCAGCCGCGGAAACACGTCGGTGGCTGCATCGCGTCCGATGAACAGGTCCATGTGCGCATAGCCCTTGAAGACGTGGCGTGTGTAGAGCTTCGGATCGTTGTGCAGGCGCAGCCAGGCCAGCGTGCGCGCCGAGGTCTCGGGGTAGAAGATCTGGTTGAGCTCGCCCACCACGAAGCTGATGGGCAGTGCCAGCCGTTTCACGTCGCCGGGGCTGTTCAACCAGGTGTCGGCGCCGTCGGCATCGACCACGCGCTCCTGGTTCATCATCAGGGCCAGCTGCTCGAATGGCTTGATGGCGATGCGACCGAACCATTCCCGCATCGCCACATGGGTGGCCTGGTCGAGCTGACGATGGGTGTATGAGGGCCCGAAGATCGAGAAGATGCGCTTGCACACGGGGTTGGTGCACTGCTCGCCTTCAGGCACCGGCACGTTCCACAGCACGGTGTCGATCGCGTAGTCCTGGTCGCTGGGCGGCTGGCTGCGCACCACGATGTCGAAGCCGTTCTTGAACTCGCTCATGCCGCCCAGCAGGCGCGGCAGGTCGATGTCGGTCTTGAGGTAGCTCAGCCAGTTGGTCACCGGGTGCAGCGTGAGCTGCGAGCTGATGACCGAGCGCACGCCGCGCAGGCCGCGCAGCATCGCCATCAGCAGGCTCATCGAGCCTACGCAGTGCACGATGGCCTGCAGGTCGGGCGCGCCGGTGGCCTGGAGGATGAAGTCCACCGCCGCGGGCCAGTCCTGCAGCGCGATGTCGTCGATGGTGTAGTCGGCGATCGGGCTGCCTGAATCGGGGCTGGCGCGGTAGTCGAACAGCCACACGTCATAGCCGTGGGCGCACAGGAACTCCACCAGGTTCTGGTCCACCGTGTCGGCCGCGAACGAAGAGGCGGTGACCGAAAAACCCGGCGCCAGCACCACCGGCCCCAGCGCTCCGCCCTGGTAGCGCGTGAGCCGGGCGGCAAAGCCGCGCGGCAACGGCAGCGCATGCACCTGCGGCGTGGGCGCCTTGAGCACCCGGCGCACCCGCTGGGCGTCGTCCTGCCCCGGGAAGTTCTCCAGGTCGGCCAGCAGGCCACCGTAGGCACGGAACAGCGTCTCGCCGAAGAAGCCGGCGAACTTGGCCAGGTACAGCCGCGAGATGGCGCCGCGCACCTTCGGAAAGCGGTTGAGCAGGTCGCCAACCCAGCCCGGCTGCGGCGCCAGCTGCACGCTGGACGCCTGCCAGGCCAGGTCCTGCAGGTCGAGCGTGAGCATGCCCACGGCCACCCGCGCGCCGTTGCCCGAAGGCTGGGCCGCGTCCACCTCGTGCACCTGGACGAAGAGCGTGGTCACGTCGCTCCACACGTTGGAGCCCTCGCGCTGGTGCAGCACCTTGTGGCCCTGGAAGTGCAGCGGCGTGCCGCCGTCGCGGGCCAGCTGCATGTCGTAGGTCATGGTCCAGGTGTCCACCTGGCGGGCATCCACCGGCAGCAGCTGGAAGCGACCCCGCGCGACCTTCAGCGGCGTGGGCGACAGCGCCGGGCAATGCACCTCGCCGGTGATGTCGGCCGCATGCAGCGGGTCGTTGACCAGGGTGTAGAGGCAGCTGGTGGCGATGGTCAGGCGGAAGTCCATCGTCTGGCCGTCGGCCCGGCCCCAGGCGGCGCCCAGCTCGTAGTCGGGCTCGGCCGCCGGCTCGCCCGGCGGGCCCGGGGGTACCACGCAGGCCCAGCCGTGCATGGTCTCGGTGAACTGGAAAGTGGGCGACAGCAGCGTCGGCTTGTCGCGGATCACTTCCTTGAGCAGGGCTTCGCCCACCTCGATGGCGCCGTCTTCCAGCGCCTCCTCGATCTTCTTGAGCAGGCCTTCGATGCCGCCCATCAGGCCCTGCAGATCGTGCCCCAGGCGCTGCAAGAGGCTTTCATGCGCGGGGGCCGGTGCCGGCGCGGGAGCCGGCACGGGCGGCAGCGGCCCGGCCGCGGCCAGGCCGAGGTCCAGCGTCCAGCCGCGCGCCTGCGCCAGCAGGGCCACGGTGCGCTCGGCCACCGAAGCGATGGTCAGCAGCGGGTTCACGCCCACCGGCCCGGGCATCACC
>CAKZXL010000623.1 GCA_937883885.1 uncultured Aquincola sp. | reverse complement strand
CGCAGCTGCGCCTGCAGCTCGGCGCTGAGCACCAGGGTGCTGCAGGCGCAGGGGCCGGGGTCGGCGGCGCCGCAGTGGAAGCGGCCGCCGCAGCGCGGGCAGGTGTCGTCCAGCGCCGCGGCTGGCCCGGGCGCGGGCGTGGGCCGCGCCGCGGGGTCAGGCACTGAACAGGCCCTTGTGCTGCTCGCGCAGCAGGTTCTTCTGCACCTTGCCCATGGTGTTGCGCGGCAGTTCGTCCACCACGAACAGCTGCTTGGGCACCTTGAAGTTGGCGATGCGCTGCTTCAGCGCGGTGATGATGCCGGCGCCGTCCAGCGTGGCGCCGGCGCGGGGCACCACCACGGCCACCACGGCTTCGCCGAAGTCGGGGTGCGGCACGCCGATCACCGCGCTCTCGGTCACGCCAGGCATCTCGTTGATCACGCCTTCCACCTCGGCCGGGTACACGTTGTAGCCGCCGCTGATCACCAGATCCTTGCTGCGGCCGACGATGGTGACGTAGCCACGCTCGTCCACCTTGCCCACGTCGCCGGTCTTGAACCAGCCGTCGGCGGTGAACTCTTCCTTCGTCTTCTCGGGCATGCGCCAGTAGCCCACGAACACGTTGGGGCCCTTGACCTGGATGCCGCCGATCTCGCCCACCGGCAGCGGCTGGCCCTGGTCGTCGTGCACGCGCAGGCCCACGCCCGGCAGCGGAAAGCCCACGGTGCCGCCGCGGCGGTCGCCATCTTTCGCGTGGTAGGGGTTGGAGGTGAGCATGGCGGTTTCGCTCATGCCGTAGCGCTCGACGATGGTGTGGCCGGTGCGATTGCGCCACTCGTTGAAGGTCTCGATCAGCAGCGGCGCCGAGCCGGCCAGGAAAAGGCGCATGCGCGCGCAGCTGTCGCGGTTGACCGCCGGCTCGGCCAGCAGCCGCACGTACAGCGTGGGCACGCCCATGAACACCGTGGCTTCGGGCAGGCGCGCGGCCACGGCGCGGGGGTCGAATTTCGAGAACCAGATCATCTTCGCGCCGGCCAGCAGCGCGCCGTGCGAAGCCACGAACAGGCCGTGCACATGGAAGATGGGCAGCGCATGGATCAGCACGTCGTCGGCGCGCCAGCCCCAGTAGGCATGCAGCGTCTGCGCGTTGGACAGCAGGTTGCCATGCGTCAGCATCGCGCCCTTGCTGCGGCCGGTGGTGCCGCTGGTGTACAGGATGGCCGCCAGCTCGTCGGCGCTGCGCTGCGCCGGCTCGTGCTGCACCGGCTGGTGGTAGGCCCGTTCCAGCAGCGTACCGGTGCGGTCTTCGTTCAGCGTGAACACATGCTGCGTGCCGGCCTGGAAGGCGATCTTGCTGACCCAGCCGAAGTTCTTGCCCGAGCACACCACCACGCTGGGCTCGGCATTGCCGATGAAGTACTCGATCTCGCTGCTCTGGTAGGCGGTGTTCAGCGGCAGGTACACGTAGCCCGCCCGCAGCACGCCCAGGTACAGCATCAGCGCCTCGACGCTTTTTTCCGTCTGCACCGCCACGCGCGCGCCGGCCGGCAGCGCCAGCGACTGCAGCAGGTTGGCGATCATCGCGGTGGCATGGTCGATGTCGCGCCATGTATAGACAAGCCGCTCGGGCGAGTCGGCCGTCTCGATGGCCGGCGCGTCCAGATCGGCCGGAAACGCCGCGCGCAGCGCGGCAAACAGGTTGTCGTTCTTCATCGTGGGGGTGCGGGCTGTGCGGTGGGGTCAGTCGAGCTTGGCGCCGGAAGCCTTGACCACTTCGCCCCAGCGCTTGATCTCGGAACCGACGAATTTACCGAAGGCGTCGCCCCACAGGTCGGGCGTGTTGGTGCCCAGGCCCGTCCAGGTGGTCTTCAGCTCCTCGGAATTCAGGGCCTTGCGCATCTCGGCCTGCATGCGTTCGATGGCTTCCTTGGGCGTGCCCTTGGGCGCCCACAGACCGTACCAGGTGGCCACCTGGTAGCTGGGCACGCCGCCTTCCACCGAGGTGGGCAGGTCGGGAAAGCCCGGCGCCCGCTTGTCCGAGGCCACGGCGATGGCCTTGATGCGCCCGCCCTTGATGTGCGAGGCCGAGGAGCCCAGGCCGTCGAAGGCCATGTCCACCTGGCCGGCGATCAGGTCCTGCAGCAGCGGCCCGGCGCCCCGATAAGGGATGTGGGTGATGAAGGTCTTGGTCTGCAGCTTGAACAGCTCGCCGGCCATGTGGTGCGAGGTGCCGTTGCCGGCCGAACCGTAGTTCACCTTGCCCGGGTTCTTGCGCAGGAAGTCCAGCAGCTCGGGCAGCGTGTTGGCCTTGATCTTGGACGGGTTGACCACGATGACCTGCGGCACGCTGGAAATCAGCCCCACGGGGATGAAGTCGGTCTCCAGGTTGTAGTCGAGCTTGGGGTACATCGCCGGGGCGATGGAGTGGTGCACCGCACCCATGAAGAAGTTGTAGCCGTCGGGCGCCGCGCGGGCCGCCACGCTGGCGCCCAGCGTGCCGCCGGCACCGCCCTTGTTGTCGATGATGAACTGGTGGCCGGTGTTCTTGGTCATCATCGCGAACAGCGGGCGCGCGAAGGCATCGGTGCCGCCGCCGGGCGGGAAGGGCACGACGATGGTCACCGG
>CAKZXL010000622.1 GCA_937883885.1 uncultured Aquincola sp. | reverse complement strand
TGGCTGAACGGGTTGACCACCTCCAGCTCACCGAAACGCATGCCCGCTTGCAGGTCTTCGGTGAGCAGCGTCGTGCAGCGCGCATCCAATGCAGCCTGCACGATCAAGGCGTCCCAGCAGCTGAGCTGGTGCCGCTGCGCCAACGCAAAGGCGCGCAGAACGCTGTCGGCGTCGGCCGGCACCACGCGCTCGCGTCGGAACACGGCCAGTGCCTCGCTCACGGCTTCAGCCGGCAGGCGCTTCTTGCGTGTGAGCACCGCATAGGTCTCTTGCAGCACCTGGGTGCTGATGACCAGGCTGCGCCGGGTCAGGTGCTCTTCCAGCAGCGCATCGGCCACGGCGTGGCGCAGGCCCTGCGTGGCGTCCAGCGCGTACACCACCACATTGCTGTCGAAGAAATGGCTCACGACCGGCCGCGGCGAGACAGCGCCTCGTCGTACAGCGCGGCCCGGCCGGGCCAGGTGTCTTCGGTGTCGTTCCCCGCGCGGGCGCGGCGGGCCAGCGCCCTCAAGCGTGCCAGCCGGTCGGCCGGCGTGTCCGCCCCTTCCAGCGCGTAGCGCTCGATGGCCTGGCGGCACACCTCGTTCACGCTGGTGCCGTCTTGCACGGCCTTGATGCGCGCCTGTCGAAGCAGGTCGTCGTCCACTGCAATCGTGAGGTTGGCCATCATCGGCTCCGGGTTGACACGGGATCAGTGTAACGCGGGTCCTGTGTTCACGCCGCAGACTTGATCGCCGGCCGCTGCAGCAGCTCGCGCTGCAGCCAGCCCATCAGCACCTGGAAGTCGTCGGTGCTGCCCAGCGCGCCGCGGCGCACCGACTCGGCATGGTGCTCGGGCTGCACGTCGCGCGAGAAGAGGATGAACGGCGTGCTGTCGTCCTGCGCGCGCATCGCTGCCAGCAACGTGTAGCCGGCCTGCGGGTCGGGCGGGCGGCCCATGTCGGAGATGACGGCGGCATAGTCGATGTCCTGCAAGGCCTGGAGGGCGCTTGCCGTGTCGCGCACCGTGGCCACGCGGAAACCGTGCTCCTGCAGCACCCCGACGCCACCCAGGTTGTGTTGCGGCTGGTCGTCCACCCACAGCAGCGGCAACCCCGCCACGGCCCAGTCGTGGGGTGGGGGCTGGTGGCTTTGCCAGGCCAGGCGGGTGGCGACGATGGCGCCGACGAAGCGGATCAGCAGGGGCACCTGGTCAACGGGCAGCGACCATGGGCTGCCCGAAGCAGCCCACTGCAGCTGCACGCCCAGTGGCGCCAGCAGCGGCGCCATCTGCGCCAACCGCCAGGCGGGCACCTCCCAGTGCACGGTGAGCGTGCCCCGGCCTTCGAGCAGCAGAGCCGCCTGTTGCGCGAGTGCACTCGCGAACCGGCTCACCAGCTCGGACGTGCTGGGGCAGCCGGTGAAGACCGAGGAGCCGCACTCCGCATGCAGCAGCAGCGCGCGCGTTAGGGGCGCCGACAGGGGCTCTGCCACGGCCTCCAGCTGCAAGGCCGGCAGCCGTTGCGCCATCTGCTGCAGCATGGGCCGCAGCGTCGCCAGCGGAATCTGGGTGTCTTGCGGCAGCAAGGGGTCGCGAAGCCTTGCCAAGGCCGCGAACCAGCCGGCCAGCGGAAAGCCGGCAGCCTCGTCCAGCTGTTGCTGCTCGTCGGCTGACATGCCCGCCAGCGCGCCTTCCAGTTGCGACAGCCATTGCTGCACGAAGCTCAGGGCGCGCCGGCGATCTTGCGTGGCGCTGCGGGCAGACAGCGTTTGCAGCGCTTGGTCGAGCTGGTCCAGGCTGCTGTGCCAGTAGTGGCCGGCGGCGTCGACATCCGGGTGCCGCAAGCGGTCGCCCTCTCCCTGCAGCATGCGGTGCAAGGGCTCGTTCATCGTGTCGTCGGCCAGCAGCAGCAGCGTGCGCAGCAGGTTCCAGTCGGGGTGGCCGGGCTGCAGGCCCAGCCGGCGCGCATAGTCTTCCAGCGCGCCGGTACGGCCGCCTTCACCGAAGCCGCCGTCTCGGAACGCCATCGCCAGTGCCATCAGCAGGTGGTGGGCGCTGTCCACCACCTCGTCGGGGTCGGGGGGCGCCGGCTCAGGGGTGTGCGGTGCCTCCGGCACGGTGCCCGGTTGCAGCGCGGCGCGGTCGATGCGCAGCAGTGTCAGCGAGCGGCCGCAGGCCAGGGCCAGCGCATCGTGGCCGCTGTCCATCGCCTGCGGCGCGAAGGCCAGCTGCGCTGCGGTGCCTTCGAGGCTGGGGGGCTGAACGTCGGCCGCCTGCGGGCGGCCGGCCGCCATGCCTTGCACCAGCTGCAGGCCGCCGCCGTGCAGGCCGCAGGCCAGCAGCGCATCGTCGTGCGACCAGGCCAGGCTCGTCACTTCGTCGGGGGCCGTCCAGCGGGCCAGGGGCTGCTGCAGGGCCTGCACCTGCAGGTCGCCGGTGGTGCGCCAGATGGCCAGCGTGGGATCGGCGTGGCAGGCCCATGCGGGGCCGCAGCCGACGTCGTGCAGGTCTTCCAGGTCCGAGTCGGCGTCCGGCTTTTCGGTGGCCCACAAGAAGCGCACCGTGCCCTGGGCCAGCCGCAGCGCCAGGTGCTCGCCATCGGCCGACCAGGCCATGGCCGCGATCGGCGCCTCCATGCGGTCGGCGCCGCTTTGCAGCGAGGCGTAGCCGGGCAGCTCGGCGTTGAGGTCCTGGCCGCGGGCCAGGGTGAGGCCGCGTTCGCCGGGGCGTTGGGCCAGCAGCAGCGGGCGCTGGCGATCCCAGGCCGGAGGGGCGCGGTCGACGGTGGCGCCGGTGTTGGCGTCGAGGACTTCGCCGCTGAGGCCGTCGGCCACCAGCAGGCGGCCGTCGGAGGTCCAGAGCAGGTCGGTGGCGCCGGGGCCGGTGGCCACCTGGCTCAGGTAGCGCGGCGCCTGGTCGGCCAGTACCTGGGCCACGAAGCGACCGGCGTCCGTCGGCTTGGCGGAGGTCATGCGGGCGACCGCCTGGCCATCGAACAATGGCATCAGCTTGAAGTCGATGGACGGCGTCGCCGCCTTGGCGGCAGCGGGCGTCCAGCGCAGCGACAGCACGGGCATGCGCGCCTGCAGGTCGAAGCGGCGAAGGCAGTCCTTCTGCGCTGCCTGTGCCCAGGCCGACTGGAAAAAGCGCGCGCCGCCCACGCACAGCATCAGCGCCGCTTGCTGCTCGACCCGGTCCAGCAGTCGCCGCAGGTCGTCGTCGGGGCGGCGA
>CAKZXL010000621.1 GCA_937883885.1 uncultured Aquincola sp. | reverse complement strand
TCTTGGCCAGCTCGCGCTGTCGCTTTTCGTACGAGTAGTTGGGCGTCGCCACCGGGCGTCTCCTGTTGCTGCGAATGGCCGCGGCGCCAGCATAACCCCCAGGGCGCCGAAGGCGAAACAGCAGGCCACCCCGTCGTTGTTCAAGGCCTGGGGGTATCGGCCGCTGCTGGACAATCCCGCGCATGTTGCCGAAGGTATCTCGTTGGGTGTGTGCAGGCTGGCTGAGCGGGCTGGCCGGTGGCGTGGCGGCCCAGGTGGGAACAGCGCCCGCGGCGCCACCACTGCCGCCAGCGGCCAGCGCCTCGCTTCCTGCCGCGGCCACCCCCGCCGCCGCTGCTTCGGCCCCGGCCGACGCGCCGCAGCGGGTGGAAGTCACCGGCACCGCCACCCGCTCCGACACCGACGAGCGCCGCCAGTCCACCGCGGCCAAGGTCATCGTGGGCCGTGAAGAGATCGAGCGCTATGGCGACGCCAACGTCAGCGACGTGCTGCGCCGGCTGCCGGGCGTGACGGTGCAGGGCACCGCGGGCCGCGGCGGCACGCCGCGCATGCGCGGCCTGGGCAGCGGCTACACGCAGATCCTGGTCGACGGCGAGCCGCTGCCGGCCGGCTTCAGCGTCGATTCGCTGTCGCCCGAGCAGCTGCAGCGCATCGAGCTGCTGCGCGGCCCCACGGCCGAGACCGGCGCGCGGGCCATTGCCGGCACCATCAACATCATCACCCGCGAGAACCAGCGCAAGCCGCTCAACGACCTGCGGCTGACGGCCGCGGTGGACCGCGGGCTGCTGTCGCCTTCAGTGGCCTGGACTCGGGGCGACAAGCTGGGCGAGCGGCTGGACTACACCGGCTCGGTGTCTATCTATGGCCGCTCGGACGACACGCCCAGCAGCAGCCAGACCATCAGCCCTACGATCGCCCAGCGCAGCCAGCTGCTGGTGCAGGACCGCCGGCAAGGCCTGCGCGGCTCGGGCCGGCTGCGCTGGCGCCTGGGCGACGGGGAAGGCGGCACCGACAGCCTGACGCTGTCGCCCTACCTGCTGTGGTCGCAATCGCAGCCGCGGCGCAGCGGCAGCCTGGTGCAGACGCTGGGGGAGGCGCCGTATGAGCAGTTCCAGAGTCGCTCGGACAACGACTTTCATCTGCTGCGGCTGAACGCGCAGCTCAACCGCGGCGTGGGCGACGGGCGCCTGGAATGGCGGGTGGGAGGCACCACGGCGCGCTGGACGGCCGACGGTCGACGGCTGGAAACCGGGGGAGCCACGCCCGGCCTGCGCACCGACGATTCAGCCACCACGAACCGGGAGGCCACCACGACGGCCAAGCTCACCTCGCCCGTGGGCGCCGCACACACGCTGGTCAGCGGCATGGAGCTGGCGCGCCAGCAGCGCGACGAGCGCCGTGTCACGACCCTGGACGGCGTGCCTGCACTGGCCGAGTTCGGGGAGAACTTCGGTGCCACGTCCAGCCGCTGGGCGGTGTATGCGCAGGATGAGTGGGCCTTCAGCAAGCAGGTCGACCTGCAGCTGGGCCTGCGCGGCGAGGGCATCCGCACCGAAAGCACGGGTGGCAGTGACACGCCGGTGCGCAACGTGAGCACCGTCTGGACGCCGCTGCTCCATGGCGTCTGGCGGCCCGACCCGGCGCGCAAGGACCAGGTGCGTCTGAGCCTGACGCGCAGCTACCGCGCCGCCCCATTGGGCAACCTGGTCGGCCGGCCCACCTTGAGCACGCAGAACCCCACCGGCAGCAACGAGCCCACCACGCCCGACCGCGCCGGCAACCCCGCGCTGCGCCCCGAGATCGCCACCGGCATCGACCTCGCCTTCGAGCGTTACCTGGCCGGCGGCGGGTTGCTCAGCGTCAACCTGTTCCACCGCCAGATCCGCGACCTGATCCGCACCACCACCACGCTGGAGACGGTGAGCTGGTCCAGCGTGCCGCGCTGGGTGGCGCGGCCCAAGAACATCGGC
>CAKZXL010000620.1 GCA_937883885.1 uncultured Aquincola sp. | reverse complement strand
GTCGCGGCAGCTGAAGCTGATCCAGCCGCTGCGGGTGCTGCCGGCGCGCAGCTGGTCCATCAGCCGGGCGAGCGCCCGCGCCTCGGCCAGGCAGGGAATGGTTTCGCAGGCCAGCAGGTCGGCGCCGGCCGCGGCCAGCACCTGCAGCCGCGGGCGGTGGAAGTCCATCAGCGCGGCTTCGTCCAGGCCGTAGTCGCCGCGGTATTCGGAGCCGTCGGCTCGCATCGCGCCATAGGGCCCCACCGAGGCGGCCACCAAGGGGCGGCGGCGGCCGGCGGCGGCCGGCTCCTGCATGAACTGCTCACGCGCCTCCATCGCCAACGCCACCGCGCGCTGCATCAGCGCGGCGGCTTCGGCCTGGGGCAGGCCGCGGCGGGCGAAGCCCTGGAAGCTGGCCTGGTAGCTGGCGGTGGTGGCCACGTCGGCGCCGGCGCGGAAGTAGTCCAGGTGCACCTGGCGGATCAGCTCGGGCTGCTCCAGCAGCACGCGGGCCGACCACAGCGGGTCGTTCAAGTCGGCGCCGCGGCGCTCCAGCTCGGTGGCCAGGGCGCCGTCCAGCACCAGCTGCGGCTGCTGCTGCAGCCAGTCGGCAATCGGGTTGGCTCGGGTGTCGGGCATGCGGTCTCCTGGGCGCAGTGGTACCGGCTCAGCGGCCGATGGCGTCGCCGAAGTACTGGGTCATGAGCTTGGCATGGGTGCCGTCGGCACGCACCTTGGCCAGGCCTTCGTTCAGCTGGGCCAGCAGCTCGGCATTGCCCTTCTTGACGACGATGCCGTACTGCTCGGGCACGAAGCTGGTATCGCTCACCGTCTTGAAGCGCTGGCCGTTGTTGGCCACGTAGTGGGCCACCAGGCCGTTGTCGGCCACCACGGCATTCACGCCGCCGGCTTCCAGCTCGCGCAGCGCCAGCGGAATGCTCTCGAAGCGGCGGATCAGCGGATTGGTCTTGCCCATCAGCTTGGACACCACCTCGTCGCCGGTGGTGCCGGTCTGCACCGCCACGCGCAGCTTCTTCAGGTCGGCCATGCTGCCGACCTTGGCGTCCAGCGGCACGGCGATCAGCTGGCTGGCGTCGAAGTAAGGCTCGGTGAAGTCCATCGTGGGCTTGCGCTCTTCGGTGATGGTGATGGCATGCATCAGCGCATCGCGGTCGCCCTGGGCCAGCGCATTGAACATGCCTTCCCACGGCGTGGCGACGAACTTCACCTGCAGGCCGGCGCGTTCGGCAATGGCCTTCATCAGGTCGATCTCGAAGCCGACGATCTCGCCCTTGTCGTCCTGCCATTCGAAGGGCGGGTACACCGGGTCGGTGCCCACCACGATGACGCGCGGCGCCGGGGCGGCTGCGGGCTGCGAGGCGGCCGCAACGGCGGCCGGTTCAGCCGGCTTGCCGCAGGCGGCCAGCAGCAGGGCACTGCCCAGGCAGGCCAGGGTGAGACGGCGGGACAAAGGCGCAAAGGTCATCGGTGAAGTGGCTGCAAAGGGGGGGTGCAACATTCTGGGCAGCCACAGCGCGGCGCACGCGCAAAGCGGCCAGGGCCTGCGCGGCCAAACGGCGCAGGCGAAGGCTGCAGCGCAGCCAAGCCGCACACGGCGCTTGCGCCGATACTTTGCGCGATGACGACGACCCCCGACCCCCTGGACAGCTTCGACCGCCAGATCCTGGACATCGTGCAGCGCGACAACCAGCGCAAGGCCGAGGCCATCGCGCAGCAGGTGGGCCTGTCGGCCTCGGCGGTGCAGCGGCGCCTGAAGCGGCTGCGGGCGCAAGGCGTGATCCGCGCCGAGGTGGCGGTGCTCGACCGTCAGGCCGTGGGGCCGAGCGTGACGCTGATCGCCGGCATCGAGATCGACCGCGACAACTACCCGGCGCTGGCCGCCTTCCGCGCCTGGGCGGCGCGCGAGGATGCGATCCAGCAGGTGTACTACGTGACCGGCACCACCGACCTGGTGGCCGTGGTGATGGCGCGCGACATGGCCGCCTACGACGCGCTGTGCGAGCGGCTGATGACCGACATCCCGCAGATCCGCCGCATCAACACCCAGGTGGTGATCGATGCGATCAAGGTGGGTCTGCAGGTGCCGGTGTGAGTCACAAAGGCGCGCCGCCCGCAGCGAGTTGGGCTGCCGCGGCGGCAGCATCACGCTCCTCCACGGCCTCGGCGATCAACGGAGCGAAGCGGCGAAGCGCCGTCAACGTGATGGCCCCCGAGTCGTACTGAGCCAGCCACTCACGCCGTTGCCTCAAGATCCTCTCGTCATGCGCCAGATGCAGGTTCTGCACAGTGTCGAGGGCCCTGCGCCGAAAGCGTTGCGGAATGTTCGCCTCGACAGCGACCAGTTGCAGCGAAGGCAGCAGGATCTTGAACCAACCCGCCTTGACGCTGCAGGGGTCCAGCACCTCGCCACTCTTGCTCTTCGCGCTGTTGATCCAGCCGGAGACGTAGCGATAGTTTTGCCACTCGTACGCCAGCGCCTCGTGGGTTGACACCGGCTTGACATGGTCCACTGTGCCGCTGGGCTCGTACATGGCGCCGTAGCCACAGCGGTCGTCGAATGCAGCGGCCAGGTGCATGCGAAACGGGCTCCACAGGTCTTTCACCCGCTTGTGCTTGCGCGTCGCCTTCGGGTGAGCTGCCAGCCAGGCGGCACCCCTTTTGTACAACTTCCGCTTGTCAACGGGAGTCACGATCCGAGCTCGCGGCGCTGGGTTGAGACGATCCAGCGCGGCCAGAAGGTGTCATGACCCGGCAGCACGCGACGCAGTTCCTGATCAATCTTCTTGTGGGTGTTCAGGTTCGCCGGCAGGTCTGTTGCACCTCGCATGAGGGCCTCGGCCGCCTCGATCGCCGCTTCGGCCTCCACCGATCGCGCCTGTTCCAGGCCGAAGGCCGGTGAAACAAGCCAGTTCGTCACGTCACCCTGCTTGGCCCACGGCTCCGGCTCGATCACCGCCTGGCCACCGTTCAATCGCAGACTGAAGACGGTGTCCTGCTCCGCATCAAAGGTGGGCTCTACCGAGGCCAGCACCAGCGGCGAATGCGTGGCCACGATGAGTTGCACCGGCACCCGGCGTCCTGTGAGTGCCTGCATCACCGACAGCAGCGCCGGAACGACCCGCCGCTGCCACTGGGGATGCAGGTGACACTCCACTTCATCGATCAGGAAGATGACCTCCTTGGCCGTCTTCTGGCGCTGCCGGGCACAAGCGCGCTCGTGCTCGCGCCAGGTCCAGACCAGCAGATAGGCCAGCGCCGCAATCCGCCGCATGCCCGCAGATGCATGCACCAAGGGCACATCTTGCGCATAGGGCATGCGCAGCGACGGCTGGTCGGTCACATCGTCGCCCACGCGCATGGGCTGGCCCGGCGTCAGCTTCTCCACCCCCGAAGGAGACAGCGCATCCAGCACCTTCACCAGGTCGCTGAACTCCGGCATGTTGGCGCCCTGCCAGCGAACCCAGTCGGAGATCAGCCCCTTGCAGTGCCATGCTTTCGGCTGCTTGGCGTCCTCGTCCGCGGGCAGCCCCAGCCAGACCTGCTCCGGCGAGAAGTTGAAGGCACGGACCTTGGCAACTTCAGGGTTCTGCTCGGTCCAGTAATTGCGAGCTGGGTCCCACACCGAAAAGCTGCCATCCACACCCGCATAGATGACCACGCCGGGGATCGGCGGTCGCCCCTGCTTGAGCGGCCAGCTCTGAGCGCTGTGCTTGTAGACCACCGTCTCTTCATAGGCCGGTGGGGTCGCCTTGGTGTAGCTGAAGGTGATCTTGGCCGTTTTGGCGTCGGGTTGCGGCGATGCGGGCACGCCGCGCGCCCAGGTGCGGGTGAGTGCCCACCAGGCCACATCCAGGAAAAAGCTTTTCCCGAGTCCGTTGTCTCCCGTAAGGAAGTTCATCCGTGGCGAGAACGTGATCGGACCCAACTCGCTGGCTGGGCCTACGCCCGTCATCTTCAGGGTCTGCAGCATAGGGCTCCACTCACCTGGGGTTGAGGCGCGTTCTCAGCCCAGCCGCGCCTTGTGGCGCGCCACCTGCGCGCGCACCTGCACCGGCGCCGTGCCGCCCAGCACGTTGCGGGCGCCGAGCGAGCCGCGCAGCGTCAGCACCTGCTGCACGTCATCGCCCACCGCGGGGTTCAGCGCCTTCATCTCGGCCAGCGGCAGCTCGGCCAGGTCGATGCCGCGCTGCAGGCAGGTCTTGACCGCATGGGCCACCACCTCGTGCGCGTCGCGGAAGGGCACGCCGCGCTTGGCCAGGTAGTCGGCCAGGTCGGTGGCGGTGGCGTAGCCGCGCAGCGCGGCACGCTCCATCGCCTCGGGCTTGACGACGATGCCCTCCACCATCTCGGCCATGATGCGCAGCGTGTCGCGCACCGTGTCCACGGTGTCGAACAGCGGCTCCTTGTCTTCCTGGTTGTCCTTGTTGTAGGTCAGCGGCTGGCCCTTCATCAGCGTCAGCAGCGCCATCAGGTGGCCATAGACGCGGCCGCTCTTGCCGCGGGCCAGTTCGGCCACGTCGGGGTTGCGCTTCTGCGGCATGATCGACGAGCCGGTGCAGTAGCGGTCGGCCAGGTCGATGAAGGCGAAGTTCTGGCTCATCCACAGCACGATCTCTTCGGCCAGGCGGCTGACGTGCATCATCGTGATGCTGGCAAAGGCGCTGAACTCGATCGCGAAGTCGCGGTCGCTCACCGCGTCCAGGCTGTTCTGGCACACGCCATCAAAGCCCAGCGTGCGGGCCACGCGCTCACGGTCCAGCGGGTAGCTGGTGCCGGCCAGCGCGGCGGCGCCCAGCGGCAGGCGGTTCACCCGCTTGCGCACGTCGGCCAGGCGCTCGGCGTCGCGGGCGAACATTTCCACATAGGCCAGCATGTGGTGGGCAAAGCTCACCGGCTGGGCCACCTGCATGTGGGTGAAGCCGGGCAGGATGGTCTCGGTGTTCTGGTCGGCCACGCTCACCAGCGCGCGCTGCATCTGCGCCAGCAGCGGCAGCAGCGCATCGATCTCGCCGCGCAGCCACAGCCGCACGTCGGTGGCCACCTGGTCGTTGCGCGAGCGGCCGGTGTGCAGCCGCTTGCCGGCGTCGCCCACCAGCTGGGTCAGGCGCGCTTCCACGTTCAGGTGCACGTCTTCCAGGTCCAGCTTCCATTCGAAGGTGCCGGCCTCGATCTCGCTGCGGATCTGCGCCATGCCGCGCTGGATGGCGGCCAGGTCGTCGGCGCCGATCACGCCCTGCGCGGCCAGCATGTCGGCATGGGCCAGGCTGCCTTCGATGTCGGCCTGCCACAGGCGCTTGTCGAAGTCGACGCTGGCGGTGTAGCGCTTGACCAGCTCGCTCATCGGCTCGGAGAACAGGGCCGACCAGGCTTGGGATTTTTTGTCGAGTTGATTGGTGGACATGACGGCAGGCCGGATCGGCGTTGAAGGTGCAGCGCAGCGCGGACAATCGCGCGGAACCCGAGAGTTTATCGACCCACCCCGCGATGACCTGGCCTGCTGACACCCTGGCACCCGCCGCCCCCGCCGAGCCGGCATCGGCGCCGGCAGGCCGCGCCGCGCCGGGCGAAGACGGCTGGCGGCTGTGCCAGCCGGCCTTGGCGTTCCGGGCGCTGCTGGCGGTGCAGGCGGCGGCGCTGCTGGCGGTGCTGTGGGGCGCCGGCAGCTGGGCGCAGGCGCTGGCGGCGCTGGCACCGGCCATCTTTGCCGGCATGGGCGGCACGCTGCTGTGGCTGCTGCTGGGCTGCGCGCTGCGCCGGCCGCTGGCGCGCCTGGCCGTGGCGCGGCGGGTGGCCGTGCTCACCGCGCTGGGCGCGGTGGCGGCACTGGCGGGCCTGGGCGCGGCGGCGGCCGTCAACGGGCTGGCCGACCTGGCGGGCGCCGGCAGCACCGGCCTGGCCACGGCCTGGGGCCTGCCGCCGCTGGGCGGCCCGCAGCTGCTGGCCCTGCCGCTGGCCGGCGCGGCGCTGGCGCTGCCGCTGGCGCTGTGGATCGAGTCGCGCGCCCGCTCGCTGCGACCGGCCGACGCCGATGCGCGGCTGGCCGAGCTGCAGTCGCGCATCCGGCCGCACTTCCTGTTCAATGCGCTGAACACCGCGCTGGCGCTGGTGCAGGTGGACCCGGCCAAGGCCGAACAGGTGCTGGAAGACCTGGCCGAACTGTTTCGCACCGCGGTGGCCGAGCAGCGCAGCGCCGTCACCCTGGCCGAAGAACTGGCGCTGGCCCAGCGTTACCTGGCCATTGAGCAGGTGCGCTTCGGCCCGCGGCTGCGGCTGCTGTGGGAATTGGACGAAGCCGCCGGCCGCGCGCGCGTGCCGCCGCTGCTGCTGCAGCCGCTGGTGGAAAACGCGGTGCGCCACGGCATTGAGCCGGCGGCCGATGGCGGCGTGCTGCGGGTGCGCACCGAGCTGCGACGGGGCGAGGTCATCGTCAGCATCGACAACACATTGGCCGACAGCAGCGCCGCCCCCGCCCCGGCCGGCCACGGCATCGCGCTGGCCAATGTGCAGGAGCGGCTGCGACTGATGCACGACCTGGCCGCCCGCTTCGACGCCCGCCGGCTGGACGGCTGGTGGCGCGTGCGCATCACCCTGCCCGATGAACCGTTGAGCCCCCGCTGAACCGCCCATGAGCCCGCTGCGACTGTTGATCGTCGACGACGAACCGCTGGCCCGCCTGCGCCTGGCCGCACTGGTGCGCGACTGCCCCGAGCCGCGCTGCGAGGTGGCCGGCGAGGCCGGCAACGCCACGCAGGCGCTGGACTGGCTGGCCAGCCGCCCCTGCGACGCGGTGCTGCTGGACGTGCAGATGCCCGGCAGCAACGGCATGCAGCTGGCGGCAGATCTCAGGCGCCTGCCCAAGCTGCCGGCGGTGGTGTTTGTCACCGCCCATGCCGACCATGCGCTGCAGGCCTTCGAGCTGGACGCGGTGGACTACCTGACCAAGCCGGTGCGGCGCGAGCG
>CAKZXL010000619.1 GCA_937883885.1 uncultured Aquincola sp. | reverse complement strand
TTGCCGACGATGTATTTCATCTCGGTCTGGCCGAACATCTCGTTCATCGGCACCTGCAGCACGTCGCGGCACCAGGCCATCACCGCATCGCCCACCGGCTCGCCGGCGGCCATCACTGCCTGCAGCCGCAGGCGCGGAAAGCGCTGCCTCGGGTGGGGCACCGCCTTCATCATCGCCTTCAACGCGGTGGGGAACAGGAAGGTGTGCGTCACCCCATGGCGCTGCATCAGGCCGAAGGCGGTCTCGGGGTCGAAGCGCCCGCTGTAGCCCACCAGCGGCCGGCCGAAGTACAGCACCGGCAGCAGCACGTCGATCAGACCGCCGGTCCAGGCCCAGTCGGCCGGGCTCCATACCACCGGCCCGCCGTCGGGTGCGGTGAAGCCGTTGTAGCTGCAGACGAAGCCCGGCAGGTTGCCGATCAGCGCCCGGTGCGGCAGCAGCGCGCCCTTGGGCGGGCCGGTGGTGCCGCTGGTGTAGATGAGGATGGCCGCATCGTCGGCCGCCGTGTCCACCGGGGTGAAGTGCGTATCGCTGCCGGCCAGCGCAGCGCGCCAGTCGGCATCGCCCTGGCCTTCGGCCTCGCCCACCGCCAGCACCGTGCGCAGCGCCGGGCATTCGGCGCGGGCCGTGCGCAGCGCGGCCATCGCGCTCTCGTCGGCGATGGCCATCACCGCTTCGCTGTTCTGCAGCCGGTAGGCCAGCGCCTCGGGCCCGAAGAGCTGGGACAACGGCATGGCCACTGCGCCCAGTTGGTACAGCGCCATGTGCGACACCACGGTTTCATAGCGTTGCGGCATCACGATGGCCACGCGGTCGCCGCGCTGCACGCCTTGCGCCACCAGCCAGTGGCTCAGCCGGTTGGCATCGGCCTGCAGACGCGCGAAGGTGTAGGCCGTGCGCTCGCCGTTGGCGCGCTCATGGTGCACGGCAATGGCTTCGGGCGTGTCGCGCGCCCAGCGGCCGCAGCACACCTCGGCCAGGTTGAAGCGGGCCGGCACATGCCAGCGGAATTCGCCGTGGATCAGGGCGTGGCGGTCGGCCTGCGGACCCGCACCGGCTTTGCTGCGCGCCATGGGCTTCAGGCAGCGCCGGTGCCAGCCGCCGCGCCAGGCGCATAGGCGGCCAGCGCCTCGCCGGTGATGCGGCAGATGCGCCAGTCGGGCATCACGGTGGCGCCCATGCGCTGATAAAAGCGGATGGCGTTCTCGTTCCAGTCCAGCACGCTCCACTCGAAGCGGCCGTAGCCGCGCTCGGCCGCGATGCCGGCCAGCCGCGTGAGCAAGGCCTTGCCCAGGCCGCTGCCGCGGTGCGCGGGTTGTACATACAAGTCTTCCAGGTAGAGCCCGGGCTTGGCCAGGAAGGTGGAGAAGTTGGTGAAGTAAAGGGCAAAGGCCACCACCTGGCCCTGCACCTCGCCCACCAGGCATTCGGCCACCGGCCGGTCGCCGAACAGGTGCGGCTGCAGGCTCTCGGGCGTCGCCTGCAGCAGGTGGCTCAGCCGCTCGAAGTCGGCCAGTTCGCGGATCAGGCCGACGATGGCCGGCAGGTCGCGCGGCTCGGCCGCGCGCAACAAGGTGTCGCTACTCATGCGGCTCATTCTGTCAGCCGCCGGCGGGCCAACAGGGCAGCGGTTTCCCGGCCAGGCCAGGCGCCCGCAGCCTGCGCGCAGGTGACAGCAGCGCCGGTGGCCGCGCCTTACAGTCGGCCGCATGTCGTCGCCCATGCCCGAACCCGCAGCCGCGCCAGCGGCCGTCGCGCCCTACCTGCCGCGGCGCCCCTCTACCAGCCGCTTCGTCCAGGTGCGCGGCCTGCGCTACCACCTGCGCTGCTGGGGCGAGCTGACCGCAGACGGCCCGCCGCCGCTGCTGATGCTGCACGGCTGGATGGACGTCTCGGCCTCCTTCCAGTTCATGGTCGATGCGATGGTCGAAGGTCGCGCGCTGATCGCGCCCGACTGGCGCGGCTTCGGGCTGACCGAGCGGTCAGCCACCGACACCTACTGGTTCGCCGATTACCTGGGCGACCTCGACCAGCTGCTGGACCAGGCGCTGCCCGACCGCCGCATCGACCTGCTGGGCCACAGCATGGGCGGCAATGCGGCCATGCTGTACGCCGGCCTGCGGCCCGAGCGCATCCGCAAGCTGATCAACCTGGAGGGCTTCGGCATGCCGCGCACGCAGCCGGCCGACGCACCGCGCCGGCTGCTGCAGTGGCTGGACCAACTGCACACGCCGCCCACGCTCAACAGCTACGAATCGCCCGAGGGCGTGGTGCGCCGGCTGATGAAGAACAATCCGCGCCTGCCCGCCGACAAGGCCGCCTGGCTGGCCGGCCACTGGGGCGCCCCGCAGGCCGACGGCCGTTGGCACCTGCAGGCCGATCCGGCGCACAAGGGCGTGGCCCCGGTGCTGCACCAGGTGGACGAGTCGCTGCTACTGTGGCAGCGCATCCAGGCGCCGGTGCTGTGGGTGGACGGTGCGCTGACCGACATGGCCGCCTTCTGGGGCACACGCTACACGCGCGAAGAGTTCGAGGCCCGGCTGGCCACGGTGCCCGGGCCGGTGACGCGCGCCCGCCTGCCCGCCAGCGGCCACATGCTGCACCACGACGAACCCGAGGCCCTGGCCGCGCAGATCGAGCAGTTTCTGGCCGCATAAGTGGCAGATCGCCCCACCCCGCCCGGGGTGGGTGCCCATGCGAAAATCGCCGCCTTCACAAGGATGGCAAGCATGGACAACGAAAAGATCAACGAGATCGGCGCCCTTCTGTCGGACCTCTCTGCGCGCACCGACGCGCTACGGGGGTATCTTTGACTACGACCGCAAATCCCTGCGACTGAACGAAGTCAACGCCGCGCTCGAGAACCCCAATGTGTGGAACGAGCCCAAGCGCGCCCAGGAACTGGGCCGCGAGAAGCGCACGCTCGACGTGGTGGTCGAGACCATCAACCACCTGACCAGCAGCCTGGCCGACAACACCGAGCTGTTCGAGATGGCCAAGGCCGAAGACGACTTCGACAGCCTGGCCGCGATCGACGAAGACGCCCGCAAGCTGCAGGGCACGGTCGAGCAGCTCGAATTCCGCCGGATGTTCAACAACCCGGCCGACCCCAGCAACTGCTTCATCGACATCCAGGCCGGCGCCGGCGGCACCGAGGCCTGCGACTGGGCCGGCATGCTGCTGCGCCAGTACCTGAAGTACTGCGAGCGCAAGGGCTTCACCGCCACGCTGGAAGACGAAACCCCGGGCGACATCGCCGGCATCAAGAGCGCCACCATCAAGGTCGAGGGCGACTACGCCTTCGGCCACCTGCGCACCGAAACCGGCGTGCACCGCCTGGTGCGCAAGAGCCCGTTCGACTCGGCCGGCGGCCGCCACACCAGCTTTGCGTCGCTGTTCGTCTACCCCGAGGTGGACGACTCGATCGAGATCGAGATCAACCCCTCCGACGTGCGCACCGACACCTTCCGCGCCAGCGGCGCGGGCGGCCAGCACATCAACAAGACCGACTCGGCGGTGCGGCTGACGCACATTCCCACCGGCATCGTGGTGCAGTGCCAGGACGGCCGCAGCCAGCACAGCAACCGCGACGTGGCCTGGAAGCGGCTGCGTTCGCGCCTGTATGACTTCGAGATGCGCAAGCGCCTGGAAGAGCAGCAGAAGCTGGAGGACACCAAGACCGACGTCGGCTGGGGCCACCAGATCCGCAGCTACGTGCTCGACCAGAGCCGCATCAAGGACCTGCGCACCAACGTTGAAATCAGCAACACCCAGAAGGTGTTGGACGGTGACCTCGATCCCTTCATCGAAGCCAGCCTCAAGCAGGGAGTCTGAGTGACCCAAGCATTGCTGTTCGACCTCGACGGCACGCTGATCGACAGCATGCCGCACCACCACAACGCCTGGATCGAGTGGCACCGGCGCCATGGCCATCCGATGGACGAGCCGGGCTTCTTCGCCTCCACCGCCGGCCGCGCCAATGCCGAGATCCTGGCCGACCTGCTGCCGCACCTGGATGCGGCCGCGATCGACGCCCTGGCCGAGGAGAAGGAAGCGCTTTACCGCGAATTCGCCCGCCCGTCGCTGCAGCTGATCGGCGGCGCCGCCGAGCTGGCCGCGCTGGCGCGCAGCCAGGGCCTGAAGCTGGCGGTGTGCACGGCCTCGGGCCTGCTGAACATGCAGCTGGCCTTCGAGCGCTTCGGCATCGGCGAGTGGATCGACACCGTCACCAGCCCGGCCGACGGCCTGCGCGGCAAGCCCCACCCCGACATCTTCCTGGAAGCCGCGCGCCGCCTGGGTGTGGCGCCTGAAGCCTGCGTGGTGTTCGAGGACGCGCCGCTGGGCATCGAGGCGGCCCGCCGCGCCGGCATGCGTGCCGTCGCCCTCACCACCACCATGCCGCGCGAAGCCTTCACCGGCTTCGACAACGTGGTGGCCATCGTGCCCGACCTTCAGCAATTCGACCTCGGCGCCCTGTCGCCGTCGCGCCCTAACGGAGAAGCCCACCATGCGTGAAGGACCCGCCCTGACCATCCGCCGCGCGGACTACACCGAGCCGGCCTACTGGATCCGCAGCGTCGAGCTCACCTTCGACCTCGACCCCGCCAAGACCATCGTCGGCAGCCGGCTGGTGATCGAGCGCAACCTGTCGCTGCCGCCGCAGCCGCTGAAGCTGCACGGCGAAGACATCACCCTGCTGCGCGTGCAGGCCAATGGCGAGAGCGTCAGCTTCCGCCAGGAGCCCGGCCTGCTGGTGATCGACAACCCGCCCGGCGACAACTTCACGCTGGACATCCGCAACACCTGCTGCCCGGACAAGAACACCCAGCTGTCGGGCCTGTTCTCGTCGGACAGCGGCCTGTTCACCCAGTGCGAGGCCGAGGGCTTCCGCCGCATCACCTACTTCCTGGACCGGCCCGACGTGATGGCCGTCTACACCGTGCTGCTGCGGGCCGACAAGAAGCGCTACCCGGTGCTGCTGTCCAACGGCAACCTGCTGGAAGAAGGCGAGCTGGAAGGCGGCCGCCACTATGCCAAGTGGCACGACCCGTTCCGCAAGCCGAGCTACCTGTTCGCCGTGGTGGCCGCCGACCTGGTGGCCCGTGAGCAGCAGATCCGCACCCGCTCGGGCCGCGACCACCTGCTGCAGGTGTACGTGCGCCGCGGCGACCTGGACAAGACCGAGCACGCGATGAACTCGCTGATCGCCTCGGTGGTGTGGGACGAGGCCCGCTTCAAGCTGCCGCTGGATTTGGAGCGCTTCATGATCGTCGCCGTCGGCGACTTCAACATGGGCGCGATGGAAAACAAAGGCCTGAACATCTTCAACACGAAGTTCGTTCTGGCCAGCCCGGCCACCGCCACCGACGTGGACTTCGGCGGTGTGGAAAGCGTGGTCGGCCACGAGTACTTCCACAACTGGACGGGCAACCGCATCACCTGCCGCGACTGGTTCCAGCTGAGCCTGAAGGAAGGCCTGACCGTCTTCCGCGACCAGGAATTCAGCATGGACATGGCGGGCGGCCCCAGCGCCAAGGCCGTCAAGCGCATCGAAGACGTGCGCGGCCTGCGTCAGGTGCAGTTCCCGGAAGACGCCGGCCCGATGGCCCACCCGGTGCGACCCGACGAGTACCAGGCCATCAACAACTTCTACACCGCCACGGTGTACGAAAAGGGCGCCGAAGTCGTGCGCATGATGCAGACGCTGGTGGGCCGCGAAGGCTTCGAGCG
>CAKZXL010000618.1 GCA_937883885.1 uncultured Aquincola sp. | reverse complement strand
GGGCTGATGAAGTGGTTCTTCTACCCCGGCTTTACCGCGCGCACCGGCGGCCTGCTGCGCGAGCGGGGCCTGGCCGAGGCGCAGGCCGCCTTCGACCGTGATGCCTGGCTGGCCGGCCTGGGGCTGCAGCGGCGGCCGGGTGAGCGGGTGGTCAGCCTGTTCGCTTATCCCTCCGCGCCCTTCGGCGAGTTGCTGCAACGGCTGGACGACCAGCCCACGCTGGTGCTGGTGTGCGCCGGCTCTTCGCAGGCCGCCGCGCTGGCCCAGGCGCCGGCCGCGCCGCGCCACCTGCGGCTGCACGCCCTGCCCTGGCTCAGCCAGCCCGACTTCGACCGGCTGCTGTGGAGCTGCGACCTCAACTTCGCGCGCGGCGAAGACTCCATCGTGCGGGCCATGTGGGCCGGCGCGCCCTTCGTGTGGCACATCTACCCGCAGCACGACGATGCGCACGTGGCCAAGCTGCAGGCCTTGCTGGACCGCATGGCGGCGGTGGACGGCGCGGTGGCCGCCATGGACGGTCGGGTGGCTGCGCCACGGCACGCGCTGTGGTGGGCCTGGAACGGCCTGGGGCCCTGGCCCGATGCGTGGCCGCCGATCGTCGACTGGCGCGCCGCCAGCCAGCGCTGGCGCCAAGCCCTGCTGCTGCAGCCCGACCTGGTGACCCAGCTGCTGCAGTTTTGCGCGGCCAAGGCCGGCAGGCTAGAATAGCGGGCTCTGCGTGGCACTGCGACCAGCCTGTAACACCGGCTGGCCACAGCCGCCCGCGCGACACGGCGTCGCGATCTGCCGCAAAACCGATACGCAATGCTTCGCAAGCTGCAGAAGTGCCAGCGCCACCCGCACACCGGGCCGGCGCAGCGCCCAGGCGGCAAGCGACGCCCACCGAACCAAGAGAGCCGCTATGAAACTCGCACAGGAAATCCGCGCAGGCAACGTCATCATGCAGGGCAAGGACCCGATGGTGGTGCTGCGTACCGAATACAGCCGCGGTGGCCGCGGCGCTGCCACGGTGCGCATCAAGATGAAGAACCTGCTGAACGGCGGCGGGGCCGAAGTCGTCTTCAAGGCCGACGACAAGATGGACCAGATCATCCTGGACAAGAAGGAGTGCACCTACACGTACTTCGCCGACCCGATGTACGTGTTCATGGACTCCGAGTACAACCAGTTCGAGGTGGAAGCCGAGAACATGGGCGACGCCATCAGCTACCTCGAAGACAACATGCCCGTGGAAGTGGTGTTCTACGACGGCAAGGCCATCTCGGTCGAACTGCCCACCACCGTGGTGCGCGAGATCGAGACCGAGCCGGCCGTCAAGGGCGACACCTCGGGCAAGGTGATGAAGCCTGCCAAGATCGTCGGCACCGGCTTCGAGATCTCGGTTCCGCTGTTCGTGGAAAGCGGCGACAAGATCGAAATCGACACCCGCACCCACGAATACCGCAAGCGCGTCTGAACGCGATGCACGCAGTGGCCACGGCCAGCCTGCAGGATCAAGGGCACCTCGGTGCCCTTTTTTCATGGCGGCGGCGATGACGGCGAGCGATGCGCTGGACTTGCTGCGCGCCGCCGGCCTGCCGGCGCGCTGGGCGGGGCAAGAGCGCTTCGTGCTGCTGGCGATGGGTGGCCAAGCCGATGTGCTGCTGGCCGCACTGCGACAGGCCTGGGAAGGCGATGCGCAGCGTTGCCGGCGGCTGCAGGTGGTGCTGCTGCTCACCGCGGCGCAGCCTTTGGCGGCTGGCGCGGGGGTGAGTGTGCCGGGGCTTCAGCGGCTGCCCATGCCTGCGCTGGCCGATGGCAGCAGGCTGACCGTCGACCTCTTGCAACCGCCCGGGCTGCAGGCCGGCAACTCCCACCACCAGGTGCTGCGCGAAGGTTTGCGCGCGCTGCGCCTGCAGGCCGATGCGCTGCTGCTGGCCGGCCCCGGCTGGGACGACCACCTGCTGCGCCGGCTAGGCAGCCTGGCAGCGCCGCAAGCCACGCTGGCGGCCGCGGTGGCCGCGACCACGACGGACCTTTCAAAAGGCCTGCGCGCCGCGGGCTTCGTGGTGGAAGCGGCTTCGCAAACTCTGCTGCAGGCGCGTTATGCGCCCCGCTTCGTGCCCCGCGTGCAGGACGTCACCGGCCCGGCCGCCCAGCCGGGCGACGAGGTGCTGGTGCTGGGCGCCGGGCTGGCCGGCGCCGCCTGTGCGCAGGCCCTGGCCCGCGCGGGCCTGC
>CAKZXL010000617.1 GCA_937883885.1 uncultured Aquincola sp. | reverse complement strand
TTGCGAGTAATGCCAATCGCGCAAGGAGAAGTTAGATGTCTACAGTGATCTTTAGCAGGCTGCGATAGTTTAGGGTTTGTAAAACAGATGGTTAACGGGCTTTTTGGAGGATTTCGTCAGAATCGTTGCCGACCCTCTGGATCATTCTTCAGCCGAGAACGCTCCGCGCTTTCGCCCCCCCCCCGTCGTTGACATCACGAGAAGAAACCTCAGGCGATCAGCATCTTCAACTACCTCTCTGGCTCTTCCTCGGAAGGCTGCTATTTGAGCGACAGGTATGGATTGTTCGGGGGAACGGTATCAAATATGTGCGACGGATCTTCGAGCAAGTAGCCATGCAATCGACGGGATTTTCGCGGCCCCATGACTTCGCATGTCCAGATATTCAAACCCGACGGCTGTTTCCTGTGAAGTCCGAGTTTTTCAAAGCGCTTCTGTATCCATTGCCAGTCCTGCACCTTGTCCTGCTTGGCGAGCGCCGAGATGCTGGGATGCTCCTGGGCGTAGCGCTGAAACAGGCCAGGGCTGACCAGATAAACCGTATCCGCCACGGTATGCACGAGTGCTTTCGCATCGTTGATGATGAGGCGACGGGACTGGATGCCTTGGCGGAGCCAGACGATGAAGTGCTCGCCGGATGGCACCGCGCAGTCAGGAGCTTCAGGCAAGTTCTTTGGTGGCCTGATTTCGGTATTCGTGGGCAGCTCGGCAGAAGTTGTCGGCGGGCCACTGTTGCGCTGAGCAGCGGGCTCGGGCTCTACGCCGGTCTCCTGAGCGGGTTGTCCGAACAGGGACAACAGATCGTCCACCGCGTCCGCAGGAGGTTCCCCTTCCGGCTGGGGCAAAGTCGTGTTGGCTGACGCAGGTGTGGGAGGCGACTGTCCGGCAGCAAGAGCCATGTTGTCGGCACAGGTTTCGATGCTGCCGGTGGCTTCATCCGAACTGCCTGCGGGCTGTTCGGCGGTTCCCGTTTCAGAAGTCGCTTCCACCGTCACCGTTCCGGCGAAGGGAGCGGGACGCTCATCCGGCTGCCAGATCAATGCTGGTGACATCCGTAGCAGCGTAAAACTGTGCGACCAGCCAGCCTCGCTGTTGACCGTGGCACGCCAAATGGCCTTGCCGTCCGGGGCCGGCTGCAGCATGCCGTGATCCTGCAACACGTTGAAGACGGCCGTGTTGTTCGAGGGGATGCCATCGATGCCTTGTGACAGTAGATGTGCGCGCAGCTTGTCCGAGACGGTCTTGCTCACCAGCCACAAGGCATCCTGTGTCAGCCAGCCGTCCGATGCCTGGGGCTGGTTCAGCTTCAACTCCTCCTTCAGCAAATACCGAAGTCCATCGATGAGCTTGCGCTGCAGGGCATGCTTGGGCGCGGCCATGGCGCGGCTGGGATCGCCCCCCAGCTCCTGAGCCACGGATGCACGATCCGCCTGAACGACGAGCTCGCCCAGCACGCCCGCATGCTCATACTGACCGGCCAGCACATAGAGCAGCGGTGCCCATAGCGCTGGGTAGCTGCTGAGCCAGTCGAGGATGCCGGCATCGAGTAACTGATGGTAGAGCAAGCCGGTGGCTGCGCCATGCAGGCGATACTCTCGGTCGTCCCTGTAGCGGAAGCGATAGGGGTGCAGCAGCGGCCCGTGCCAGGGGTGCCAGACGCGGCCGTCCTCGTACTCGACGTGGAGATCTACCGCGATCTTGCCGATGTCGTGGAGTAACGCAGCATAGGCCGTGGCCGCCGTCCAGGCCTCGGCCTGGGCGGCCTGGTCTTCCGGTGTTGCGCCAGCCGGCAGCAGATGCGATTGCCGCAGCTTGAGCGCGAAGGCGACGATCTCCAGCCCATGGTCGAGCATGCCGCCGAGGTAAGCATGGTGGTGGCTTTCCGACGCCGGGAACATCTGCACCAGTTCGGCATAGCGCTCCAGTGGCACACGGTACAGGGAGGTGAACTGCTTGCGCGAAAGCGAGGTGCGCTGCCAGATGTGCTCCATCAGCTTTCGCCGACGCGGCGTCGCCAGCAAGGACGCGGCCGATTCCGGCCGCGTCAGCCCTTTCGGTGGTGTCGCCGGTGCCGGCTCCGGCAATGGCGGCCGTTTTCGTTGGAACAGAGCGAGCATCGCCGTGACCTGAAATGAGAGCGGGACAGGGCCTTTTCCTTTTCCAGATAGGGCCTTTCCCCTTGCGCCCCATTCCCTTGCCCTTTCCGCCCTTGACCCTTGTTCAAAGCCTTTACATATAGGCGGTAACCAGGTGCCAGACGACAAAGAAACGGATGTTGGGGCAGTCCCCTTTTCCAGGTGGAGCCAGGTGAGGTGGCTCAGCCGCCGGAGGCGGTTACGGCCAGGCCGGCGTCAAGAGCATCGGCCTGCGCGATGAAGTCTTTCGGGCGGCGCTTCTGGAATGTGCTCAGGTTGGCGAACTTCCAGCGCAGTGCGGGCAACTGGTCGGCATGCGGGCATTGCAGCAGTGACCAGTCGGGTTGCGCGCGGGTCAGCCCGCTCAGGAACTGCCGGTGGGCATCGCTGAGTCGTCTCGGTAGCTCATGGCGGAGCCGGGCACGGGTATCGAGCAGGACGTCCAGCGGACAAGCCACCTCGGTCATGCCGACGAAGGCGCGCTCATACTCGCCGGTGATGTCCTTGTCGTTGCCGAACAGCACTTCGTGGGTCGGTCGGTTGTGTCCCGCCAGATAGACCACGAAACACTCGACCATCGCATCGGTCAGGCCACCGCTCTCGAACAACTGCCAGACGTCGAACAGATCCCGAGGGTGCTGGCGATCCAGGGCGGCGACCAGCTTGCTGGCATAAAGCTCGTCCGGAACCAGGGTCGGCACATCGAACTCGACGCCGAACAGATCGCTGGTGCGAGCGCTCAGCGGACTGCGTGTGGCGGGTAGCACGGTGCCGCGAAACACCACATTGACCTCGACCTTCACCTGGCTGCTCTCGTTCTCCGCGATCAGCTTGGTATCCCCGAGATCCTTGCTGCGGATCAGGCGTGTCTGCACGCCGAGGGGTTCGACGCGCTGCGCGATGGCGGCCAGCTCCTGGTTGATGGCCTGCAAGGCCTCGTCTCGCGGCGTCTGCCAAGGCAGGTAGACCACGTCGATGTCCACGGACAGGCGGGGCATGTCCCGCAGGAACAGGTTGATGGCGGTGCCGCCCTTCATGGCGAAGATGTCGTTGTCGAACACGTCGGGAGCGATGTTCAGCAACAGGCGAACGGTGTCGGCGTAGTGTTTATCCATGCGGGTTCAGGCTCAGCAAGGTGCCGTCATCGAGGCGGCTCATCCAGCGCTTGTTGCTGCCGGTACGTACCGGGTACTGCTCCAGCAGCGCATCGACGTCGACGACGCCAGTTTCCCGAGCCCAGGTCAGGAACAGGCGCACGGCCTTGACGCTGGTACAGCAGGCCAGCAGGCGTCCGAGTACATCCTTGCGTGGCGATCGCAGGCCGTCGAACAGATTACGGGCCTCTTCGAGGCTTTCCCGCGGGCCGGTCTCGTAGAGCAACTCCAGAACCGCGCGCTCCGGCACCGCCACCCGCAGGCCTGCTGCCTGCCCCGGCGGCGTGTGCAGGGTCTTGCCGGGGAGCGTATCGTCGGGCCAGTCGAACAGCTTGGCGTTGACGTACCGCGCCGGGAACCGCTGGGTGAACCAGGCTGGCAGCGCAAAGCGGGCGTCACCCCAGAGCACCAAGGTCTCCCGGGAAGCCAGGTTGTGCCGTACCCCCTGCAGTGCCAAGGCGCTCTTGCCCCCCACATGCAGGCCGGCGACCCTCTCCTGCAGGAACCGCAGGGCGCCGCTGACGTCGAAGTCGTCATTCGGGAAGGCATAGACGCCATGCGCCAGACGCACCAACCAGCCGCTTTCCGCGTAGCGGGCGGCCAGTTGGGGCGACACGCCGTAGGATTCGAGCATGGCGAGGTCGAACGGGGCTCCACGAGGAAGCTCCGTCAGCAGCCGCTTGATTACTTGATGCCGCGTATTTACACTCATAGGCTAAATATACGTCACAATCTAATCAATCACCACTCAGAAACAGAACAATGCTTGAAAATTAGCCTCATGATTGAATTTGGTGTATAAATCTAATCATGGATGGCCTCGGATGGCCGAAATCCCGCAGCAGACATGCCGCATTGCTGGCCGCACCGTGGTGGCCACCGGCGCACACTGGAGCAACCATGTAACGCAGACAAGCAGGTGACGATCATGAACACTAGACCCCGTAGCAGTACCGCAGAACGCTTCGGCCGCTGGCTCGGCCGTGGCTGGCGGGGCTACGTGCGTCGCGAACGGCGGGCGGTCGCGTGGCTGGCCTCCGTCGGCGTGCCGAGCGGCGCCGCGACCGCGCTGGTGTGGATCGTCAAGCTCGCCGTGCTGGGGGTGCTGCTCTATGCGGCCTTCTGGCTTGCGCTGCTGCTGGTGTTCGTCACCGCGGCTGCCTGGGCCTCGGCGGCAAACTCCCCGGACGAAGACGCCTGGCCTTTCACCGATATGGACGAGCTTCGCAACACGCCGGGGTACGACCCGAACCTCTACAACGACCACACCCACGTCGATTACAAGGACGATTGAGGTTCGGCTCTACTTGAGCTTCCCACCTGACATGGCTCCGGCGCCTTTACCGCCAGCCTGCGCACCTCCCTTCGTGCCTTCGGTCATACCTTGAATGGCCTGACCTGCGCGAAAGCCGACCCATCCCAGCGACGCGATCCAGAATCCAGGCAGTACCAGGAACATGGCTCCCATGACGAAATTGAGCAGCATGTCGCCGAATGTGTTGTTCAATCCGATCAGGGGATCGAAGTTGGTATGCGGGCGGTTCCATCCGAACCCCCAACCGTAGAGTGCATCGAGGATCGTGCTGTCGATCCATCGAGCCAGTTGCAGCCAAAAGTCGGTGAAGAACAATGCAAACTGGACGACGGTGAGCGTGATAACGGTCTTCAGGTCGTAGGTGCCGATCAGCAAGACGATCGGGAT
Source organism: uncultured Aquincola sp. (assembly GCA_937883885.1). Next base: position 25,166 of record CAKZXL010000617.1, on the reverse strand, counting down.
GCAGATCACCAGCGCCATTTTCAGGAACGCCAGCACCATCGGCAGGGCCTGGCGCACGACGTCCATCGCCGGGAAATAGGCAAGCCCGCCAACCGCCATCCCGACATCGCTGGCGGCGCGGTTGATGACGTTGGGCAGCGTTTTGTCGATTTGCCCGCCGTAATCCGTGTAGACGCTGCCCTGGTTGAGTTTCTGCTGGCGCGGTGAGGCAATGGTGCGGATCACCGAGTCATCCACTTCGGTGCGGCTCAGGAAACCGGCCCAGCCGGCCAGACGGTTGAGCAGGCTGGGATCGACCTGATCCAGCAGACGTGCGCGCAGGCCGTTGCCGCTGTCGTTCCACCACTGGCGGCAGGTCGGATAGCCGGCACCGCTCGGCACCTGCGCCAGGCCGGCATCCCGGTTGCTGTCGTAGGCCCATCCATCGCGCGGCGCCCTTGCGCGGTAGGTGTCGTAGTAGCCGGCGTTGTCGAGGTAGAACCGCGAGCCGATCCAGGTGACGTCGTGCATCTGTGCTTCATCGAGATTCGGACGGTTCATAAACAACTTGGCGCGCGCCGGGCCGTAGCAGTCGTGGGTGAAATCGGCGACTTCCTGCGCCAAAACCGGGTCGTCGATGCGTGTGGCATTGATCTCCATACGGATCTGCCGCAGGTCGGTTCCACATGGGATGGCAGCAACCGAGGCCCCGGTGATCGCGCGCGACAGCGCGTGCATGAACGCCCACCACACCGGCACGCGTGCGCTCTGGTTGTTGAGCGTGCTGAACGACTGCGACCAGCCGGTCTCTCCAGGTTCGGGCACGCTCACCTGGCATTGCGCCGAGCGCGCCTGGTCGTACTTGATGGTGTTGAGGTCAACGTCGATGAAGGGGATGCCCGCGAACATCACCACGACGATCGCCACCCAGACACGGTTCTCGATGCGCAGCGAGGACAGCGCGCCTTTATTTCCTTCGTCCGCACCTTCGGCTCGCGCGCGCAGCCATTCCTGGATGATGATCGCCACGAAGGGTATGGCGAACACACCGCTGGAAACGAGCACCGCCCAAATTCCGTTGTGGATGACCCAGCTCAGCAGGGTCAGGTAGTACTCCAGGTAGTCCGTGGTGAACAGCGTCATGTGCCATCCTCCCGCTACGTCGCCTGCATCAGCAGGCTGGCCTCGAGCGCGACGATTCCCACCACGCCGGCGACTTCGGCGCGCAGGAGGCGACGCCTGGCTTCCATGCCGGATTCACGCGCCAGCAGACGCCGACGCATCCAGACCCAGCCGCAGACCGTCGCCCCGTACAGGCACAGCCGCCACAGCAGGAAGAAACCGGAGGTCTCGACGAGCCAGCGCTCCCAGCCGACTACGCTGCCGAGGAAGTGGATGCCCACGATGTTGATGAGCACGGCTGCCGCGAGCAGCAGCATCGCCCACAGCAGCACCTTCGCCACCCTGCGGATGAGCAGCCAGCGCGGCCCCCAGGTCAGGTTCATGGCGTGCTCCCCGGATTGGCCCGCTGCAACTGGTCGAGGCGATCCGGCACGGGGTCACCTTCGTAGATACCCCGGGAGCCCGCGGCCCTGGTTCCATGGCGCTGGATGATCGCCATCGGCGAGTTGTTGGCAAGCGTGCGGCGCAGTTCGAGTTCGGTCTTGAGGTTGGAGATCTCCCGATCCAGCGAGTCGCTTTCCTGGTCGACGGCGGCGGTCGCCAACTGGTTGGCGGCGACGTTCGGCTCCTTGCGCCCGGTCAGCAAGGTGCGCTGCAGCAGCAGAGCCTTCTCCAGCACCGACGCCAGGGCCACTTCCGAAGCCAGGCGTTGCGCCAGCACGTGCTGATCCGGCTCATCGCGCAGCGCCTCGATGACGCCGCGGGTAATCGGCAACGACACGCTGCCTGCCTCGGCAAGGTTCTCGAAGGTGGTGTTGCGCGCACCGCTGATCAACTCCTGCAGCGTTTGCAGCTTGGCGTCGTACTCCTCCTGAATGAGGGGGGGCAGGCCCACGCCGGGAATCGTCTCAGTCTTTGTGCAGGCGTCGCAGGTACGTTGCTCCTGTTCGCCCAGCACCCGCGTGGCCCATTCGACCGCTTGCTGCGGTGAGGCCCAAGTCTGGCAGGCCAGGCTGTTGCAGCTCGCCGGATCGATGGCCGACGTATCGGTCGCGTTGCGCCCGTTCACAAGGTTGTAGCCCGCGCGCGTCACGTCGCCCATCACCTTGATCGACGGCTGACCGGCGCCGCCGGCGTTACTGCCGCCGACCCACGGCACACCGTCATTGCCCCGGCGCGTCTCGGCCTGCTCGACGGCTGACACCGCATCCGTGCTCGACACGGCATCACGCAGCGCCATGCCTTCGGCCATCTGGCTCCAGCCCAACTGGCCACCGGCCATGTCCGCCATGCGTTCGGCCATCGACCGGCAGGTCAACTTGGAGCGATCGAAATCCAGCCTTGCCTGGAGCACACCATTGGTCAGCAGGTTGTAGAGGCCGGGGTCCGCTCTCTGGATGATCAGCGCGGGGAGCGACGCCACGGCGCTGGTCGCGCTCTGGATCACGTTGCTCATGATGTTCTGAAACCCATTCGTCAGGCCGTTGAGCTGGTTCTGGATCGTGGTGCTGATGCTCATGTCGCCGCACACCAGATTGCTGTTCCACCCAACCCCGACACCGAGGGAGCGCATGCCGGCCGCACCGCTCATCGAGACGGCGTTGCCACCGCCGATCGAGTACATGACCTCGTCGCCGATCACGCTGCCGCTGGTCTGGAAGCCGCCGCTCTGGGCGAGCGCCAGCCCGCTGGCAACGGCCAGTGCGCAGGCCAGCGCGCCAGGCCGCCAGAGACGTGAGGGGCGGTCGTGCGGCGTCGTCAGCTCGGAATGCTTCATGGCGGAACCCTCAATTGAAATCCACGCTGCCGAGGAACACCTGTCCGCGACGCTGGCAGCAGCTGTACGGGCGCCACAGCGCCCACGCGTAGTCACCCTGTTGCGCCTGTGGCAAGTGCCCGGCATGGGGAAACACGGTGCAGGTGTTGGAAAGGCGCGGCGTCAGCCGCTGCCACTTGCCGGTGCTGGCATCGCTTTCGATCAACGCGCCGGCCGGCCAGTAGCCGTCTCGCGCGTTGGCCATCAGCGGCTGGTACACATGCAGTTGGCCGCGCCGGGTTACGACGTCGCCGGCGCGCTGGGCGACGACCGCGCCAGCCTTGTAGTCGTCGGCCTGATGCAGGAAGCCGCCCCTGGGATAGACGTTGCCCCACAGGTTCAGCCGGGTGCGGGTGCCGATCTCGCGCATGCCGGGAATCAGCGACTCGGGATACACGGCTTCGGGCATGTTGTAGCGCCAGGCCAGCGTGTCGAAGGTGCTGAGCAGGTACGGCATGAACGCAGTGCCAGCACCCTGGCAGATGTAGCCGGACGCCGAGGCGAACTGGCTGAACACCTGACCGCCCGGATGGCCAATGACGTCGGCGTTCTTGAATTTCGCCAGGTTGTTCTCGTGATCCTCGTTGGTGGTGCCGTCACCGCCGGCCTGAGCCGAGGGGGTGGGCGGGCTCATCGGCCGCACTTCGATCCACGGGTTCTGCCCAGTATTCGAGTAGCTCGATACCACGGCGTCGGGAACGTAGTGCCTGACCTTGATGGAGGTGCGCACCGAGCAGCCCGACAGAGAGCAGTACAGCCAGTAGCAGATCCCGGTGACGCGATATTCGAGGCAGTCCGGCGACAGGGTTGAGGAGATGATGGTGGCGGTGTTGAGGGCGAAGCTCGACGTGGCGCTGCACAGCAGCACGGCGGCGGCTCCAAGCCGCAGGCGACGGGGAATCATGGCTGCTCCTCCCGGTAACGCTCGATGCGGGCCAGCGCCTGGCCGAGGTCGCTCACCCCGTAGACGACGTAGCGCTGATCGACGATCACCGCCGGAATGCTGGTGATGCCGAGGCTCCAGGCATCGGTCACGCCCTGGTAGGCATCACGGATGCGCTGTTGCAGCGCCTGTCCGCCATCGTTCAAACGTCGCTGCACGAACGCCGCGGCCCGCTGCGGGTCGTTCGGCAACCCGGCCGACAGATCCGCCTCGATGGCCTGCGCCGCGTCGAGTTGGATGACGCGATCCGCCGCCTGGGCACCTGCCACCGGGTTGCGGGCGTCCGTCACGATCCAGATCTCCGCAGCCATGACGTTGCCGGCAAGCAGTAGCGCGGGGAGGGCCAGCGTCTGGCCAAGGTGTGCAAGAAAGGCGTGCATGGCTTCGTGTCTCGGGGTGAATCGACCCCGGTAGTCGAACCCATGAGGCAGATGCGCACCACGAACAATGCGCACTGTGGCAATCCCTGTTTTCCGGTGATGCGAGGGAAACGAAAAAGCGCATGGACCTGGGGACAGGCCCATGCGTGGGATGCGGCTTGGCGGACGCGATTCTACGCCGCTACAGCAAGCCATTCTCGGCAAAAGAGTACGGTCGGCCCTCGCCGATGATGAAGTGATCCAGCACCCGGATGTCGATCAGATCCAGAGCGTCCTTGAGTCGGCGGGTGATCGCGCGATCGGCTGCACTGGGCTCCGAGTTCCCCGAGGGATGCTGGTGCGCGAAGATGACGGCGGCGGCATTGGCTGCCAGCGCACGCTGGACGACCACCCGGGGATAGACTGATGCGCCATCGATCGTGCCGCGGAACAGCGGCTCGTACGCCAGCACCTTGTGGCGCGTGTCGAGAAGCAGGACGGCGAAGATTTCGTTGGGCTCGCCGACGAGCATCAAACGCAGGTAGTCGCACACCTCGCTCGGATTCCGCAAGGCGGTACCCGCCTTGAACATGCGTCGCTCCAGCAGCGCGATGGCCTGTTGAACGATCCGGTCTTCGTGCGTATCGACGACAACGGGATCGTGTTCCAACTCGGTATGGGAGTCTTCGAGGGTCAGTACGTCGGTCATGGGAACCTCCAGTAGATGAACGGAGGCCCCCCACGGAGGCGGAACCTCCATGGGCGTGACGAAATGAAAAAACCACACATCCACCAGCGCGGACGCTGGCCGTTCGCTTCGGGATGCGTTGCGAACGACGGTCAGCGCAGCAGTGCTGCGCCGTAGCCTCGAAGACCTCGGCTACCTGGGCATGTCGCCATCTTCGATGGCGGACAAACCTGCGGCGTGCGCCGGAGCGGTATCCGGTGCATCACCCATCAGCAGATCCATCGCGGACAGTAGCGCATCGCCCTCGACCGGCCCCTGCAGCAGCAACGACCGGCCGCTCTGGCGATCCTCCAGGCGCAGGCTGGGGGTGGCGGTGATGCCGGCGTGCGTGCCCTGTTCGGCCTGGGTGCGCACGACGGCCTGCGGGCGCTCGCTGTCCAGGCAGTCTCGCAACGCCGGCGTCAGCCCCGGAAAGCGACGCCCCTCGGGGAGCCCCTGGCCGCCGCTGCGTGTGTGCTGGTACAGCCAGCCGATGGCATCGAAGAACGCACCATGCCCGCCGGTTTCGCCCGCGCACTCGGCCATGCTGGCCAGCGCTGAGGCGACCGGCTCGTGCGCCGCCAGAGGCAGGTGATGCCATTGCAGGCTGACGTCGGCCTGCTGGCCGATCCAGCTCTTCAGGCCCGGGTAGTAGTCCTTGCAGAACGGACATTCCAGGTCGGCGTAGAAGGTCAGCACGAAACGGGCATCGGGCTGGCCGTGGCGCCACGGCGGGCCGGCCGGGTGCTGCTCGGTGGTCGGGGCCGGTGTGGCGTCTGACACCTCGCGCTGCACCACGGTGAGCAGCGCGAACAGCAGCAGCGCCAACATGCCGACGGCGCAGGCCAACAGGCGCAGACAGCGGCGACGGCGGACGGACAGTGGTGGGGTCGTTGAGCGATGGACAGGCATGGCGGGCTCCGGCCGTCAGGAAAGCAGATCGGCATAAGGCAATGGCTCGATGCCGCGTGCGCGGTCGATGTCCTCGGACACCTTGAGCGCGGCCTCCAGCTCGTTGACGCCAAACTGCTGCATGAGGCGGTATCGCTCGGCTTTCTCTTCAGGCTCGGTCTGGGCCAACGCCAGGTACAGGCTCGGTGGTACGGCCCTGAACAGCACCTCCATCGACTTCGACAAAATCACCCCCTCGGTGAACTTGCCGGCCTCCTTCCTGGCCGACAGCATCAGCGCCTTCTGCGCGGGCGAGAGTTCGCGGAACCGGGCGATTTTTTCCACCTCGTCCGGGGGCATCGACAAACACAGCCACCACTCGATCATGTTGAGCATCGGCTCTGCGGCCTTGGGCAGATCGTCGATGTTCTGTGTCGCCAACCAGTACCAAGCGCCCAATTTTCTCCACATCTTCGTCACCTTCACCACATACGGCGACAGCAAGGGATTGCGCGTGATGATGTGGCCTTCATCGGTCACGTTGAGGATTGGCCTGCCAAGAAACTGGTCGCGTTCGGCAATGTTGTTGACGGTGTTGATCAGCGAGATATAGGCGATCGAGAGCTGGGCGTTGTAGCCCTCCCTGGCATAGGTGGCGAGGTCGACGACCGTGATGTCCACTTCCGGCCAGGGCGTGCCGGGGCGGTCGAACATCTCGCCGTCCGAGCCCTGCGTGAAGATGTCCATGGCGTCGGCCATCTCCAGCAGGCGCGTGCGCCGGGTATCGGGCAGCGTCGTATCGTGGCCGCGCTCGCGCAACGCATCGCGCACATCGCGCGTGAGCACATCGCGATCTGCCGCGACGCACTGGCGGGCGGCATCGAGAATGCACTGCCGGATCAAACTGCGGTCGGCGCGCGTCATCCGCGCCTCTTCTTTATCTTCGCCCCCAGTGATCATCAGGCGCGCGGTGATCTCCAGCTCGCCCAGCACGTCGCGCTGTTCGTCTGTATCGGTATTGGCGGGATCGTCTGGCTGTTCTTCGTCCAGCGCATCGGCGTCCAAGGTCTGTACGTCGCTGGGCGTTTCGATCAGCCGACGCGCATCGGCGAACGGGGCAAGGCTCACCCCCGAGCCGGGTGCGAGCTTGACCCGATTCACCGTCAGGCCCAGCCGTGCGGCGAAATCTGCCAGCAGACCAAACGAGTTCCCGGCCTCGACGATGAACATCCTCGGGCGATAGATCGCGGCGACCTGGTTGAGAATGTTGTTCAACGTGGCCGACTTGCCGCTGCCGGTGGGGCCAAACAGAAACAGATGGGCATTCATCTGCCTGTCCAGCCTGTTGAACGGGTCGAACGTGATGACGCCGCCCCCGCGGTTGAACAGCGTGATGCCGGGCCGGCCCGTACCCCGACTGCGCCCCCAGGCTGGCGACAGGTTCGCCGCGTGCTGCGCGAACATCAGTTGCGTGTACCACTGCTTGCGGTCGGCACCGGGGTTGTAGACGCAAGGCAGCCAGCGCAGATAGGTGTTGAGCGGGGCGACTTCGTCCTCTTCGCGAACCGGTTGCAGCCCGGCGTTGAGCATCACGTTCGCAAGCTGTAGGCCACGCCGGTCCAGCTCGTCCTCGTTGTCGCCGGACAGATAGAACGCGAGCGAGCCGCGATAGAGCTTGTGGGCGCTGCCGATCAACGAGCGTGCTTCCTGCACGTCCCGCAGCGCCTGTTCCGACGCCAGGGTTTCGCCCACAGCCTTCTTCGCCAGGTGATTGAGGTGCGCTTCAAGCACGTCCTGCGGTGTGGCGACCAGCGTCAGGCACATCACGGTGCCCTCGGGCAACTGATCGAACAGCGTGTTGATCGCGTCGCCCTTGCGCGTTTCGCCGGTGAGATGGCCTGTGGAAGGTGGCGTGCGCAGGCGGTCGGTGACCATGACCCGGTGTGGTACGCCGTCGAAGTACCACAGCCCAGACTCGGCATCCGAGCGTGGCTGGCCGAAGAACAGCCGCTGCGAAAAGTCCCTGCCACTGGCCAACTCGATCTCGTCGGGCTCCGACGCCTCCGGATAGGCTGCCAGCCGGTAGAAGCGTTCGCGATCCTGTGCCGTCGGCCCGAGCATGGTGGGCCTGGGGTTGAACCAGCGCAGCAGCCAGTCGTGGATCTGCGGCGCTCCCATCCTGCGCGTCTGGATGCCGGCATTGGCCAGGCCGCCGATCAGGCGGTCGCACACAACATTCAGCGCCTGCTCGGGCGTCTGGCCGCGGCGGCCGGTCTGGCCTGCGGCGCGGCGATAGACCACCATGCGCACGCGCCGGTTCTGGCCGCGCCACGGCAGGCGGGTGACCACGCTGTCCTTGAATAGGCCGCCGGATTTGGAGACGGCGCGCAGGTGGTGGGCGAACGAGGCCAGGTAGAACTCGGTGAAACGGCTGCCCTCGGCGCGCGGCTGGACGTAGCCACGCAGCGTGTCCAGGTACTGGTCGAAGTTGGCTTCGTCCTGGGCATAGAGCTGGAGCACCCACGGGTTGGCATCGAGCTCGTCGAAGCTGTCCTGCAGAGCGTTTTCCAATGCGTCGCGTGCTTGCGCCAGCCAGGCGGCCTCGCGGCCTTCGGTGCCCAGCGGCGTCAGCTCGAAGAAGGCGGCAACCGAGACGCCGTCCTCAAGCAGCATGCACTGCGAGTCCGGCAGATACTCGACCCACGGCAGCAGCGCGACGAATGACGGCGCCACGTCATACAGCGCCTGCTCGTCGGCGGCCGTGGCCGGACGCTCGTGCGCGACCGCCGCGCCGGGTTCGGAAATGCCGGCTTCGCGCAGTGCGCGCACATGGCGCGTCCAGTCGTCCTGCCGATCGTCGGTCGGTGTGGCATCGTCGGCGGCACGCCGGCGCCAGGGCAACGACAAGGCCATCAGTACGCCTCCGTGCGTTCGCCGGGCATGGCGTACTGCACCCTCTGGTACAGGGGGAACACCGTGCTGTAACCGGGCACCGGCACGGGATCGGTGCCGGCAAGGTGCGGGAAGACATACATGACCAGATCCGGGTTGGGAAGCCGTGGAAACTGGTGGTGGATCTCGTTGGCCGCCGTGCGCGTGTAGCGCATCTGCTCAGCGGGCGCGGCCTGCACATCCGCATCCGTCAGCGGCCGGCGCAGGCTCTGGCGCGCATCCAGCAACTGACGGCGGGCGACCTGGCCGCTGCCGCCGTCGCCGGCCTGCTGGTGCCAGATGTCCTGCATGGTGCGGCCACCGTGCGGCATCAGCTCCTCCTTGCTGGTGGCGCAGCCGGCCAGCACCGTCGCGACCGCCACCAGCAGCAGCGGCCTAATCCAGATCGAGTGCATGCGCTTCTCCTGCTCGATGGTCGACGCGGCGGCCTTCGGGCTCGTAGTCGATGTGAAGGGGCTTTTCGAGATGGATGGCAACCTGGGCGCCGGGCTGGACATACACTGCGGCGAAGGCCTGCCCGTAAAGACGGTTCACCCACTGCGACATGTCCTGCACGCCGCCGGCGAGGATGCGTCCGACCGCTTCGTTGGTGCTGATGCCAACCGTGCCGATCGACCCATCGGCGCCGACATACGACATCTGGCCGCTGTCGGAATCGATCAGTGAAGCGACGCCCGCGCCGGCAGCGGTGATCAATGCCTGGGTGCCCAGGTATTGCTGTGCGTTGCTGCGCCGTGCGCCACTGACGCAGGGAATCCCATACGGGTCGCTGATCCAGCCCAGGCCATCCTGCTGGTTGTTCTGCTGGCTGCTGCGCTCGCTGTCCTCGGGGATCGTGCGCACGGTGCCATCATGAAAGACGAACGTGATCGAACGGACCTGCCCCCTGACGCACGACAGGGTCCAGTCGCCACTGGCCGTGCCGCTGAACACTGCGCCGGCGACGTCGGGGATATCAATGCCATTCGCGGTCAGGTTGTCCTCCCCGACGAGGACTTTGAACGGGAACGGATCGTTCACGGTGCCATCGACCGGCACGCGGCCAATCAGCGCGGTCATCGCGACCGAGCCCATCAGGGTGGAGTTCGTCGGCACGGTGTAGACCGCCCGGGCCGTCTGGACGCCGGCTGCCCTGGCGCCGGCATCGGCCACCTGTTCGACGGTGGCCTCCAGCGTCTTTTGCGCCGGCCCGAAGCTGGTGGGGAAGCTCAGGCTCGTGCCTGCGCGCCCATCGGTCTGCCTCGCGTCGTCCGGCTCCACCCAACGGATGCCGCCCTCACCGGCAAAGCCATCGCCGTCGCCCTCGCGCAGACCCAGCCCGACGGGCAGGTCGGAGTGGTCTGTGCTGCCGATGTTCTCCAGCCGGCGCTGCAGATCCTGCAACAGGCCTTCGGTCTGCCGGCGCTCGCCGACCAGCCGCTCCTGGTCGCGGCGCAAGGCGGTGCGTTCGGCTTCCAGGGCCGTGTCGATACGCTGGTCGATCGCGCTTTCGCGCTGGCGCAGGCGCTGGTTCTCTTCGCGCTGGGTGCGGTTGTCCGCCGTCGCCGTCTGCAGTTCGGTGCGCAACTGCCGCACTTGGGCCACCAGGGTGGCGACGGTGTCGCGGGGCGTGTCGCCCTCGATGCCGAGCGCCTGCATTTCCTCGGCGGTGAGCTGTGGATCGGCATCGGCCATGGGGCGAGGCTGGTCGCCGCCACCGGAGAACAGCCGGATGCCGAAGAACAGCACCAGCAAGGCGACCGGCAATACCAGCCACTTGAGCAAGCCATTACTGCGCATCGCCGGCCTCCTTGTCGTCGTGACCGGGGACGGCCTGCGGCAGCAGCGCCGTCGGATCGAAGCGGTGGACCGCCGGCAGCAGCGACTGCGGCAGGCCGCGACCGCGCGTGACCAGATACAGCACCGTGGTGTCCTCCGGCGTGCCGCGCGGACCGAGCGTCGGATGCTGGAAGGTGGCGGTGAGAAAGTCCCCTTGCAGCGCGCGCGGATCGAGGTCGATCCAGCCGCTGCCGGTATGGGTCAGCCGCACGGCGGTGACCCACTGATCTTCCAGCCGCCATGCCGCCAGCGCCTCGGCATGCACCGGCAGGGTCGGCAGCAAGGTGTCCAGCGACAGGTCGCGGCGCAGGTTGACGCGCATGATGCCCGGCACCGGTTCCACGGTGCGCAGCGGCGCGTACAGGTTCTGGGCTGCGTAGCGGGTCAGCACCACCGCCACCGGGGTTTCGCGCCGCGGCGAGCGGGCCTGATCCGGAGCGGGTGCAGCCGCTCCGGGCGCTTGCGCCTGGCCGTAACGCTGCGGCGTGGCGTTGCCCTCCACGATGCGCACCGGCTCCAGCGGCGGCTCGCCGTCCTGGGCGGGCTCTGCGGCGATGTCCAGCAGAATCAGCGCGCCGCTGTCGGCATCCTGCAGTTGCAGCCGCGTGGGTTCGATCGGTTCGCTGGCGCGCAGGTAGATCGCACCGCCGGCACTCTGCACACGCAGCCGGTCGCCCACGCTGGCCGGCACGCCGACGCGCACGTTGCGATCCACGAACACGATGCGCTCCTCACCGACCTGCAGCGGCACGGCCAGCGGCAGACGCTCCCAGTGCATGATCTCCACGGCATGGGCCATGGGCACCAGTACGCAGGCCAGCATGCCCAGCCAGACGAGAAGGCGGCTCTTCATGGGGAGTCTCCTTGCAGGCCCAGATCACCGCGGGCCGGGGATTCGGGCGTGGACGCAGCGATGCGCTGCGGCGCACCGTCGTAGCAGTCCAGGACGAGGCCGAACGGGTTGCGTGCCGGATCGACGTCCGAGCGCGCCACCTTGATCGGGTAGCGCACCAGTGCGCGCTTGACCTGTTCCGGCCCGTGGTATTCGTCCGCACTGAGATCGAGCGTCACCACCCAGTTGCGCTCGGAAACCGTGCGCACGCGCGCGGACGGGTTGTCGCCGTAGCCGCGCCCGGGAATCTCGTACACGCCGCGCACCCGCTGGCGCAGTTCGCCGGTGCTGCGGCGGTAGTCGTAGTCGGCCTGCAGGAAGGCGCGGCAGGCAGGCGTGAAGTACGGCGAGAGCGCATGCAGGTTGCGCGCATAGTCCTCTTCACCATTGCTGGGCCAGCGGTGCAGCTGCTGCCACACATAGAAGGTGAACGCATAGACGCTTTCCGGCGGCACGTCCCACCACGGGCGGGTGCTGCCCGAGCGCAGATCGGGCGGCACGTGAATGGTCAGGTCGCGTGGCGCGCTCCACCATCCGCCACCCATCACCAGCGCGATCAGCAGCAACGCGCCGGCCCCCAGCCGCAAGGTCTTGATATGCGCCTGCAGGTGCGCGACTTCGTTCCGGAAGCGGCTCATCACGCAGCCCTCCGGTTCGACCAGCGCCCCGAACGCGTGATCAGCACATGCCCGCCGATCCAGCCGGCTACCAAGGGATAGCGGGTCGCGATGCGCCATTGCAGTTGGCGGTACAACCAGGTGTCGGGTCTGCCGCGTTTCTGACGGCGCAGGATGCCTCCGCCGATGAACACGCCGAAGGCGATACCCAGCACGATGAAGGTGGGCGCGATCGCGATGGTCGAGAACAGCCAGGACAGGGGCGCGCCGACCAGCAATCCGGCTGCGCCGGACAGGCCGCAGCAGATCCACAGCTCGTCCGCCGTCAGGCCGCGCACCACCACGGGATGCCGGTTGAGCCGGTGCGGAAGGAACATCACGGTGCCGTCCGCACGGATGTGCTGATGCTCGGACATGGGCGCGGCCTCAGAGAATCCCGGTCGCTTCGGTGAGCAGCCAGATACCGATGACCAACAGCACCGCGCCGATGGCTACCGTGAGTCCGAACTGGCCCCAGGTCTTCCTGCCCGTGTGGATTTCCGCGTAGGTGCCGTAGGCGTGGTAGCACACGCCAATGAACATCGACGCCACGACCAGCAGTGCGACCAGGAGCACGATGTCGTAGCCGTAGTTGCGAATGGTCTCCATGATCCCGCCGCCGGTGCCGCGCGACGGATTCTCCAGTTGCGGCAGGCCCTGTGCGAACGACAGCGCGGGCAGCGTGGTGAGGCTCAGTGCCAGCGCGGCGCGCCGGGCGAGACAGATGCGGGGGAAATGAGCGGTTTTCATGGTCTGACCCTTGTGGTTAGGAGAGGAGGAAAAAAGTCAGCACCAGGTACATCGCGAGAAAACGCACGACGACGCCGAGGAACTGACGCTGGTTGAGCTGGTTTTCCGCCCAGCCGACGTAGGCGGTGCGAATGGCCCAGGCCCCCCACAGCAGCAGCACCGCGAACACGAGGCCGACGATCACCGTCGCCATCGCGGCGGGTGCGATGCTGCTGTTGGCCTGGAAGGCGCTGATCTGCGCGGAGGTCATGGCTGGGCCTCCGGTGCCGAGAAAACGTCGGGGGCGGACTCGTTGCGGTAATCGCCGCTCAGTACGGCGGGGTCGCGTGGCTGGGCGCGAGACGGCGCGAGGTGGAACTGGATGCCGGCGCGCACGCGCGCGAGGTCATCGAGTAGACGTGGGTAGTCGAAGTGGTAGCGCTCGCCCGCTGTGATCGGGGTATTCGCCGCACTCTGTGCGACGAAGCGTTCCAGCGCGTCGAGCTGGCGCAGGGCCGCAGCCAGCTCCTGGCGTTGGGCTGGCGTGCCGGCATGGGCCGCCAGCGGCGGGCTCGCCGTCAGCGCCATCAGCAGCAGGGCGGCCACGCCGCGATGCGCGGCGTGGCGTGGAAACGAAAACACCATCGCGCCATTCCTCGGTTCGATCAGCAATGGCTCGATCGTGGCGAGGCAGGCGCTTCAAGACCGCAAACAATGGGTACTGCGAACTGACCGGATTGATGGATGCCAATACCGTTGGTGCCAGCTTGCGATATCCTGCGATCAGCATTAGATCAAGGGAAAATGTATGGGGTTAAAGGCCGAGCTGAAAGCTCTCGTAGATGAGTTAGATCAAATACACAAGGGGGCCACGCCATGGTCCGAAGAACCTGGAATTCCTGATTTCGTCACTGCCGAGAATGGTATGCAGCGGTTCTTCACAAGGAAGGCAAGAGAGGCACTTGGGCAATTCTCCAGCACCCTCCATCAGAATCGGCCCCAGAAGTCAGTGAAGATTGAGTCTGAGGCCTATCAAAAGGTAGTCCGTCAGACCGTTGCCGACTTGCATGCTGCGGGTGAGCTCTTAGGATTTGATGAATGCGATCAGGGCGGGCTTCTTCCAAAACTGAAGTTACTCATTGAGGAACGACTCGCAAGCATCGCCAACGAGCACACGCACTATTTTCCTGCCTGGACCCTGGGCATGGAGAGGGTTTCTCCTTTCTCCCTCGGCCCGGTGACATTCTTGAATAGATCCGACTGGATAGATTCGGTCGACTTCCCTCAGTACGGAAAGGATCACTATCTGAACCAACCAGAGGCGAACCACCGCTGGAAGGAAATTCTCAAGGATGCCTTGCAGAATCCCAATGATGGCTCCTCCATCGAAGGGCTGGCCAACGCCGTCTACAGTGCGATCGTCGGATGTCCGGCCTTGGTCAAGGTAACAGTCCGTGGCTATGAGCGTGAATTCTCACGCAAGTTGGCGAGGTTGGTTGCCAAGACAGCGCTTGACGCTATCTCTCTTGGCTTTGGGGCCCCCGAGTGCTTCTTGCAACAGGCGCTTCAAGACGAGCGTCTACCGCCTGCCGGTAGCGATCGCCTGGTCGAAACCAAAGGATTTCTGTGGTTGCCCGGAAGCTCGCTTGGGAAGCGTATTACTTCGCAACCTCCCGAGCGAGTAAGGCAAGCGTTGGATGACATGACGTCTATTATTCCGGCATTCGCGGCGATCCTTGATGGGTTGCTTGATCCATCGAGTCACCCGCATCCCAAGCTTGCCAATCGATGGGCTACTGCGCTGGATTGGTTCGGCGAAGGCAATCGTGAATCAAGTGATGCCATAGCGCTGGCGAAGCTCGGAACCTGCCTAGATGTACTGTGCTGCGGTGGCAAGAACGATGGTATCCGTGAAATGGTCATCCATTTAACTGGTACGAGTAGCGAAACTCAGGTAGTACGGGGCAACCGTCCTCGCACACTGAAGCAGTTGGTCAAGGACATCTATGACCACGGTCGATCGCAGATACTGCATGGCACACACTACGACAGGCTGGAATCATTCGCCGCAGAGCGCCAGTATGCCACCTACCTCGCACGGATCGTGTTGATTGAGTGCGCAGTGCGGTTACAGCACTATGGTGGTTCAGATGAAGACAAGGCGTTCAGAACAATATAGCTACAGGTACTTTTTGAAGCTCCCCGCAGTCAGAGATACAGCCAGTCCCAGTAAGGCGGCGCTGGGTAACAGAATCAGCAGTGGATGCACCGAGACCGGCATCGCCAAGTAGATCACCCAGGGCAGTATCGCCAGTGGCAGTAGCGAGGCTTTCGCGCGATGGTAGACGAAGCCCGATTCCCGGCCGGCGCCGAACTTGCGCACGTCGCGGCGCACCAGTCCATCGACCAGACCGACGAACACTGCCGTGAGCACCAGCGGCAGTGTCAATACCAGAACCAGCAGGCGCACCATAAAGGTCAAGGTGATGAAAGCGGCGGCAATCAGATAGCGCTCGGCCCAGACATAGACTTGGCTGATGAAGTAGCGGAAATCACGGGATTGTCCTTGGCCCGGCGCGCGGGCGCGTTCTGCGGTATCGTTCATCTTGTCGAGCAGCCCGGTCTTGACGAACACCCACTCGTAACCCGTCTCCACCAGGCGGTGCGCGGTGCGCCCTGGCTCCTGCACGATGGCGCTGCGCGTGAAGTGATTCGACAGATGCCCCAGCTCGTACTGCAGCATCGATTGCGCATGGCGCCAGCCCTGGTCCTTCCAGAACAGGTGCATGCCCACGCACTCGATCAGGATCGACAGCATCAGCGAGGCGATCAGTACCCCGAACAGGCGCAGCGGCAAGGAGATCGCAGTGGCGATCAGGCCCTGCCGGCGCTGTTGCTGCCGCTGCGCAGTGGATGCCGGGTCGCTCATGGCGTGTGCTCATCCAGGCCCGTGTCGCCCGTGACGTTCGCGGGAGGGTCGCTCGCAATGGGCGCTTCGTCGAGCAAGTCGTCGGGCAAGGGGCCATCCTGCAGCATCGGCGACCCCAGGTTCTCCCACCAGTGCGCAGCCTCGGTGTAGTGCTGGCGCATGTACCCCGCGAGCTGCTGCAGATCCTCCGGCATGGCCTCATCAGGGTCGGCCGCCGGCAGCGGCATCCTGACCTTCCACAGCTGTCCGCCCTGCATCAGGGCGAAGCATTGACCCTTCGGCAACGCTACGACATGAGAGGGCTCGATCATCGGCACGCTGGACATGCTGATGCGGTCTTGCGTGTTGCTGGTGAAATCGGTTGAACCGCGGATCTCCGAACTATCGGTCGCACCGCTGACGATGGTCGTGGTGTAGACCTCCACCTTCGGCAACTGCCTGGTCAGCAGTTCGGCGGTGGCGGTTTCGCGCACCCTCAACATGAACACATTGTTGAAATTCCCGACGACCTGACCGGCTTTGGCCCTATTGCCGATGCGCGCCTCGATGTCGCTCAGGGTCTGCGTGTAAGCGGTGATCTGGAGCCCGGCGCCGCCCCCCTTGTTGATCATCGGAATGAACTCGTCGCCCATCAACTCATTGAATTCATCCGCGTGAACATTGATCGGCACCTTGGTGTTCGCGGAGGCCCACGGCAGACCATCGTCGATACCGTGTTTATAAATGTGGCCTGCGACGGAAACCAAGTCACTGAACATCGAATTGCCGACCGCCGCAGCGACTTCGGCATCAGAAAGCGCATCCAGGCCGACATAGACAATGGCGCGCTTCCGGATCACCTGCATCCAATCGAAAATAGGACGGGGATCACCGAGGTCCGAGTAGTTCGGGGCCAGCAACTGGGCGACCTTGCCGCTGGTGAGCTTTTCCAACAGAGGCAGCAGCGAGGCGACGATCTTGTCGAAATACGTCTTGTCGTACCGGACCGCCGAGCGCAGGCCGTCGAGCACCGGATCGTAGTTGCGCGCCTGGCTGAGGTACTGCTCCAGGGCCACGACACGCTTCTCGCGTCCGATCATGTTCCTGGGGATGTTCTTCTCGTTGAGCTTGGCCTCGATCTGGACGATGACTTCCCAGGCCTTCGGCTCGGTGCGGGCGAAGAAATGCGCGGCGTACTCGATGAACAGCGCATCGATGTTGATCACATGACGCTGGATCAACAGATAGTCCGGACGTTGCCCCAGCTCGATCAGCGCCCTGGCAATGACATTGACGAATCTCCAGGCAAATTCGCGAAAGGCCGCGCTGTTGCCTTCGCCAGAAAGCTGGCCGGCGATGCGCGTTGCGACCTCGCTGATGCGGCCGAACCGTCCCACGGCGTTATAGCGCGCGCTGATATCGGGCCAGCCGAGATGAAAGATATACAGCTCGTTCTCGCGGCCGGCGCGCTTGGCCTCGACGTACACCCGCTTCAGGAGATCGGCATCACCCTTGGGGTCGATGACGATGACGACTTCATGCTCGCCCGCAGCGTTTTGCCGCCGGATGTCCTGGGTCACGAACAACTCGGCGAGCCGCGTCTTGCCCACGCGTGTCGTGCCCAGCACCAGAGAGTGTCCGACGCGTTCGCCCAGCGGCAGGCTGACGTCGACTTCCTCGGGTTCGATGCCGTGCAGGCGCGGCAGGCCGCCTACTGGCGGCAAGGGGCGCACGGGGTTGAGCGGCATGTCCCAGCTGGTGAGGCTCGACAGGCGCGAAAGTGGAAACGGCGCGAACTCCAACCGTTCCTCCAGGCGTCGCGCCAGCTGGTAGGCCGGTGTCGGTTCGACGTAGCGCCGGAACTCGGGCCGGTACGTCTGCATCAGCCTGTGCGTGTGCTTCTGTTCCCAGCGAAAGCCTTTGCCGATGAACAACCGCTGCTGGCTGACCGGCACGTCGCGGCTTGTCATGACGTAGCGCGGCAACCTGCGGATGTTGCGGCGATAGCGCAGAGTCACCTGCGCGTCGCGCCAGCGGATCGCACCGAAGGTGGCGAACGCCAGCGCACTGCCGATACCCATGGCCGGGCTCAGCGCGAGCGACCACGGTGCCACCAGGCACAGAAACGCGGCGCCGGCGCAGACCGCCACGGTGTACAGCTCCACCGCGGGGCGCAGCAGAACTTCGACGGGCTGCGTCTGCGACATGGCGTCATTGCTCGATGCCGGTGGCCGTGACCAGCACCGGGTAATGCCGCAGGCCCAGGCGTTCGGCCAGATCGTCGGCGGACATCGGCGACAGATTCAGGCCGGGCGCGATTGCACGCAGTTGTGCCAGCGCCTGGGCCGTCTCGACATTGACCACCAGGCCCCAGGCGTTGCGTTGGCGCAGCGTGTCGGCGTGCTGACGCAACCAGGCTTGAGAGGTCGCATCGTCACCGACCAGGAAGAATGGTTGCAGTCCGGGGGCCTCGATGACGCGGCGGGCAACCGTTCCCGGCGTGAGCCTGGCACTGCGCACCGGCAGCATGGCCGTCTCATCGACAGCGGCGGTTGGTGCCTCGGGAATGACGATGGAGGGGAGTGGCTGACTCGTGGCGCGCGGCTGCAGGTCGAGCGCTTCGTAGTACGGCAGCGCGGAAGCGCCGCCCCGGTCTTCCACCACGATCAGGGGCGGCGTGGCACGCACCGCGCTCATCGGCACGGTGGCGAGCATTACGACAAGAAGGCCGTGCGTGGCCCGGATGGATGAGGTCATCGGCTGTTCTCCTGGCGGGGCGCGTGTGCGGCGGTCTGTTGCGGGCCGAGCACGCGCTGGAGGTATTGTGAAACGCTGCGCCGGTAACGCGCCGCGGGCGCGCCGCCAGCCGGTCGGTGGTAACGCCCGACCGCCAGCAGCCAGTCTTCGCCGGGGGTGTGCTGCTCTTTCAGGATGTCGGCGGCGATGCGCAGGTTGTCGTAGGGGTCGAGCAGATCGCAGGGCTGGCGGTAGCGGTGCTGCTGGTAGCCGAGGTTGATCTGGCCCAAGCCCACGTCGATGCGCGTGGGGGGCACCTCGCGCAGCGCCTGGCGCACGCCCGCACAAGCCTGCGCGCGCGTGGCGTAGCGGCGCGACTGGCCGGCGACATTGAGCGACCAGGGCCACGGCACGATGCGATCGTCCCGGCGCACGCCGCTTTCCTGCAGCGCCACGGCATAGAGCACCGTCGAAGGAATGCCGGCGCGCTGGGCCGCCAACTGGTAGGCGGGCGGCGGAATTTCCTGGGCCTGGACTGGCCCGGTCGCCAGCGCGGCGGCCAGCAGCACGCGCAGCGGCCACGTCGGCATCAGGGCTGGCGCTGCCATTGGCCGTTCACCTGACGCACCACCGCGGGCAGTTCACCGGGCAAACCCAGCGCCAGCCAGCGGCCACCGTCGTGGTTGAGCGTGATCGAGCCGCTGCGCACGCGCGCCGGATCGATCTGCGCGCGCTGGGCCCACTCGCGGATGCGCGCGTCGTCCTGGCGGCTGCCGACCATGTACAGGTCGAACTCGGCGTTCGCCGTCTGCAGACGCTGCACGACCTGGGCACACGGCGCGCAGCCGTCCCGGACGAACACGGCGGTACGACCGCTGCCGGTCATCGCACTGCCGCCCGGCAGCGCATCGGGCAGATTCACCCGCTGGGCGTCGGGATGCAGGCGTTGCCAGGCTTCGTCGTAGGCTCGTTGATACGCCAGCAACTTTTCCACGCGGCGCGCTTCGACCTGCACTTGCAGTTCGGCATAGCGCCGTCGCTCCTCGTCGGAGCGGGCTTCGATGCCGAGTGCGGTCAGCGGGTCGAGGTTGGGTGAATGGATGCCCAGCGGCCCTTCCATCAGTTCGCGGTAGCGTCCCCATTCGTCGCCGCGCAGCCCCCAGTCCCGCGCCAGGCGTTCATCGCGTGCCTGATCGATCTGGCTCGGCGTGACACGGGAAGACTGTGCGGGTGTGCTCTGGGTGGCGGGCTGCTGCGCGAAGGCCGGTGCGTTCAGCGCGGCCAACAGGAACAGCATGGAAAGTGCGCGACGTTGCATGGCGCCTCCCGATCAAGGAATCGCCAGCCGGCGCGTCTGGTCGCCGGCCTGGAACACGGCGGTGTTGCCGTCGATGGTCTGCAACTGCCAGCGCCCGGCATGCTCGCCGGGAAGCAGCACCTGGATCTGCCCGGCCGAGAGCGGGTCGGTGGCGGGGGCGATGGAAACGGCGCGCTGCCCGGCGCGCAGTTCCGCACCGATCAAGCGGAAGGGAAACGGCACCTGTGCCGGTGCCGTCGTCGTCGCCCTGGCGGGACGCGGCGCTGCGGGCGTGCGCGCGGCGGTCTGGCGCTGTGCCTTGAGCTGCTCGACCTCGCTGTGCAGTGTCTGCAGGGCCGCCTCGGTGGCGTAGCCGGCCAGCGACTGTTCGAGACGGGCGATGTCGGCTTCGAGGCGCTGGCGGGTGTCCTGCAAAGCTTCCTGCAAAGCTGCCGTGGTCGCCGCTTCGGGGCGGGCTTGCAGCGTCTGTACGTCGTCGGCGAATTCGGCGAGCCGGCCTTCGAGCACCTGCAGTTGGCGTAAGGCCGAATCAACTTGACTCTGACCGGCCAGGTCGCCCGCAACGCGGAAGTTGACGAGCACCAGTGCGCTGAGTCCGACCATCCAGGCCCACAGCAGCAGGTACAGCACGAAGGCCGCGCGCGAACGCGACGCATGGGCCACTGCGCTCATGGCTGGCCTCCGTCGACGATGGGAAAGGTCTGCACCGGCGCGGCCAGTGGCGTGTCGGTCTCGGGATCTGCGGAGGGCTCGCCGGCAGGAACGAAGCAGATCTGGCGCGCCCTGTCATCGACCTGTACATCCCAGGCCGGCCCGGCGAGCGTGAGCAGTGCGTCGCGCAGCGTCATCGGCCCCAGATACAGGTGCGCCGCCGGCAGCGGCAGCGAATACAGCTCGATCACCGCATGGGCGTTCTCGCAAAGCTGGTAGCCGCTGCGCTGGAGTGCGTGGCGCAGGCCGTCGCCCACCGTCGCTCTGGCATCCGCTGGCATCGCCACGTCGATGACCTGCAGCAGCAGGTCACGCTGGGCCGCGGTGGGAACAAGCTCCACGAGCGTGTAGCGGCCATAGCGCACCACCGGAATCAGTTCAGGTGACTGCGGCGCTGTGTCGGCTTCCTCGACAAGAGGATCAACGGGCGGTGCGGCGGTGGTGGCGCAGCCGCCGCTCAACACAGCGGTGATCAGCAGGCCGCTGCCGGTCAGGCGCCGTAGAAGTTGGGTTGCTGGCATGGTTCGGCTCTCGATGGCGATGAGCCGATACCTTCGCCGGGCAGACCGAATCGTTCAGCAAAGAATACGAAAGAGTCTTGGATCGCTTTGTTCGCGGGTGTAGGTTGGAAGTATGAGTCTTCGGAGGTTGAGTCAGCGCAGGCTTGTAGGGAAGGCGGTGAATAACTAACGGTGTTGCCGACGATGGGCTGATATTATTCGTAAGACATATTGCAGGGGGTGTGCATGCGGATCTCACGCGTTAGGCTGATCAATTTCGCCAATTTTTCGGATGTTGATATAAAGACTGGCGATAGCATCGTTATCGTTGGTGAGAATAAAGTCGGAAAAAGTAACTTCATTCGTGGATTACAGCTGATTCTCGACCCAGGATTGTCCGAGCGTGACCGGCAATTGAGCATAGAGCACTTCTGGGATGGCCTGGTTGAAGACAAGATCGGTAAAATCATCGAAGTCTCGGTGGACTTGACCGACTTCACTGATAACCCGCGGTTGATGGCTCATCTCAACGATTGTGTGATTGATCCAGGCCCACCCATGACGGCCCGTCTCACCTATCGCTTCCAGCCCAAAGCCGGACTGGGACGCGCTCCGGAATCGTTGAAAGACTATGAGTATGTGATCTTTGGTGGTAACGACCCCGAAATGCACGTCGGTAGTGCGTTTCGCCGCATGTTGCCAATAGACGTCCAGGTGGCACTGCGTGATGCTGAGAAGGATCTCGCGAGTTGGCGCAATTCACCATTGAGACCCCTCATCGAAGATCTTGCCGAGTCGTTGGACGAAGACGCCCGTGAGGAGATTCAAAATCAGGTTGACGACGCACAGCGGGAACTAGCTGGCCACGCCCAAGTGGTTGCGACGGCGAACCGGATCAGCGAGCGGTTGATCTCCATTGCTGGTGAGCAGCATGCTGTGCCTGTGTCGCTTGGACTCGCTCCAACTCGGGTGGATGCGCTGCTTCGCAGCTTGCGATTGTTAATTGACAATGGAATTCGCGGCGTCGGTGACGCTAGTCTGGGAACCGCGAACCTGATCTTCCTGGCATTGAAGAGCCTCGAACTCGACCGCCTCGTGTCTGACGGAGAACGTGACCATACATTCTTTGTGGTTGAGGAGCCCGAAGCGCACCTGCACCCGCACGTTCAGCGCCTTGTCTATCGTTATTTCCTTGGCACCGGAGGGGATGAAAACGAGGAAGATGCTCCGCTAACAACGATCCTTACAACTCACTCCCCACACATTGCAAGCGTTACGCCGATTAGATCCATCGTTCTGCTACGTCATGACGTGGGGGCAGGCAAGACTGTCGCCGTTTCAACTGCGAATGCGCCGTTCACACAGAGGGATGAAGAAGATCTACAGCGCTACATTGATGTCACGCGTGGCGAGATTTTCTTTTCTCGGGGGGTCATTCTGGTCGAAGGCGACGCAGAGCGTTTCCTGGTCCCCGCGTTCGCTGAGGCGCTTGATATCCACCTCGATATGCTTGGGATTACCGTGTGCTCGGTTGGCGGAACTAACTTCACGCCGTATGTGAAGCTCCTAGGCCCTGAAGGACTGGATATTCCTCATGTCATCCTGACGGACTATGATCCGGTCAATGGCAAGGCTCCGCTGGTTCGCCGGCGACTGATCAATCTTCTTGACGTGGTTGAAGACGAGTACGACCACTCGGAGATGGAGACAGATGACGTAATTGAGCTTGCCGAGGAGTTCGGATACTTCGTGAACGAGAACACACTGGAAACGGAGTTGTTCGCCGGTGGGTTGGCTGAGTCGATGCGGGATGTAATTCAGCAGGAATTGCCGCAACTGAGGCAAGCAACCCGAGAAGCATTGCAGCAGTGGGTGGATGACTTAGACCAGGTCGATGAAGAACGGCTGCTGAAGCTTATCGAAAGAATCGGAAAGGGACGATTCGCTCAGGCCCTTGCACGCTCAGTGTCCGAGGATACTTGCCCGCACTACATCCGTTCCGCGCTGGAGCATATCCGCAATGCCGTCGCGTAGTTTCAGCACAGCCTACCTGGCCCAGGCTGCCGAGCTGGCCGGAAATCCTGGTCAGTTGGCGGCGTACAACTCCCAGGGACATTGCGTGGTGCTCGCCGGCCCTGGAAGCGGAAAAACCAAGACGCTTGTGCTGAAGCTGGCTCGCATCTTGGCCGAAGACGTGCAGGCACCGCGTGGTGCTGCGTGCATCACCTACAGTCAAGAGTGCGCACGCGAATTAACCCGTCGGCTTGAAATGTTGGGGCTGCGGGAGGCGCCAAACCTGTTCATCGGCACCGTCCACGGATTCTGCCTACGCCATCTGTTGATGCCATATGGACGCTTAGCTGATCTACCGATTCAGTTTCCCCTCTCAGTGGCATCCCAGCGAGTGAGTGATCGTTTGATCAGGCAGTCCGGAGACGAGCTCTTTGGGGCCAACCATCCTTACAAAGCTATCGATCTTGGACGGCATCGCCGATCCGTACTGAACCGAAACAGCGTTGCCTGGCGTAGCGAGGAAGAACTTGCCGCCTGGGCCGAAGCCTACGAGGCGGCACTGCGCCAAGGGGGGCTGATCGACTACGACGACATGGTGGTCTATGGCCAGCGCCTGATCGCTGAGCATGATTGGGTACTGCCTCTGGTGCAGGCGAAATTTCCGGTGCTGGCGGTAGATGAATATCAGGATTTGGGGGTTGCACTCCATCGCATCGTCAAGCGCCTGGCTTTTGATGGTGGCGTGCGCTTGTTCGCAGTCGGTGATGCAGACCAGTCGATCTACGGTTTCACAGGGGCCGATGGCGCGTTGCTCATGGAGCTAGCTGAGCGTGAAGACATCGAGCCGGTCAGACTTCAATTGAATTATCGCTCAGGGGCAGGCATTGTCAGCGCTTCAGAAATGGCGTTGGGTGAGGATCGTGGCTATCGGGCGAACGACCCGACCCGTCAGGCGACTATCGAGTTTGTGCTGTGCCCTGATGGGCTCGCAAATCAGGCCGCACACGCCGTCGCGCAGATCATTCCGGTGGCCTTGGACTCCAAGCCAGGACGAACGCTGGGCGATATCGCAATCTTGTATACGGACTATCGCGCAGGCGATATTGTGGCCAAGGCCGTGGCAGCCGGCGGTTTCGATTATATCCGCGTGGACACCGCCGCGCCTTACCGTAAAGTTGCCTTGACGAGTTGGGTAGAAGACTGCGCCGCATGGTGTGCGGGTGGCTGGCGTATCGCGCGTCCGCAACTGCGTGGATTGATCGACCGTTATCTCGCATTTCATCGAGCGAACTTGGACGATGCGCAGGCTCGACGCGAGGGGCAGGAGCTAACCGCTCTGTTGTGGGCGTTGCGCGCCGATCAGCAGTCCGCACGTGATTTTGTCGCATCACTGCGCAACGGCATCTTGGATCGTCTGTTGGTTGCTGAATCGTCGCTTGCCGATCAGAAGGAACAACTGGATCGCATGACGGCGGCGCTTGCCGAAGGTGGCGCGCTGGCTACGCTGGACATTGCGAGTCTGGGCGGACGTGATGGTTCGCCGGATCACCTGAACCTGCTGACACTTCATTCCGCTAAGGGATGCGAGTACGACGTGGTCATTATGGTCGGTCTCGACTATGGGAGTTTGCCATGGCGAAAACTGAGTCCAGAGAAGTTGCGCGAGAGTCGCCGGCTGTTCTATGTGGGACTCACACGCGCCCGCGACGAGGTTCACATGCTGTACTCGGGATTCGTTGAAGGGCGCTATGGTCCGATGCGCCATGGGCGCTCACCATTCCTGGATGAATTAGAGGCACGAATGCGTGCTGCGAACCTCTGAGCGACTATATAAGGGTTGGGGCTGTATCAGAATCGCATGGGCTCCGGATGAGTTAATACCGGTTCTTAACTAAATATCTGCCGCGCGCTGGGCTGCGGCACGTTCGCGCGCAAGTTGGGCGGCACGAGACATCGCATCTAGGTTGTCGATGCACCAAAGACCATCTACGCAAAGAAAGCGGGGTATCCGGAATTTCTGGTTGATAAAATGCCAAAGATGTAAAGAAGAAAATCTTTCTCAGCGGATTATCTGATTGATCCTCTTCAGCCTACTC
>CAKZXL010000616.1 GCA_937883885.1 uncultured Aquincola sp. | reverse complement strand
CGGCGCACCGGCAAGGCTTTCCAGCGCCGACCAGATGGCCGCCTTCTCGTCCGGGCCGATGCTCACGCCCTCGTGCAGCATTCGGCTTTCCAGCCATTCTGCGGCCCAGGCGCGGTAGCCCTCCTGGTCGATGCGCGCGAGCGGCTGGAACGCGATGTCGCCATCGGTGCCGAGGTCGTAGTGCTCGCCGCCCAGGCCGAGGATGGTGGCGCGCATCGAGCGCCCCATGTCGAAGGCGAAGATGCGCGAGCCGCGATAGCGGCGGAACTGCATCGCGAGCGTGGCGAGCAGCACCGACTTGCCCATGCCGGTGGGGCCGCACACCAGCGTATGGCCCACGTCGCCGATGTGCGTCACCAGCCGGAACGGCGTGGCGCCATCGGTGCGCGTGACGATCAAGGGCGGGCCGTCGAGGTGCGTATTCTTCTGCGGCCCGGCCCACACCGCCGACACCGGCATCAGGTGCGCCAGGTTCAACGTCGAGACGATGGGTTGGCGCACGTTGGCGTAGGCGTTGCCCGGAATCGAGGACAGCCAGGCATCCACCGCATTCAAGGTTTCGGGAATGGTGACGAAGCCGCGTCCCTGGATGACGCGCTCGATCAGGCGCAGCTTCTCGTCGGCAACATCGGCATCGGCGTCGAGCACGGTCACGGTAGCGGTGACGTAGCCGAAGGCGACTTGATCGCCACCCAGTTCCTGCAAGGCGGCATCCGCATCGGCCGCCTTGTTGCTGGCGTCGGTATCCACCAAAGGCGATTCTTGCTGGAAGATCGTCTCGCGCAGCAGCGCGACGACGTTCTTGCGCTTGGCGAACCACTGGCGGCGCAAACGGCCGAGTTCCCTTTCCGCCTCGGCCTTGTCCATGCACAGGAAGCGCGTGCTCCAGCGATAAGCGAAGCCGAGTCGGTTCAGATCGTCCAGCAACCCCGGCCAGGTCGAGGTCGGGAAACCGCGCACTGTCGCCACGCGCAGATGCGCGTCGCCCAGCCTCGGCGCCAGGCCCCCGGTCAGCGGGCAGTCGGCCAGCAGCGCATCGAGGTGGAACGGATGTTCCGGCACGGCCACGCGGTATCGCCGTGTGGAAATAGTCGTGTGCAGATAGGTCAGTGTCTCGCCGTCATCGAGCCAGGCGATCTCCGGCATCACGCCATCAAGCAGGTCGAAGCAGCGATCCGTTTCCGCCAGAAAGGCGGTCAGGCGCTCGTGCCAGTCCACCCCGCGCTGCGGCCTGTTCTCGTAAAGCAGTTTCGCAGCGCGTGCGCGGGATTCCTCCGGCGGCAGGTACACCAGCGTCAGGTGATAGGTACTCTCGAAGTGGCTCTGATCTTCCTCGAAGGTGGCGCGACGTTCTTCATCCACCAGCCACGACAGCGGCTCGGGAAATTCCGAGTGCGGATAGTCGGCCGCCGCCAGCCGATCGGCTTCCACGAACAAGGCCCAGCCGGAATCCAGCCGGCGCAGCGCGTTGTTCAAACGCGCCGACGTGGCGATCAGTTCGCCCTGCGTCGCGCTGTCCAGGTCCGGCCCGCGAAACCTCGCCGAGCGTTGAAAGGAACCGTCTTTGTTGAGCACCACGCCGGGCGCCACCAGCCCGGCCCAGGGCAGCCAGTCGGCAAGCAACGCGGGGCGCTGGCGGTATTCGGTGAGGTTCAACATGGCATCCTCCTCACACGTCCAGCAGCGGCTTGTGCTTGATGTGCCGCGCGAAGACCTGCATGAACTGCGGATCGACACGCGCCCCCCACACCGCCAGCGAATGGCCGACGATCCACAGCACCACCCCCGGAATCCAAAGTTGCAGGCCCAGACCCACAGCGGCGGCCAGCGTGCCATTGGCAATGGCGACGGCACGCGGGGCACCGCCCAGCAGGATTGGCTCGGTCAGCGAGCGGTGCAGTGGTACCTCGAAGCCAGTGGCGAAGTCATCGGGCGCACTCATACGACGGCCCCGCCGGAGAAGCTGAAGAACGACAGAAAGAACGAGGACGCGGCGAACGCAATGGACAGACCGAACACGATCTGCACCAATTTGCGAAAGCCGCCCGAGGTGTCGCCGAAGGCGAGCGCCAGGCCCGTGGCGATAATGATGATGACCGCCACGATGCGGGCCACCGGCCCCTGGATGGAATCGAGGATGGCTTGCAGCGGCCCTTCCCAGGGCATGCTGGAACCCGCTGCGTGCGCCGTGCCGGCCACCAGCAGGAACACCACGGCCAGCAGTAGCCCCTGCTGCGCCGGCACGGTGAGGCAGCGCAGGCGCGCAAGACGGAAAAGCGGATTTACGGAAGTGCGGGAAGCATGGGCAGGCGTCATGGCAATTCTCCAAGGTGGGTTGAGGGCGGGGATGCGAGCGGCGCGAGCGCGTCGTCGAGCTGGTAGCCGTTGCCGTCGAAGCCGGTCACGCGGGCGACGGTCTGGACCTGGCGGGCACGGCCGCGACCGGCGATGAAGACGATGACGTTCACCGCCTCGGCAATCAGCGCGCGCGGCGGCGTCATGGCGACTTCGAGGATCAGTTGTTCGAGGCGCAGCAGCGCACCGTGGGCGGAACTGGCGTGAAGGGTGGCGATCCCGCCGGGGTGCCCGGTCCCCCACACTTTGATGAGGTCCAGCGCCTCGCCGCCGCGCACCTCGCCGACGATCACGCGGTCGGGGCGCAGGCGCATCGTGGCGCGCACCAGTTCGGTCATCGACACCACGCCAGCGCGGGTGCGCAGCGGCACGTGGTCGCGCGCTGCGCACTGCAATTCCACCGTGTCTTCGAGCACCAGCACGCGATCGTTGGTGGCTGCGATCTCGGCCAGCAGCGCATTGGCCAGCGTGGTCTTGCCGGTGCTGGTGCCGCCGGCGATCAGGACGTTCTGTCGTTCGCGCACCGCGTGGCACAGGAACTCGGCTTGTTCCGCACTCAGAATGCCGTCGCTCACGTAGTCGGCCAGGCCGATCACACCGATCGCGCGCTTGCGCAGGGCGAAGGCCGGCCCCGGCGCCGCCGGCGGCAGAATGCCCTCGAAGCGCTCGCCGGTCTCCGGCAGTTCGGCGGTCAGCAGTGGCTGGCCGCGATGCACTTCCGTGCCGACGTGCGCCGCGACCAGGCGGATGATGCGTTCGCCATCGGCGGCGGACAGCGATTCGCCGGTGGGGGTGCGGCCCGAGGACAGCCGGTCGATCCACAGCGCGCCGTCCGGGTTCAGCATCACTTCCACCACGTCCGGGTCTTCCAGTGCGGCGGCGATCAGCGGCCCCATCGCCGTGCGCAACATGCGGATGCGCCGATCCAGTGAGGTGGCGGAGGACGACGGCGGCTGCGGGACGGCGCTCATGAGACCGTCTCCTGTGTCTGCTCCCGCGCTTCGGCGAGCGCGGCCGCATCGTCCAGCCGTTGCGTGTCGGGCTGGATCTCGTCGTAGACCTCACGCACCAGGCTGCGCCCGCGCAGCAGGTGGCGGCCGAGCTGTTCGATGAACTGCTCGAAACGCGCCTTGCCCTGCGCCTTCGCGGCTTCCTGATGCGCTTCCGGTAGCGGCGTACTGACAGTCAGGTAGTAGCGCACGAACAGCGCCAGCGTTTCGAGCAGGATGTTCTGGTCGCGTTCCAGCTTCTCGAACTGGCGCGACAGCCGATCCAGGCGTTTGGCCATCGCCGCTTCGCGCTGGTCGGCTGCGTCCGGCGACAGCCAGGACGCCAGCGCCGCCGCCACGATGGAGGACTTGGACACACCTTTCTTCGCGGCCAGTTCGTTCAGGCGCCTGGCGTGGTCGCGTTCGATGAACAGGTTGAGGCGATGGCGGGAATGAAGCTGGCTCATAGTGAGATTCCGTCGTCGGGGTCGAGGGCGGCCAGTCGCGCCGCGCGCTGCAAGCGCGGATCAAGCTGGGACGGCAGAGGCAAAGGCGCGTCGTCTTCGTCATCGAGCAGCGCCAGGTCGCTAGCCACATGCTCGGATGCGGGGTTGTAGGCGACGGCTTCGGACAGCTCGGGCTGGCGGCGTGGGCCGCCTTCGTCGGCTGCGGCGTCAGTGTCGGCAAAACCGGCAGCGACTGGCACGACAGGCATGGAGGGAATCGCCAAGGTGCTCCAGTCATCCGGCCGCGCGCTCGGCGCATCGGCATAGCGGCCCGGTGCGAGCACAGGCGGCGGCAGCACGCGCTGCTTGAAATTGGCGTCGGCGTAGTAGCGCAGTTTCTGCGCCTTGATCGGCGGATGGCCCGAGACCATCACCACCGCCTCGTTGGTGGGAAGCTGCATCACTTCGCCTGGTGTCAGCAGTGGCCGTGCCGTCTCCTGCCGCGACACCATCAAGTGCCCGAGCCAGGGCGCGAGCCGATGGCCCGCGTAGTTGCGCTGCGCCCGCAATTCGGTGGCGGTGCCCAAGGTTTCCGAAATGCGTTTGGCGGTGCGCTCGTCGTTGGTCGCAAACGTCACGCGCACATGACAGTTGTCCAGAATCGAATGGTTCTGACCGTAGGCTTTGTCGATCTGGTTGAGCGATTGCGAAATCAGGAAGGCGCGCAGGCCGTAGCCCGCCATGAAGGCCAAGGCGCTCTCGAAAAAATCCAGCCGGCCCAGCGCCGGAAACTCGTCGAGCATCAGCAGCAGCTTGTGCCGGCGCGCCACGCCGTCGCTGCCATCGAGTGATTCGGTGAGCCGCCGGCCGATCTGGTTGAGGATCAGGCGGATCAAAGGCTTGGTGCGGCTGATGTCGGACGGCGGCACCACCAGGTACAGCGACACCGGATGCTCGGCAGTGATCAGGTCGGCGATGCGCCAGTCGCAGCGCGAGGTGACTTCGGCCACCGTGGGATCGCGGTAGAGGCCAAGGAAACTCATCGCGGTGGACAGCACGCCCGAGCGCTCGTTATCGCTCTTGTTGAGCACTTCGCGCGCGGCGGAGGCGACGACGGGATGCGGTGATTCGCCCAGATGATGCGTGGTCATCATCCGATGAAGCGTCACCTCGAACGGGCATGCCGGGTCGGACAGGAAGTTGGCGACGCCACGCAGCGTCTTGTCTTCGCCGGCATAAAGCACATGCAGGATCGCGCCGACCAGCAGCGCGTGCGATGTCTTCTCCCAATGATTGCGGCGCTCCAATGCGCCTTCGGGATCGACCAGGATGTCAGCGATGTTCTGCACGTCGCGCACTTCATGCGCACCTCGCCGCACTTCAAGCAGCGGGTTGTAGGCTGCCGACCTGGCGTCGGTGGGGTTGAACAGCAGGCAATGCGAAAAGCGCGAGCGCCAGCCGGCGGTGATGGCCCAGTTCTCGCCCTTGATGTCGTGGATGACGGCCGACGCCGGCCAGCTCAACAAGGTCGGCACGACCAGCCCCACACCCTTGCCCGAGCGCGTGGGCGCGAAGGTCAGGACGTGTTCCGGCCCTTCATGGCGAAGGTATTGGTGCTCGAACTGGCCGAGGAAGACCCCGGCCGAACCGGCGAGACCGGCTGCGCGCACTTCGGCCACGTCGGCCCAGCGTGCCGAACCGTAGGTGGTGACGCGGCGGGCCAGCCGCGAGCGCCATACCGACAGGCCGATGGCGACCACCACTGCCACCAGGCCACTGGAACCGGCGATGGCGCCGCCCTTGAGAAAGACGTGGGGCGCGTAGGCGTCGAAGAAGAACCACCACTCGAACAGCCGCCACGGGTGATAGACCGGCGTACCGAAGAAGTCGAACCAGGGCGCGCCCAGGCGTAGCTGATAACCCAGGGCAGCGGCGGTCCACTGCGTGGCGGCCCACACCCCGGCGATCACGATGCCGAACTGTAGTGGTCTACTAATCCCGGACACCAAGTTAAGCGGTAGAATCGCCATCAGCGAGGTGTCCAATGAGCAAACAACGTCGATCCTTTTCGGTCGAGTTCAAACATGATGCAGCGGCCTTGGTCGTCGACCAGGGCTACAGCGTGGCGGAAGCATGCAAGTCGATGGGTGTAGGAGAAACCGCTCTCCGGCGCTGGGTCGATCAACTGCGCGAGGAGCGCGGTGGCGTGACGCCGAACAGCAAGGCGCTCACTGCTGAACAGCAGGAGATCCAAGCCCTGAAGGCCCGTATCAATCGCTTGGAGCTGGAGAAGAAGATCTTAAAGGAGGCCACTGCGCTCTTGATGGCCGAGGAGCACGGGCGCAGACGTTGAGGTCGATTCGGCAACTGGCCAAGCGTTATCCCGTCCAACTGTTGTGTGCTGTTTTTGACGTATCGCGTTCTAGCTATTACGCCCACCTAGCCAGATGCAGGCGCGTTAATGTTCAGCGGCTGCTGTTGCGTCGTCGAGTGAATGAGCTGTTTACTCAAAGTCGCAGTGCCGCTGGAAGCCGCAGCATAGCCGCCATGCTCCAAGCAGAAGGCACAGTGATCGGTCGCTTTAAGGTAAGAGCGCTGATGAAAGAGCAGAGCCTGACCAGCAAGCAACCAGGGGCGCACGCCTACAAGAAGACGACAGTCGAACGGCCTGACATACCGAACATTCTAGATCGGCAGTTCACTGTCGAAGCCCCCAATAGAGTTTGGTGCGGGGACATTACCTATATCTGGGCGCAGGGAAAATGGCATTACCTTGCCGCAGTATTGGACCTGTTCAGTCGCAGAGTAGTGGGCTGGGCGATGTCTGCCAAGCCTGATGCTGACCTGGTCGCAAAGGCTCTCGACAGAGCCTACGAGATGCGCGGGCGCCCAAGTGGTGTCTTGTTTCACAGCGATCAGGGCAGCCAATACGGCAGTCGCCATTTCCGCCAGAGACTATGGCGATACCGGATGACCCAGAGCATGAGTCGGCGCGGAAACTGTTGGGATAATGCACCGATGGAGCGCCTGTTCCGTAGCCTGAAAACAGAGTGGGT
>CAKZXL010000615.1 GCA_937883885.1 uncultured Aquincola sp. | reverse complement strand
GCGGTGCTGCGGTCGCCCTCCAGCCCGCGCTGCGCGATGACGTTGGCCGCATCGACCCGCTGCGCGGCCTGGCCCCGTGCAGGCCGCAGCAGGATGGCCTCGAGCCGGCCGGGAAAGGGAAAGGTCTGGGTGAGGGGGCGCAGGGCGGACATGGGGTGGAAGGGAGCGCGAAAGCTGCGGCAGCGAATTTTGACCCCCCGCCTCGGCCGCTGCAGACGCTGGCAACATGGCCCTGGGCAGTGCCTTGCCCGGTCAGGCCCCCGACCGGCGTCTACTTGGGTGCTGCGCGCATGGACATCCTGGTCCAACAGGTGGTCAACGGTCTGGTGCTGGGCAGCATGTATGCCCTGGTGGCGCTGGGTTACTCCATGGTGTATGGCGTGCTCAACCTCATCAACTTCGCCCACGGCGACATCCTGATGGTGGGCGCCATGGTGGGCGTGACGGTGGTCCATGCCTGCCAGGCGCACGGACCACCGTTGCCCGGGCTGCTGGTGCTGCTGCTGGCGATGCTGGCCGCCGTGCCGGCCTGCGTGGTGGTCAATCTGCTCATCGAGCGCATCGCCTATCGGCCGCTTCGACACGCGCCACGGCTGGCGCCGTTGATCTCCGCCATCGGCAGCTCGGTGGTGCTGCAGACACTGGCGATGCTCGTGTTCGGCCGCAACCCCATCATCTTTCCGCTGGTGCTGTCCATCGAGCCGTACCACCTGTGGGGCGCTCTGATCTCGCCCACGCAGGTGCTGACGCTGATACTGGCCGCCGTGCTGATGGCGGGGCTTGTGCTGCTGGTCGAAAGGACACGGGCAGGGCGTGCCATGCGTGCGGTCGCCGAGAATCCGCGCATCGCCGGCCTGATGGGCATTGACGCGGTGCAAGTGGTGAGGCTGGCCTTTGCCTTGGGTGCTGCGCTGGCAGGCGTGGCCGGTGTGATGTGGGGCGCCACCTACTCCACCACGCATTTTTCGATGGGCTTTCTGCCGGGGCTCAAGGCCTTCTCGTGTGCGGTGCTGGGCGGCATTGGTCACCTGCAGGGTGCCGTGCTGGGTGGGTTGTTGCTCGGGCTGATCGAGAGCATCGCCGGGGGCTACCTGGGGCCGCTGACAGGCGGCGTTCTGGGCAGCCAGTACCAGGACATCTTCGCCTTCCTGGTGCTGATCGGCGTGCTGGCCCTTCGGCCATCGGGCCTGCTGGGGCAGCGGGGCCATGACCGTGTCTGAGCGGCTCATCCGCCAGCGGCTTGTCGCCCGTTGGCCGCTGCTGGTGATAGCGGCGTCGGGTCTGCTGGCCTACCCCTTCGTGGTGGCCGGCCACGGCCTGGCTTGGGTGCGCATGGCCGACATCGCCATGCTGTACGTGATGCTGGCGCTGGGGCTCAATGTGGTGGTCGGCTTCGCGGGGTTGCTGGATCTGGGCTACATCGCCTTTTATGCCGTCGGTGCCTACACGGCGGGCTTGCTCGCCTCGCCGCAGTTCGCACTCACGCTGGCCTCCGTGGCGGCACAGTGGCCAGCGCTGGGGCGTTGGCTGGCGGTCGCCTTCGGGCCCGAGGTGGTGGCCCACGGCCTGCATCTGTCCTATGCCGTCGTGCTGCCCGCCAGCGCGCTGCTGGCCGGTCTGTTCGGCATGGTGCTGGGGGCGCCCACGCTCAAGCTCAAGGGAGACTACCTGGCCATCGTCACTCTGGGCTTCGGCGAGATCGTCCGCATCTTCATCAACAACCTGTCCGAGCCAGTCAACCTGACCGATGGCCCCAAGGGCATCAACCTGATCGACCCGGTCAGTGTGCTGGGCCTGCCCCTGCACGGCGGCCCGGGCTCGGGCGGGCGGGTGCTGTTGGGCGGCGTTGCCATCCCGTCGGTGCACGCGCATTACCTGCTGTTCCTGCTGCTGTGCGGGCTGATGGTGTTTGCCACCTTGCGGCTGCAGGACTCGCGCCTGGGCCGTGCATTTGCCGCCATCCGCGAGGACGAACTGGTCGCCAGGGCCATGGGGCTGCCCACCCATCGCATCAAGCTCACGGCCTTTGCGCTGGGCGCCTCCTTCGGCGGCGTGGCGGGCGCATTCTTCGCATCGTTCCAGGGCTTCATTTCGCCCGAGTCGTTTTCAATGACCGAGTCCATCGCGGTGCTGTCCATGGTGGTGCTGGGCGGCATCGGCCATGTGCCTGGGGTGGTGCTGGGCGCGGTGCTCCTGGCTGGCCTGCCCGAGGTGTTGCGGCATGCGGTCGAGCCCCTGCAGCGCGAGCTTTTCGGCCGCGTGTGGGTGGAAGCGGAGGTGTTGCGCCAGCTGCTGTTCGGTGTGTCGATGGTGGTCATCATGCTCACTCGCCCCGGCGGGTTGTGGCCCGCACGTGTGTCTGCCTCCGCCCCCACAGGGGAGATGCCATGACAGCGCCGCCGCCGTTGCTGCAGGTGTGGGGCGTGTGCCAGCGCTTTGGCGGCGTGCAGGCACTGGCCGATGTCGACCTGTGCGTGGCCGCCGGCGAGATCCAGGGTTTGATCGGCCCCAATGGAGCCGGCAAGACCACCCTGTTCAATGTGATCACCGGCATCCAGCCGCCGGATGCGGGGCGCTTCATGTTGGCTGGGCGGCCGGATCGGCCGGCCACGCCACAGCATGCGGCGCGGGCCGGCATTGCGCGCACGTTCCAGAACATCCGACTTTTTGCCGGCATGACGGTGCTGGAGAACGTGATGGTGGGCCGCCACCTGCATTCCCGCCAGGGGGTGTTCGGTGCGTTCTTGCGGCATGCCGCGGCGCGGCGCGAAGAGGCGGCCATCCGCGCAGCGGCGCTGCGCTTGCTGCGGCGGATGGGCATGGATCAGCACGCGGACCGGCCGGCGGGTCAATTGGCGTATGCCGACCAGCGTCGGGTGGAAATCGCGCGGGCCTTGGCGGCCGAGCCCATCTTGCTGGCGCTGGATGAGCCGGCTGCCGGCATGAATGACACCGAGAAGCAGGGCCTGCGCGACCTGCTGTTGCAGCTGCAATCCGACGGCACCAGCATCCTGCTGATCGAACACGACGTGAAGCTGGTGATGGGCCTGTGCCAGACGGTCACGGTCATGGACCGTGGCCGTTGCATCGCGCGGGGCTCTGCGGGCCAGGTGCAGGCACATCCTGCGGTGATCGACGCTTACCTGGGTGCTCCAGGATGACCGCCGCGCTGTTGCAGGTGCGCGATCTTTGCGTAGCCTACGGTGGCATCCAGGCCGTCAAAGGCGTGGGCCTGGAGGTGTCAGCAGGCGAACTGGTGGCAGTGATCGGCGCCAACGGCGCGGGCAAGACGACGATGCTGGGTGCCATCAGCGGCGCCTTGACCGGGGCGCGCATCAGCGGCACGGTGCTGCACGAGGGCCAGCGCGTCGATGGCCTGCCCTCGTGCGCGCGCGTGCGTCGACGGATGGCGCTGGTGCCCGAAGGGCGGGGCATCTTCGCCCGCATGACGGTGCATGAGAACCTGCTCGTGGGCGCCCACGGCCGGCCTGACCATGCTTCGATCGAGGCGGATCTCGCCCACTGGTATGCCGCCTTTCCCAACCTTCAAGCACGCGCTGGGCAGTTGGCCGGCAAGCTGTCGGGCGGTGAACAACAGATGCTGGCCATGGCCCGTGCGCTCATGGGCCGGCCCCGGTTGCTGCTGCTGGATGAACCCTCGATGGGTCTGGCGCCCTTGCTGGTGCGCCAGGTGTTCGAGTTGGTCCGGCAGATTGCGGCCGACGGCGTGGCCGTGCTGCTGGTGGAACAGAACGCCCGCATGGCACTGCAGACGGCGCAACGTGCCTATGTGATGGACGCCGGCCGATTCGTGCTGCAGGGCCGGGCGGCAGATCTGGCGATGGATGCGCGCGTGAAAAGCGCGTATCTTGGTGGGCACTGAAGGAGGTCCCATGCTCGAAGGTTCCTGCCTGTGCGGCGCCGCCCGCTGGCGCATGGCGGTGATGCCGGAATCGGCCACCGCCTGCAACTGCACCGCGTGCCGGCGCTACGGCACCTTGTGGGCCTACGGCCATGAGGACGTGGACATCAGCGTGACCGGCCCTACCACCGCCTTTGCGCGAGGCCGGGCGCTCACCTTCAACTTCTGTCCGCAGTGCGGCTGCGTGACCCACTGGCGCGGGCTG
>CAKZXL010000614.1 GCA_937883885.1 uncultured Aquincola sp. | reverse complement strand
CAACTTCAGGGCCAGCGGGTGCTGGTGACCGGCGGCACCAAGGGCCTGGGCGCTGCCATCGTGCACAGCCTGCAAGACGCAGGCGCCCAGGTGATGACCACGGCACGCTCGGCGCCTGCCACGCCGCGCCCCGGCGTGACCTACCTGGAGGCCGACCTGACCACCGCTGAAGGCGTGGCCGCACTGGCCGGCGCCGTGCTGCAGCGCTGGGGCGGCGTCGACATCCTGGTCAACTCGCTGGGCGGGTCCACCGCGCCGGCCGGCGGCTTTGCCGCGCTGGACGACACGGCCTGGTTCAACGAACTGAACCTGAACCTGATGTCGGCCGTGCGGCTGGACCGCGCGCTGCTGCCGGCCATGCTGGCCCGGGGCGCGGGCGTGATCCTGCATGTCACGTCCATCCAGCGTGTGCTGCCGCTGCCTGCATCGACCACCGCCTACGCCGCGGCCAAGGGCGCCTTGTCCACCTACAGCAAGTCCTTGTCGAAGGAAGTCACGCCCCAGGGCGTGCGGGTGCTGCGTGTGTCGCCCGGCTGGATAGAGACCGAGGCCTCGCTCGACTTCGTGCAGCGCATCGCCGCACAGGCCGGCACCGGCCCTGAAGGCGGCCGGCAGTTGATCATGGACGGGCTCGGCGGCATTCCGCTGGGCCGGCCGGCCCAGCCGCAGGAGGTGGCAGACCTGATCACCTTCCTGGTGTCGCCACGGGCCGCCGCCATCTCGGGCAGCGAGCATGTGATCGACGGCGGGACGGTACCGACCGTCTAGACCGGCACCCCGAAAGGATCAACCCGCCAGGATGGCCTTGGCGTAGATCTCACGCTGCATCTCCACCACCTCGACCGACACCTGCAGGTGCAGGCCCGGCGTGGCCTTCAGGCAAGACAGCAGGGCCTTCAGCGCCAGCGCCCCCATCTCGCGCCGCGTCTCGTCGCTGCGGCCGGTGAGCACCGCCAGCTGGCCGGCGATGAAGGCGCGGCCCTGCGGCACCACGCCCACCTGGAAGTCGTCCACGCGCAAGGCGCGGCTCTTGATGTCCAGCTCCTGGAAGTGGCCCGATTCGGCCAGCGCCGCATTGACCGCGGCCAGGCAGGCTCCGACATCCAGGGGCTGGGCATTGGCGCTGTACTGAAGCGTGAAGTGGGGCAAGGCGTTCTCCGGTGGCGGCCGGTGATACGGGCCGCTGCAGGCGCTGCTGCTCCTGCGTCAGGCCTGCTGCTGCAGCCGGGTCAGGCAGGCCTGCACGTCGGCCAGCACCTGGTCGGCCAGGTCCTTGTCGGCCTTCAACATGCCGCGCGACAAGGCCACCGCGCCCAGCAGGGCGGCCACCGCCATCGTGGCCTGCTGGCGGGTGTCTTCGGCGCTGGCGTCGGGTGGGGTGGGCAGCACCGCCTGCAGGCCCTGGCGCAATTCCACGAAGGCGCTGGTGAAGTTGCGGCTGACCGGCTCGCTCTGCCGCGCGGTTTCGCAGGCCGTGGCCATCAGCGGGCAGCCGGCGGACAGGTCGTCGCGCAGGCGCCGGCTCAGGTAGCTGCGCAGGTAGGTGTCCAGGCTGGGCGACTGGCCGGCCGGCACCGCCGTGATGCGGTCGAAGCCCTGGCGGAAGGCGCGCTCGAACGACTGCGCCACCAGGTCCTGCTTGTCGGTGAAGTGCTTGTACAGCGCGCCCTGCGTCAGCCCGGCCTCGCGGCAGATGTCGGCCACGCCCACGCCATCCACGCCGTGCTGCTTGAAGAGCCGCCCCGCCGCTTCCAGCAGCGCCTGCTTGTTCTGCTGCGCCTGCTCCTTGCTCACCTTCATGCGCCGTGCCTCGTTGCTTTTTTGATGGAGGTCACTATCATAAAGCCACACGCCAAAGACGAGGGAACAAATCCATGCCCGCAGCCCACCTGGCCGCCGCCCTGCACAAGCGGGGCATCCACTACGCCTGGGTGGTGGCCGCCCTCACCTTCCTGGCGATGCTCACCACCTCGGCCGCGCTGGGCCTGCCCGGTGCGTTGATGCAGCCGCTGGCGCAGGAGTTCGGCTGGAGCACCACGCAGCTGTCGTCCATCTTCGCCACGCGCTTCGCCCTGTTCGGCCTGCTGGGGCCGTTCGCGGCGGTGGTGTTGATGCGCTACAGCGTCTCACGCGTGGTGGCCGTGGCCGCCACGGTCATCGGCACTGCGCTGCTGCTGGGCACGGTGATGCGCACGCTGCCGCAGGCCTTTGCGCTGTGGGGGCTGGCCCTGGGCATCGGCACCGGGCTCACGGCCATGGTGCTGGGCGCGGTGGTGGCCAACCGCTGGTTCGTGCAGCGCAAGGGCCTGGTGATGGGCCTGCTGGCCGGCAGCACCGCCACCGGGCAGCTGCTGTTCCTGCCCATGGCCGCATGGCTGATCGAACACCATGGCTGGCGCTGGGCGGTGGCGCCCGTGGTGGCCATGGCGGCGCTGGTGGCGCTGCTGGTCACGCTGTTCATGCGCGACCATCCGTCCGCCATCGGCCTGCAGCCCTACGGCGCCGACCCGCAGGCGGCCGCGCCCGCCGCGGCGCCGCCGGCCGACTGGGGGCTGCCCTTCCGCACGCTGGCCAGTGCGGCGCGGGTGCCGATGTTCTGGATCCTGGCGGGCAGCTTCTTCGTCTGCGGGCTCAGCACCAACGGGCTGATCCAGACGCACTTCATCTCGCTGTGCAGCGACCAGGGCCTGGGCGCGGTGCCCGCGGCTTCGGTGCTGGCAATGATGGGTATCTTCGACCTGGTGGGCACCACGCTGTCGGGTTATCTGTCCGACCGCTTCGACAACCGCAAGCTGCTGTTCTGGTACTACGGGCTGCGTGGCCTGTCGCTGTTCTGGCTGCCCTACTCCGACTTCACGCTGATGGGCCTGTCGGTCTTCGCGGCCTTCTACGGGCTCGACTGGATTGCCACCGTGCCACCCACGGTCAAGCTGGCCGCCGCCACCTTCGGCCCGGCCCGCGCACCGCTGGTCTTCGGCTGGGTGTTCGCCGCGCACCAGCTGGGCGCCGCCACCGCCGCCTATGGCGCTGGCTGGTCGCGCGCGGTGTTGGCCTCGTACTCGCCCGCCCTCTTCGTGGCCGGCGCGGCCTGCGTGCTGGTGGCGCTGATGATGATCCGCACGCCCGCGCCGCGGGCGGTGGTGGCGACCGCGTAGAACCGTTCGCAGGTTCCATGCACTAGCACCTGGTGCTAGACTTCTAACGATGGGTAGCCAGGCTACCAGCCGTGTCTTCAAGACAGGCAGATTCAGCAAAGACGCCAGTAAGGCGGGCATCGAAGACGCGCAACTGTGCTCGGCGATGCGTCAA
The DNA here is from genome assembly GCA_937883885.1 of uncultured Aquincola sp. The sequence goes on along the minus strand of CAKZXL010000614.1, from coordinate 1,395 downwards.
GTGATGGCCGGTCAGGCGGATGACGTGGGTGGCGGAGTCTTCAAGAAGCGGTTGAACGACAACATGCACCGCTCCTTGATCCTCGCGAAGGGCGGGCGCTTCTGGGTGTATGAGTACCTCTTCGCCAAGAATCAGCGTGCCAACATCGATGACGATGAGTTGGCCGGCTTCCGGTTGCTTGCCAAAGCCTACGCACGCCTTACCGACTCGCAGGTCAGCGCCCTCATCGCCTCCCGTCAGTTCCAGGAGATATGCCATGGCTAGCAAGCGAAAGTTCAAGAGCGAAGCCTTCGAAGCCATCCACGCTTCAGCGCAGGCGCTGCTGAAGGTGGGTGCGATCGACAAGGCCACGATGCGGGAGTTCGATGAATCCTGCCTGTCCGCACCGCCGGACATCGACCCCCAGCAGATCAAGCGCATCCGTGAGCGGGCGCATGTCAGCCAGCCGGTGTTCGCCCGCTACCTCAACACCAGCGAATCGACCATCCAGAAGTGGGAAGCCGGCACCAAGCGACCCAGCGGCATGGCCCTGAAGCTGTTGTCCGTCGTTGACAAGCACGGGCTGAAGGTGCTTGCCTGATCAGCGCATCCGGCTTCTCCTGCGTCACCCCCGCCGCAGCATCCGCCCCGCCCGCGCCAGCACCTGCGCCGGCTGGCCGTCGGGCGCTTCCGCATAGGCCAGCGCGCCGTTGACGTAGACGCGGCGGATGCCGCGGCTGACGCTGATGGGGTGGTCGTAGGTGGCGGTGTCGGCCACCTGCTGCGGGTCGAACACCACCACGTCGGCGTGCAGGCCGGGCTGCAGCAGGCCGCGGCCGGCAATGCGGAAGTTGCGGGCGGTCAGCCCCGTCATCTTGTGCACCGCCTGCTCCAGCGTGAACAGCTGGCGCTCGCGCCAGTAGCGCGCCAGCACCCGCGGAAACGCGCCCCACAGCCGCGGATGCGGATGGCGGTCGTGCGGCAGGCCGTCGCTGCCGATCATGGTCAGCGGATGCGCGATCACGCGCTCCACGTCCTCTTCCTGCATCTGGAAATAGCAGGCGCCGCCGGGCTTCAGCCGCAGGCAGGCCTCCTGCTCGCTCACGCCCCATTCGCGCGCGATGTCCGACACCAGCCGGCCGGTCATCTCGGGATGCGGGTCGGACCAGGTCAAGAGCACGTCGATCACGCCGTCGACCAGGTCCTCGCGCAGCACGGTGGAACCGGCGACGTAGGGGTAGACGTCCATCGCGATCTTCTGGCGCTGCGCGAGCGACTCGATCAGCGGCAGCGTCTCCCTGGTGCGGCCCCAGTTCGCGGGCCCGGCGCACTTGTGGTGCGAGATCACCAGCGGCACGCCGGCGGCAAAGGCCGAGTCGCCGGCCTCGTGCAGCGCCTCGACGATCTGCTGCATCT
>CAKZXL010000613.1 GCA_937883885.1 uncultured Aquincola sp. | reverse complement strand
GGCGGTGGCCGAGGTGCTGTAGCTGCTGCTGGTGAAGCTGAAGGCCCACACCGGGGCGCTGGCGGTGGCGGCCAGCAGGGCCAGGGCGGCGGTGCGCAAGGCAAGGCTCATGGAAGGGCTCCTGGTCATGGGGCGGTGGGGGTTTGCAGCAGCTGCGGCGGCAGGCCCTTGCTGGGCAGCAGGCCGCTGGCCAGCATGTCGTTCAGCACCCGGCGCAGCTGCCGGGCGGCATCGTCGGGCAGCATCAGGCGGTCGCGCACCAGCTTGTTGGACTCGGCCGTGGCGCGGGCGTAGTAGGCCCACAGGTTGGGGTAGCGCTCCTCGATCGACGGCCGCGGGTCGCGGCTGGCCAGCCGCTCGGCCCGGGTCTTGGCAAAGGGGATGTAGCCCGAAGCCAGCGACGCTTCACGGCCCTGCAGCGGCCCGCTGGCGATCGGCGCCCAGGCGGTGTAGGTGCCCAGCGGCAGCCGGTGCAGCAGCGAGCGCACGCCGGCCACCTCGTTGCCATCGGCATCCACCCGTGGCACCAGCGTCGGGATCACCTGCCGGATGGTGGGCGGCACCTGGCTGATGACGCCCGAGCCGTCGTTGTAGCGGAAGCCGGGGCCGAAGTCGTAGTCGAGCACCGGGTTCACCACGCCGTCGGGCCGCGGCGCGTTGGGAATGGCGGGCCAGCCCATCGCGGCCGAGGTGGCGGCCACCAGCGTGCCATCGCCGACGCGTGGGTAGGCCGAAGGCGGCGGCTCGCGGTTGCTGCGCACCCAGTCGACCATCGCCACATACAGCGCGCGGTTGATGTAGTTCTGCGGATTGGGGTTGCCGGCCAGTTGCGCCGGGTTGGCCGGGCGTGTGCCCAGGTTGTAGCCGCCCTGGCCGCCGCCATGGCCGGTGCCGGCGTGGTAGTAGCGGCGCACGTTGGCGGGCAGTGGCAGGTCTTCGCTGCCGCGGGTGCCCGCAATGCCGACGCTGCCGCGGCTGTACCACATCTCCGGCCCGCCATAGGTCTCCATGATCTTGGGGCAGGTGTTGTTGCGGCTGCAGCGGGTCAGCAGGCCCCAGGCCGGTCGGCCGCGTGCGGTGTCTTCATAGTCGGCCCACCACAGCGGGCCATCGGCGCCGGGCAGGTACAGCTCGGCAATCTCGCCGGGCTGCGCAAAGCGGATGTTGAAGCTGCCCATCATGCCGGCGATGTTGGTGTTGACGCCGTCCCACACACGCCGGCCTTGCTCGTCTTCGTTGAAGCCGTTGTTGATCATGTGCTTCTGGAAGCGGCCCGACTGCGAATTGCCGAAGCCGATGACCGTCTGCACCCGCGCGGCCAGCGGATTGGCGGTGCCGGCATCGTCCTGCGCCTCATGGCGGAAGAAGGCGATCACGTCGCGCATCGCCGCATTGCCCACGCCCAGCACCAGGGGGTCGCGCGCCGTGTACACCAGCTCGTACAGCAGCGCGGGATCGAAGCCGTTCTTCAGGCACAGCCGCGTGGGGTCGGGCAGGCCGGGGAAGGGGGTGCTGCGGCAATCGGCAAAGGCATAGTCGCCGGGCGGGATGGTGACCACGCCCGACTTGACGCCGGCCGGCGTCTCACGCGTGGCCGAGACCAGCGTGGTGCCGGCCGTCTCCAGCGTGGCCGGCATGCGCGAGGCGGGCAGGCTTTGCGTGGTTTGCCAGGCGCCGCCACTGGCCGCATTGACGGCCACGAAGCGCTGCACCACCGGGCCGGTCACCGGCGTGCCGTCGGCGTTGCGGGCGATGGGCACGTCGATGCCCAGGCTGTTGGCGGTGGGCGAGGTGATGGGCAGGTCGCCCTGCCAGGCGCTTTGCAGCAGCACGTCGCCGCGGCGCCAGAGAAAGCCCGGATCGTCGGCGGTGTAAGGCGTGGCCAGGTTGCCGCGGTTGGGCACGTTGTAGACCATCACGCCCGAGGCCCGGCCCATGTCCACCGGCTTGTGCAGCGCGAACTGCGCGGCATAGGCCACCTTGCCGTTGGCATTGCGCGGGGCCAGTTCGATGTCGGTGATCAGCGCGTTGCGCGGGTCGGCGGGGTCGATCTCGCCATAGGCCGTGCCGCGCAGCAACTCATAGGCACCAGCGCTGCCGAACGGCCCGCCGGCCACCGGCGTGCTGCTGTCGATGGTGATGCGAACGACGCGGGCTTCGGCGCCGGCCGCCCACAGCAATGCGGCGGCCAGCGGCAGGCACGCCAGCTTCTTGTGCATGGGTTGTCTCCTCGTTATGGTCGTACTGTGTGCACCAATCTAGTTGGTGCATACACAGGCGCCATCAGGGTATACGTTGTCGGACTTCGCCGACCCGTGTCAACCCGAGGGTGTGGGCTCGCCGAGGCGGTTCAGGCTGGCGATCAAGTCGGCAAAGCGCTCGCCCTGCACCAGCACGTGGGCGCGCACGCTGCGCACCGCCGCTTCTGTGTCGCCGGCATGCAAGGCGTCGAGGATGGCCTGGTGCTCGGTGAACGAGCCCATCAGCCGGTGGCGCACGCGCAGCTGCAGGCGCCGGTAGGGCCGCAGCTTGCGCTGCAGGGCCGTGGCCTGCTCGGCCAGGAAGGTGTTGTGCGAAGCGGTGTAGAGCGCGTAGTGAAAGCGCTCGTTGGCATAGAAGTAGGCGTCGGTGTCGGCGCCCTGGGCTGCATCGCGGCAGGCGGCATGGGCCTCGTCCATCGCGGCCAGCTCCGCCTCGGTGATGCGGCGTGAGGCCAGGCGCGCGCACATGGCCTCCAGCTCGGCCATCACCTCGAACATCTCCACCAGCCGCAGCGGCGACAGCTGCGTGACCACCGCGCCGCGCCGCGGCCGGTTCTCGATCAGGCCTTCGCCCAGCAGCAGGCTCAGCGCCTCACGGATCGGCGTGCGCGACACACCGAAGCGCCGCGCCAGTTCCACTTCGTCCAGGTGCGTGCCGGGCAGCAGCACGCCGGTGGCGATCTCTTCTTCGATGGCTTCGCGCAGTTGCTCGGACAGGCGGGTCATGGCGGCAGTCTAGGGGCTGAAGATGTATGCACAAGGCCTGGCGCTGTGTGCATCCCTAGGCCGGGTGGCGCCGAGGGCGGGCGCTGCGCCCGTGCACCTGCCGCGTCCTGCTGGCTTCACTGTGCAGCCAGGCCAGGAAGGCCACCAACGCCGGCCGGCGGGCATGGCGCGGCGGGTAGACCGCGAAATGCGCCTTCACCTTGATGGCCTGCTCATAGCCGAACACCGGCCGCAGCGCGCCGCTGGCCAGGTGGCCGCCGGCGTTCACCGCGCTTTCCAGCGCCACGCCCAAACCCTGGGTGGCCGCGTCCAGCGACATCTGCGCGCGGTCGAAGCGCACGCCGAAGCGGTCGGGCGCCCGCCGGTCGCTGAAGGCGCGGAACCAGTCGGACCATTGCACGATGCTGACGTTGCTCTGGATCAGCGGCACTTCCAGCAGCTGCTCGATGCGCCGCAGCTTGTGCGTGCGGATGAACTCCGGGCTGGCCAGCGGCAGGATCAGCTCTTCGAACAGCGGCTCCACCTCCAGGTCGGGCCATTCGGGCACGCCGTAACGAATGTCGATGTCGGCCTGGCCAAGGCCGAAGTCGCTGTGCGTGTGCGCGGCCGACAGGTTGAGCGTGATGTCGGGATGCGCCTCGGCAAAGCCGCGCAGCCGCGGCATCAACCACAGGCTGGCGATGCTGGGCGCCGAGTGCACGTACAGGCTGTTGCTCACGCCCTGCTTCATGTCGTCGGTGGCCGCGGCCAGCGCCGCGATGGCGCCGCCCACGCGTGACAGGTAGGCCTCGCCGGCCGGGCTCAGGCGCACGCCGTGCGCGCTGCGCTCGAACAGGCGCACCGCCAGCTGCGCTTCCAGCTTGCTGATCTGGTGGCTGATGGCCGAGGCGGTGAGGTGCAGCTCGGCCGCCGCCAGCGCAAAGCTGCGGCGGCGGGCCACGGCTTCGAAGGCCAGCAGGCTGGCGATGGGTGGGACGCTGGCCATGCGGGTGAACCCCTGCGTTGGATGAAGGTTCGTCATCTTAGGCTGACAACTCTTCGCTTGTCTTCAACCCCGGCGGCCATGAACATCGCGCCGTCAAACACAAGGAGACGCGGACATGCTGCTCAAGGACAAGGTTGCGGTGATCACCGGCGGTGCCGGGCTCAACGGGCTGGGTTTTGCCACCGCCCGCCAGATGGCGGCGCAGGGGGCGAAGGTGGTGCTGCTGGACCTGGAACGCGCCGACCCGGCGGCCGCCGCCGCCCGCCTGGGCGAAGGCCACCTGGGCCTGGTGGCCGACGTCACCGACAAGGCGGCCTGCGAGCGTGCAGCGGCCGAGGTGATGGCCCGGTTCGGCCGCATCGACGTGCTGCTCAACAACGCCGGCATCACCCAGCCGGTGAAGACGCTGGAGATCACCGGCGCCGACTACGACCGCGTGCTGGACGTGAGCCTGCGTGGCACGCTCTACATGACGCAGGCGGTGCTGCCGGCCATGCAGGCGGGGCAGGGCGGCTCCATCATCTGCATCTCGTCGGTGTCGGCGCAGCGCGGCGGCGGCATCTTCGGCGGGCCGCACTACTCGGCGGCCAAGGCCGGCGTGCTGGGCCTGGCGCGTGCGATGGCGCGTGAATTCGGCCCCCAGGGCATCCGCGTCAACTGCATCACCCCGGGCCCGATCGAGACCGACATCACCCAGGGCAAGCTGACGCCCGAGCGCAAGAAGGAAATCGCCGAGACCATTCCGCTGAACCGGCTGGGCGCGGCCTCCGACGTGGCCGGCGCCTGCGTGTTCCTGGCCAGCGAGCTGTCGGCCTATTGCACCGGCATCACGCTGGACGTGAACGGCGGCATGTTGATCCATTGAGCTTGTCGGCCCGCGCCCGCGGGCCTTGCAGTCCATCACAACACCTGGAGACGACACCATGCAACGACACACCTTCCATCGCCTGATGGCTGCGCTGGCCGTGGCCGGCCTGCTGGGCCCGGCCATCGCCGCGGCCGATCCGCTCAAGCTCACGCTGGGCCATGGCGCCGCGCCGGGCAATCCGCGCCATGAGGCTGCGGTCAAGTTCGCCGAGGTGCTCAAGGCCAGGACCGGCGGCCGCATCGAGGTGCAGGTGGCGCCTTCGGCGCAGCTGGGCGACGACGCGGCCATGGTCACCGCGGTGCGCACCGGCGCGCTGGACATCACCGCCAATTCGCAAGGCGCGGTGTCGGCCGCGGTGCCCGAGTACGCGGCCTATGGCATGCCCTTCCTGTTCGCCACCTCGGCCCAGGCCTTCAAGCTGCTGGACGGCCCGCTGGGCAAGGAGCTGGCCGACAAGACCGCGGCCAAGGGCATGGTGGTGCTGGGCTACTGGGACAACGGCATCCGCCACATGACCAACGGCAAGCGGCCCATCAGCAAGGTGGAAGACGTCAAGGGCCTGAAGATGCGCACGCCGCCCGACTCGGTGCTGGTGGACATCATGCAGGCGCTGGGCGCCGAGGCGCAGCAGATCAAGTTCGCCGAGCTGTACGTGGCGCTGCAGCAGGGCGTGGTGGACGGGCAGGAGAACCCGCTGGCCAACTTCCACGCCAGCAAGCTGTACGAGGTGCAGAAGCACCTGGCCTTGACCAGCCACCAGTTCCAGATGACGCCGTTGCTGATGAGCAAGCGCAGCTGGGACCGCCTGAGTGAAGCCGACCGCAAGGCCGTGACCGAGGCCGCGGCCGAGGCCACCACGCTGCAGCGCAAGCTCTCGCAAGAGGCCGACGAGAGCCTGCTGGCCGACCTCAAAGCCAAGGGCGTGCAGGTGACGACGGTGGACAAGGCCGCCTTTGAAAAAGCCACCGCCAAGGTGGAGGAGAAGTGGGCCGCCGGCCCCATCGGCCCCTACGTCAAGAAGGTGGTGGCCGCCGCCCGCAGCAACTGAAGGAGGCCTGCGATGAACACCATCGAACGCGTGGTCACGGCCTTGTGCCGCGTCACGCTGTGGCTCAGCACCAGCGTCATCTTCGTGATCCTGGTGGCCAACACCGTGCTGCGCTATGCCACCGGGGCCAGCCTGCAGTGGGCCAACGAAGTGCCCGAGCTGCTGTTCCCGTGGCTGGTGATGTCGGGCGTGGTGCTGGCCGCGGCCAGCGGTGTGCACATCACCACCACCTTCCTGGTGGAAGTGCTGCCGCCAGCGGCGCGGCGCGTGGTGGCGGTGTTCAGCTGGCTGCTGGTGGCGGGCCTGTACGGCACGCTGGGCTGGGCCACCTGGCAGATGCTGCCCATCGTGCATGACGAGCGCACGCCCATCCTGAACATCCCCGGCTCCATCACCTATGCCTGCGTGATGGTGGGCATGGTGATGCTGGGCCTGCTGGCGCTGCAGTCGGCCTGGGCCGCCTGGACCGCCGACCGCGTGAGCGCCGCGCCCGAGGTCCAACCCCCGGTGCCGGTGGCGCACTGGTAAGCCGGAGACCTTGCCATGACGGCCTTGATCCTTTTCGTGTTCATGGGTGCGGCGGTCATCGCCATGCCCATCGCCCATGCGCTGCTGGTGGCGGCGCTGGCGGCGGCGGCCAGCTCCGACCGTGTGCCGCTGGACCTGCTGGTGCAGCAGATGGTGGCGCAGGTGCAGAGCTTTCCGCTCATCGCCATCCCGTTCTTCATGCTCACCGGCTCGCTGATGATGGGCGGCAAGCTGGGCGAAGCGCTGGTGGGTGTGCTCAGCACGCTGATCGGACGCTTCCACGGCGGGCCTGCCCAGGTGGGCGTGCTGTCGTCCACGCTGTTCGGCGGCGTCTCGGGCTCGGCGGTGGCCGATGCCTCGGCCATCGGCTCGCTGCTGATTCCCTGGCACAAGCGGCTGGGCTATCCGCCGGCCTTCTCGGCGGCCACGCTGGCGGCGGCGGCCACGATCGACATCCTGATCCCGCCGTCGATCCCGATGATCCTGTTCGCCCTCACGTCCAATGCGTCCATCGCGTCGCTGTTCGTGGCCGGCGTGCTGCCGGGGCTGCTGATGTGCGGCGGCTTCATGGTGGCCTGCTGGTGGGTGGGCAAGCGCCGCCACTTCCCGCGCGAGACGGCGCCTTTCGACGGCCCTGCCTTCCGCCGCCATCTGCTGTACGCGGCGCCGGCGGTGCTGCTGCCGGTGCTCATCATCATCTTCCTGCGCTTCGGCATCGCCACGCCCACCGAGGTGGCCGTGCTGTCCACGCTGTATGCGGGTGCGGTGTCGGTGCTGGTGTACCGCGACCTGAGCTGGCGGCGGCTGCATGAAGCGGTGGTGCATTCGGGCCTGGCCACCGGGGTGGTGCTGCTGGTCATCATGGCCTCGGCCGCCATCGGCTGGCTGCTCACCTTCGACCAGATGCCCACCGGCATCGCCAGCTGGGTGCAGCAGAACGTGCATGCCGGCTGGATGGTCATCGTCATGATGAACCTGATGATGCTGTTCCTGGGCATGTTCATCGACCTGCCGGCCGCGGTGCTGCTGCTCACCCCCGTCTTCGTGCCCATGGCCAACGCCATCGGCATGGACATGACCCAGCTCGGGATCATGATGGTGGTGAACCTCGCCATCGGCCTCTACACGCCGCCGGTGGGCACCACGCTCTTCATCACCAGCGCGCTGGCCAAGGTGAAGGTGGGGCAGACGGTGCGTGAGCTCGGCCCCTTCTACCTGGTCGCCTTCGGCGTGCTGGCACTCGTGTCGTACGTGCCGGCCTCCATCCTGAAGTAACTCTGAGGTTCTCCATGACTGAACAACACGACCTGCTGGCGCGGCTGCGCCAGTGCGCCTACCGCATCCGCCGCTATGCCCTGCGCATGGGCGAGGTGCAAGGCCAGGGCTACATCGGCCAGGCCCTGGGATATGCCGACGTGCTGGCGGTGGCCTACGGCCATGCGCTGAAGCTGCGGCCGGCCGAGCCCGAGTGGCAAGGCCGTGACCGCTTCCTGCTGTCGCACGGCCATTACGCCATCGCGTTTTATGCGGCGCTGATCGAGGCCGGCGTGATTCCTGAAACCGAACTCGACACCTATGGCAGCGACGACAGCCGCCTGCCCATGTCGGGCATGGCCACCTACACCCCCGGCATGGAAATCTCCGGCGGCTCGCTGGGCCAGGGCCTGGCCATCGGCGTGGGCATGGCGCTGGGCCTCAAGCACATGGGCAACCCGGCCTTCGTCTACAACTCCATG